>NZ_JABEKS010000001.1:0-329477 GCF_012985205.1 Planctomonas sp. JC2975 | reverse complement strand
ACCTCACCGCGGCATCCGGGCACTCCGGCACGCTCACGGTGTCCGGAGCGGATGCCGCGCCCGCGATCGCGGCACTCTCCCTCGCCGGTGTCGCGTTCGGCGGCGCCCTCGCCCTCGCCGGCCGGGTGCTGCGGTACGTGCTGGCCGTTCTCGGGATCGTGCTGGCCGCCAGCATCATCGGATCGGTGGCATCGGCCATGGTCGATCCCGCCGCCACCGGCATTACGGTCGTGACGAAGGCGACCGGCATCGCAGGAGACGCTGGCGTGCGCGCCGTGATCGCCGGTGCGGATGCCACTGCCTGGCCCGCCGTCGCGCTCGTCGCCGGCATCGTTCTCGCCCTGGCCGCGATCGCCGCTGCCGTCACCGCGCACCGCTGGCCGACCGCGTCCCGTCGGTACGGTGCGACGCAGGATGCCTCGGCGCCGATCCATCAGGACGACTCGGCTGCGAACGCCGAGGACGACGACCAGCTGTCAGCCGCGGATCAGCGTGCGCGGGCCAGGGACGCGGCCATCGACGACTGGGACGAGCTCAGCCGGGGCGACGACCCGACGGATACCGACGATCCGGCCGCCGACGATCCGGCGGCCGGAGAGGCAGAAGTCGACGCATCTGAAGCCGATGGCGAGGCCGACGGCGGCACCCCGCCCGTTCGATAGAATGGGAACAATCCCCACCCCCAGAGCGAAAAGAGAGTCATGAGCGCTGAGTCCTCGGATCCGGGCCACGGTCACTCGCCGGCCGCATGGACGGCCGTCATCATCATGCTGATCGGCGTCATCGTCGGCACGTTCGCCTTCTGGTTCGAGCAGCCGTGGGTCGTCGTCGGGTCCGCCGTCGTCGTGATCATCGGACCGATCGTCGGCGGCATCATGGCCAGGGCCGGCTACGGCGTGAAGGGCCCCAAGTACCAGCCGAAGGGCCACTGAGCTCCGTGTTGCTCGCTGAACTCGTCGGCGGGTCCGTCGAGGATGCCCGCGCCAGGGCCCTCGAGTCGCCCATCGACGACGTGATGGCCGCTGCGGCCGCCGCGGCGCCGGCGATCGACGCGTTGTCGGCGCTCGCGCCTGTGGACCGCGTCAAGATCATCGCAGAAGTCAAGCGCGCGAGCCCGTCGCGCGGACGCCTTGCCGACATCCCGGATCCCGCTGCACTGGCATCCGTGTACGAGCAGGCCGGTGCCAGCGCGATCAGCGTACTGACGGAGCAGCGCCAGTTCTTCGGGTCGTTGGACGACCTCAGGGCCGTCCGTGCGGCCGTCGGCATCCCTGTGCTGCGCAAGGACTTCATCGCGGACCCGTACCAGGTGTACGAGGCGCGAGCCGCCGGAGCCGACATCGTGCTGCTCATCGTGGCCGCACTCGACCAGCCGACGCTGGTGGCGCTGCACGACCTGGCCACCGAGCTCGGCATGGCCGCTCTGGTCGAGACGCATTCGGCTGACGAGGTGTCGAGGGCACTCGACGCCGGCGCGTCGCTCGTGGGGGTGAACGCCCGCGACCTCGACACGTTCGAGCTCGACCGCGACCTCTTCGGAACGCTCGCCGACCGCATCCCGTCCGGTGTCACGCGCGTCGCCGAGTCGGCGGTGCTCGGCCCGGCCGACGTCGCGCACTACCGCGAGGCGGGTGCAGACGTCGTGCTGGTAGGCGAAGCGCTCGTCACGGGCGATCCGATGGCCAGGCTCGCCGAATTCCTTGCGGTCTGACAAGAACCCGTACGTTCCGTGCCGGTTGTGAAGACCGGCCCATCCTCCAGGAAGTGACCATGGCCCTACGCGACCAGAGCGGTCCCGACTTCGGCGACTACGGCGGCAGGTACATGCCGGAGTCGCTCATCGCCACGCTCGACGAGTTGTCAGCAGAGTACGAAGCTGCCCAGCAGGATCCCGGCTTCGCCGAGGAGCTCGCCCGCCTGCACGCCACGTACACCGGTCGTCCGTCGATCATCACCGAGGTTCCGCGGTTCGCGGAGCACGCCGGCGGCGCGCGCATCATCCTCAAGCGCGAGGATCTCAACCACACGGGCTCGCACAAGATCAACAACGTGCTCGGCCAGGCGCTGCTCGTTCGCAGACTCGGCAAGACCCGGCTCATCGCCGAGACCGGAGCCGGCCAGCACGGTGTCGCCACGGCAACGGCGGCCGCTCTCTTCGGCATGTCGTGCACCATCTACATGGGTGAGGTCGACACGAAGCGCCAGGCGCTCAATGTGGCCCGCATGCGCCTTCTCGGCGCAGAGGTCGTGCCGGTCAAGACCGGTTCGCGCACGCTGAAGGATGCCATCAACGAGGCCTTCCGAGACTGGGTCGCCAACGCGGACACCACGCACTACCTGCTCGGCACGGTGAACGGTCCGCATCCGTTCCCGACGATGGTGCGCAACTTCCACAAGGTGATCGGCGAGGAGGCCCGCCAGCAGGTCCTCGACCTCACCGGACGCCTTCCTGACGCCGTCGCCGCGTGCGTCGGAGGCGGATCCAACGCGATCGGCATCTTCCACGCCTTCCTCGACGATCCAGACGTGCAGCTGTACGGCTTCGAGCCGGGCGGCCACGGCATCGAGACCGGAGAGCACGGCGCGACGCTCAGCGAGGGGACCCCTGGAATCCTGCACGGCACCAAGACGTATGTGCTGCAGGACGAAGACGGTCAGACCATGGAGTCGCATTCGATCTCGGCCGGCCTCGACTATCCGGGCGTCGGACCCGAGCACGCCTGGCTGCGCGACATCGGACGCGCCAGCTACCTGCCGATCACCGACGACCAAGCGATGCAGGCGTTCCGGCTGCTCAGTCGCACCGAAGGCATCCTCCCGGCGATCGAGTCGTCGCACGCCCTGGCGGGCGCGATCGACCTCGGAAAGCGGCTCGGACCGGACGCCGTCATCCTGGTGAACCTGTCCGGTCGCGGCGACAAGGACGTGCAGACGGCCGGCGCATACTTCGACCTTCTCGACGAGAACGGAAACCAGACATGAGCGACGCCACGGTCCTCGCGCACGCGGAGACGGCGATCCACGCGGCGAAGGCCGCACGCGGTGGCGCCCTCGTCGGCTACCTGCCGATCGGATTCCCCGACCTCGGCACGAGCATCGACGCCGCAGTCGCCATGGCCGAGAACGGAGCCGACGTGCTCGAGCTCGGCCTGCCGTACTCCGACCCGGTCATGGACGGTCCGGTCATCCAGGCGGCGACGCAGCAGGCCCTGCACGCCGGATTCCGGGTTCGCGACGTCTTCACGGCCGTGCGGGAGATCCGCTCGAGGGTGGACGTGCCGGCACTCGTCATGACCTACTGGAACCCTGTCGTGCAGTTCGGGCTCGACCGGTTCGCCGATGAGCTCGCCGCCGCCGGCGGGAGCGGACTGATCACGCCCGACGTCACGCCGGACTCGGCAGCGGACTGGATCGCCGCCAGCGATCGTGCCGGCCTCGACCGGGTGTTCCTGGCCGCTCCCACCTCGAGCGACGAGCGGCTGCGGATGGCGGCGGACTCCTCGCGCGGATTCGTCTACGCCGTGTCGACCATGGGCATCACGGGGGAGCGGTCCGATGTGGATGCGGCGGCCCGCACGCTCGTCTCGCGGCTCCGCACCGTCGACGCGCAGACGGTCTGCGTCGGCATCGGCATCTCGAACGGCGACCAGGTCCGCGAGGTCGTCGGGTATGCCGACGGTGCCATCGTGGGAACTGCGCTGGTCCGCGCGCTCGGCGAGGGCGGAGTGGCCGGCGTCATCGACGCCACGAAGGACCTCGCCGCCGGCATCGCCGGCTGAGAATGACCACAGGGACCGGCGTCCCGGCTGCGCGAGATCGGTCGTTCACGATCCTGGCGCGACCGGCTCGACTGAGCCTCTTCTCCTAAGCTCCTAGACTATGTTGGCCGAGGCCGTGGCCTCAGCATGACGTCGAGACGGATGACGCCCGTCGTCCGAACGAAAGGGAACCCGACAGGTGATCGCACCGCTCAGCATTCCGAGCCCGCCGCCGTCCTGGCAGTCGATCCCGATCGACCTGTTCGGGTTGCACTGGGACATCAAGACGTATGCGCTGATCATCCTGGTCGGCATCATCGTCGCAACGCTCTGGACGTCGCGCCGCCTCACCAAGCGCGGGGGCGAGCCCGGGGTCGTCATCGATTTCCTCATCTGGGCCGTCGTGCTCGGGCTCCTGGGTGCACGGCTCTACCACGTGTTCACGCATCCGGACGACTACTTCTACCCCGGTGCCAACCCATGGCGCATCTTCTTCATCTGGGAGGGCGGCAACGCCATCTTCGGCTCGCTGATCGGCGGCGGCATCGGCGCCTGGATCGCGAGCCGTCAGACCGGCGTACGCTTCCTCTCCTTCGCGGATGCCCTCGCCCCCGGCCTCCTTCTCGCCCAGGCCATCGGCCGCCTCGGCAACTACGTCAACCACGAGCTGTACGGACTTCCGACCGATCTGCCCTGGGGTCTCCAGATCGAGAGCACGAACACGGCGTTCCCGACGGGACTTCCGGACGGCACCCTGTTCCAGCCGCTCTTCCTCTACGAGATCATCTGGAACGTGGTGGGCGTCCTGGTGCTCATCGCGCTGGAGAAGCGCTTCCAGTGGCGGTGGGGCAAGATGTTCGCCGGCTATCTGATGTGGTACGGCCTGGGCCGCAGCTACCTCGAGTCCATCCGCATCGACCCGAGCGAGTACTCGTTCCTCGGCATCCCGTTCAACGTGTGGGCCGCCATCCTCGCCTTCGTGCTCGGCATCGTGCTCTTCATCGTGCAGTCCAGGCGGCACCCCGGCCTCGAGCTCAGCGTGTACCGCCCCGGCCGCGAATGGAAGAAAGGCGACGCTGCGGTAGACTCGTTCGACACCGATCCGGACGACGAGGGCAACGACGAAGACGACGCCTCGAACGACAGCGGATCGGCTGAAGCCAAGGCCGCAGCCACAAGCTCTGCCGGCTGATTCCAGGCACTAACGGCGAACCCGGCAGTTCACTTGTCGTGCATCCGACCTCACAGGGCGGACAGCACGGAACACTTTCCCTGTCCACGGGCCGACGTCGTCCCGCACCCTTCATCGATGTGAGGACGGTACCCATGGCGCAGCGCCCCCCGTTTTCCCGGTTCAGTACCGTGCCCGACGCTCAAGGTCTCTACGACCCGAGCGCCGAGCGCGACGCCTGCGGTCTGGCCATGGTCACGACGCTGCGCGGAACGGCCGGGCACGACATCATCGACCACGCGCTGAACGCGCTGCGGCACCTCGAGCACCGTGGCGCCGTCGGCTCGGACGCGGGCACCGGTGACGGTGCTGGCATCCTCACGCAGATCCCCGACGCCTTCCTGCGCGCGGTCGCCGAGTTCGACCTTCCCGCCGTCGGACGCTACGCCGTCGGCAACGCGTTCCTGCCGATCGACGAGTCGGAGCGCACTCCCGTCAAGGCAGCGATCGAGAAGATCGCCGACGAAGAGGGTCTCCGCGTCCTCGGCTGGCGCCCGGTCCCTGTGCGCCCTGACGAGGTCGGCAACCTCGCGCGGCAGGCGATGCCGGCGATCGAGCAGCTGTACGTCGACTCGGAGCGCACGGGCGAGAACGGCGCACCGCTGTCGGGCATAGCGCTCGATCGGCTCACGTTCCGCCTCCGCAAGCGCGTGGAACGCGAACTCGACGTGTACTTCGCATCGCTGTCTGCGCGCACTCTCGTCTACAAGGGCATGGTCACGACGCTCCAGCTGGAGCCGTTCTATCCCGACCTGTCTGACGAGCGATTCGCGTCCAAGCTCGCGCTCGTGCACTCGCGATACTCCACCAACACGTTCCCGTCGTGGCCGCTCGCGCAACCGTTCCGCATGATCGCGCACAACGGCGAGATCAACACGGTGCAGGGCAACCGCAACTGGATGCGCGCGCGCCAGACCCAGCTGCACAGCGACCTGCTCGGCAACCTTCGCCCGCTGTATCCGATCGTCACACCGGGGGCGAGCGACTCCGCGTCCTTCGACGAGGTCGTCGAGCTACTCACGCTGAGCGGCCGCTCCCTGCCGCACGCCGTCATGATGATGGTCCCTGAGGCGTGGGAGAAGCAGACGGAGATCGACCCGGCGCGCCGGGCGTTCTACGAGTACCACTCGATGCTCATGGAGCCGTGGGACGGACCGGCCGCGCTCGTGTTCACCGACGGTTCCCTCGTCGGTGCGACGCTCGACCGCAACGGTCTGCGTCCCGGCCGCTACCTCGTCACCGACGATGGACTCGTCGTACTCGGCAGCGAGACGGGCGTGCTCGACATCGACCCCAGCCGGGTCGTCCGCAAGGGCCGTCTGCGCCCGGGCAAGATGTTCCTCGTGGACACCGTCGAGGGCAGGCTCATCGAGGACGACGAGATCAAGGCGTCCCTCGCGTCTGCGGAGCCGTACGGCGAGTGGCTGGATGCCGGGCGCATCCACCTCAAAGACCTCCCGGAGCGCGAGCACATCGTGCACACGCCGGCCTCGGTGACCCGACGTCAGCGCACGTTCGGGTACACGGAGGAGGAGGTGCGGATCCTTCTCTCGCCCATGGCGAAGACCGGGGCAGAGCCGATCGGTGCGATGGGATCCGACACGGCGATCGCCGTGCTGGCCACCAAGCCGCGCCTCCTGTTCGACTACTTCACGCAGCAGTTCGCGCAGGTCACGAACCCGCCGCTGGACTCGATCCGCGAAGAGGTCGTCACCTCCCTCAGCCTCGGCCTCGGCCCAGAGCTCAACCTGCTCGAACCCGGCCCGGAGCACACGCGCCAGGTCGTGCTCGACTTCCCGGTGATCGACAACGACGAGCTGGCCAAGATCCAGCACATCGACCCGCGGCCCGGGCATTCCACGACGGTGACCATCCACGGCCTCTACCGCTTCGATGCGGGCAAGGATGCCATGGAGCGCCGCCTCGAGGCCATGTGCGAGGAGGTCAGCCAGGCCATCGCCGACGGTGCGAAGTTCATCGTGCTGAGCGACCGCGACTCCAACAAGGACCTGGCGCCGATCCCGTCGCTGCTCATGCTGTCCGCCGTGCACCACCACCTCATCCGCACCGAGAACCGACTCAAGGTCGGTCTGGTCGTCGAGGCCGGTGACGTGCGGGAGGTGCACCACGTCGCCCTGCTGATCGGCTACGGTGCGAGCGCGGTCAACCCGTACCTCGCCATGGAGACGTGCGAGGACCTCGTGCGCAGCGGCATGATCACCGGCATCTCCAGCGAGAAGGCCGTGAAGAACCTGATCAAGGCGCTCGGCAAGGGCGTGCTGAAGATCATGTCGAAGATGGGCATCTCCACCGTTTCGTCGTATGCGGGCGCCCAGGCCTTCGAGGCCGTCGGCCTCGCGCAGGACTTCGTCGACCAGTACTTCACGGGAACCTCCTCGAAGCTCGGCGGCGTCGGCATCGACGTCATCTCCGCCGAGAACCTGGCACGGCACCTGTCCGCGTATCCCGAAGAGGGCGCAGTACTGGCTCACGAGCGGATGTCCACGGGAGGCGAGTATCAGTGGCGTCGCGACGGCGCTCCCCACCTCTTCAGCCCTGACACGGTGTTCCGTCTACAGCACTCGACACGCAACCGTCGGTACGACATCTTCCGCGAGTACACGGATCTCGTCGACGACCAGGCCGAGCAGCTCATGACGCTGCGTGGCATGTTCTCGCTGCGCACCGACGTTCGGCCGCCCGTACCGATCGAGGAGGTCGAGTCGGTCTCCTCGATTGCGAAGCGGTTCTCGACCGGTGCGATGAGCTACGGATCCATCTCCCGGGAGGCGCACGAGACGCTGGCCGTCGCGATGAACCGCCTGGGAGCGAAGTCCAACACGGGCGAGGGCGGCGAGGACATCGACCGCCTTCTCGATCCGGAGCGGCGCAGCGCCATCAAGCAGGTCGCGTCCGGCCGGTTCGGCGTGACGAGCATGTACCTCACGCACGCGACGGATCTGCAGATCAAGCTCGCGCAGGGCGCCAAGCCGGGCGAGGGCGGACAGCTGCCACCGGCGAAGGTGTATCCGTGGGTGGCCCGCACCCGCCACGCGACCGCCGGTGTCGGACTCATCTCGCCCCCGCCGCACCACGACATCTATTCGATCGAAGACCTCAAGCAGCTCATCTACGACCTGAAGCGAGCGAACCCGCAGGCTCGCGTGCACGTCAAGCTCGTGAGCGAGACGGGCATCGGCGCTGTGGCGGCCGGTACCGCGAAGGCGCTGGCCGACGTCATCCTCGTCTCCGGTCACGACGGCGGAACGGGCGCCAGCCCGCTCAACTCGCTCAAGCACGCGGGAACGCCGTGGGAGCTCGGCCTGGCGGAGACGCAGCAGACGCTCATGCTCAACGGCATGCGCGACCGCGTCGTCGTTCAGGTCGACGGACAGCTGAAGACCGGACGCGACGTCATCGTCGGTGCCCTGCTCGGCGCAGAGGAGTTCGGCTTCGCCACCGCTCCGCTCGTCGTCTCCGGATGCGTCATGATGCGCGTCTGCCATCTGGACACGTGTCCGGTGGGTGTCGCAACGCAGAACCCTGTGCTCCGCAGCCGTTTCACCGGCAAGCCGGAGTTCGTCGTCACCTTCTTCGAGTTCATCGCCGAGCAGGTGCGCGAGTACCTGGCGGCTCTCGGATTCCGTTCCATCGAGGAAGCTGTCGGTCACGTCGAGATGCTCGACGTCGACCGTGCCATCGAGCACTGGAAGGCGTCCGGCCTCGACCTGGATCCGGTGCTGCACGGACCCGTCTTCGACGAGGACGCTCCGCGCAGGAACCGCCGGTCGCAGGACCACGAACTCGAGAAGCACTTCGACAACCAGCTCATCGAGAAGGCTGCCGACGTGCTCGACCACGGGGGCAGCATCGAGCTGTCGCTGCCGATCCGCAACACGGAGCGCGCGGTCGGCACGATGCTCGGCCACGAGGTCACCCTGCGTCACGGCGAGCACGGACTGCCCGCTGGATCGATCGACGTGACCCTCACCGGATCCGCCGGCCAGTCCTTCGGTGCATTCCTGCCGGGCGGCATCACGCTGCGCCTGGAGGGCGACTCGAACGACTATGTCGGCAAGGGTCTCTCCGGCGGACGGATCGTGGTGCGTCCCGACCGCTCGAGCGTGTTCCCTGCCGAACGGAACGTCATCGCCGGCAACGTGATCGGCTACGGCGCGACGCAGGGCAGCATGTTCATCCGCGGCACGGTCGGCGAACGGTTCCTCGTGCGCAACTCCGGTGCGACGGCGGTCGTCGAAGGCGTGGGAGATCACGCCCTCGAGTACATGACCGGTGGTCTGGCGCTGATTCTCGGCACGACGGGCCGCAACCTCGGAGCAGGCATGTCAGGTGGAACCGCCTACATCCTCGACCTGCGCGAAGAACGGGTGAACCGCGAGTCTCTGGCGAGCGGCGAGCTGGAGCTCTCCGCCCTCGGCAGCGGCGACATCGAGATCGTGCGCGACCTGCTCGAACAGCACGTCGCGGAGACCGACTCTGTCGTTGCGAAGGGGCTGCTGGCCGACTCCGAGACGGCATCCGCCCGCTTCACCAAGGTGCTGCCGCGTGACTACGCGGCGGTGCTCGAAACCCGCAAGAACGCTGTCGACGAGGGACTCGACCCCGACGGCGACATCGTGTGGAACCGCATCATGGAGGTGACCGGCGGATGAGTCTGTCTGACCCGAAGGGCTTCCTGCCCTGTGACAGAGGAGTATTCCGTGGCTGACCCGAAGGGCTTCCTCAAGGTCACGGAGCGCGAGCTGCCCAAGCGGCGGCCGGTCTCCGTGCGTCTGATGGACTGGAAAGAGGTCTACGAGGCCGGCGATCCGACTCAGCTCCGTCGCCAGGCGGGCCGCTGCATGGACTGCGGTGTGCCGTTCTGCCATCAGGGATGCCCGCTGGGCAACCTGATTCCGGAATGGAACGACCTCATGTGGCGCGGCGAGGGCCGTCAGGCCATCGAGCGTCTGCACGCCACGAACAACTTCCCGGAGTTCACCGGGCGCCTCTGCCCTGCGCCCTGCGAGGACTCGTGCGTGCTGGGGATCAGCCAGCCGGCCGTCACGATCAAGCAGATCGAGCACGACATCATCGATCAGGCGTGGGCAAACGGATGGGTGCAGCCGCATCCGCCGCAGCGTCTCACCGGCAAGACGGTGGCCGTCGTGGGATCCGGTCCTGCCGGACTCGCAGCCGCCCAGCAGCTCACCCGTGCCGGACACACCGTCGCGGTCTACGAGCGCGACGACCGCATCGGCGGCCTGCTGCGGTACGGAATCCCTGATTTCAAGATGGAGAAGAAGCACATCGAGTCGCGTCTCGCGCAGATGACGGCGGAGGGCACCCGGTTCCGCGCCGGTGTGAACATCGGTGTCGACATCAGCTGGGCCGACCTCAAGGCGCGTTACGACGCGGTCGTCATCGCGACGGGCGCAATGGTGCCGCGCGACCTGCCGATCCCCGGTCGTGACCTCGCAGGCGTGCACTTCGCCATGGAGTACCTCGTTCAGCAGAACCGCGCCGGTGCGGGCGACCACGTTCCCACGCAGATCACGGCCGAGGGCAAGCATGTCGTCGTTCTCGGGGGCGGCGACACCGGTGCCGACTGCATCGGCACGGCTCACCGTCAGAAGGCCGCGTCCGTCACGAACCTCGCGATCGGCACCCAGCCCCCGTCGGAGCGTCCGGAGCACCAGCCGTGGCCGATGACGCCGACCCTGTTCGAAGTGCAGACCGCTCACGAAGAGGGCGGGAAGCGCGAGTTCCTCGCCTCCACCGTCGAATTCGTCAGCAATGACGTCGGCGAGGTCGTGGCCGTGCGTGTCGCCGAGACCGAGTACCTCGACGGACGCCGGGTGCCGAAGGCCGGAACCGAGCGCGAGATCCCAGCGGACCTCGTCCTCCTCGCCCTCGGATTCACCGGCCCCGAGCAGGACACGCTCACCGACCAGCTCCGGACGCCGTTCGATCAGCGCGGCAACGTGGTGCGCGACGGGGACTACCAGACCCAGGAGCCCGGCGTGTTCGTTGCGGGCGACGCGGGGCGCGGCCAGTCGCTCATCGTGTGGGCCATCGCAGAGGGCCGGGCTGCAGCGGCTGCCGTCGACCGGTATCTTGAAGGAGACACCGTTCTGCCCTCGCCTATCAAGCCGACCGACCGCGGGATCACGATCTAGCGCTCGCGACCCAGGCCCATGTGGCCGAATCACGCGCGAATGCGCACACATCTACGGAGTACAAAGAAAAGCAATGAGACGAGCCAAGATCGTCGCCACGCTGGGTCCCGCCACGTCCAGCTATGAAAACATCCGAGCCATCATCGATGCGGGCGTCGACGTCGCCCGCATGAACCTGAGCCACGGCAGCTACGACGTGCACGAGGCGGTCTACGCCAACGTGCGCCGTGCGTCCGAGGACTCCGGCCGCGCCGTCGCCGTGATGGTGGACCTGCAGGGGCCGAAGATCCGTCTGGGCAAGTTCGAGGGCGGACCCTACGACCTCGCCGAGGGCGACATCTTCACCATCACGACGGAGGACATCCTCGGCAACAAGGAGGTCTCCTCGACGACGTTCAAGGGGCTGCCCCAGGACGTGAAGCCAGGGGATCCGCTTCTCATCGACGACGGCAAGGTCACGTTGCGCGTTCTGGAGACCGACGGCGTGCGCGTGAAGACCCAGGTGGTCGTGCCCGGACCAGTCTCCAACAACAAGGGCATCAACCTCCCCGGCGTCGCCGTGAACGTCCCGGCGCTCAGCGAGAAGGACGAGGCGGACCTGCGCTGGGGTCTCAAGCTCGGCGCCGACTACATCGCGCTGTCGTTCGTGCGCGACGCGTCGGACATCGTGCGCGTGCACGAGATCATGGAGGAGGAAGGCCGCCGCCTTCCCGTCATCGCCAAGGTCGAGAAGCCGCAGGCGGTCGACGCCCTCGAGGAGATCGTCGACGCGTTCGATGCGATCATGGTCGCCCGCGGCGACCTCGGAGTCGAGCTCCCGCTCGAGGCGGTGCCGATCGTGCAGAAGCGCGCCGTGGAGATCGCCCGCCGCATGGCGAAGCCGGTCATCGTCGCAACGCAGGTGCTCGAGTCGATGATCACGAGCCCGCGGCCGACGCGCGCAGAGGCATCCGACTGCGCCAACGCCGTGCTCGACGGCACCGACGCTGTCATGCTCTCCGGCGAGACGAGCGTGGGGGAGTACCCGGTGGTCACCGTGCAGACGATGGCTCGCATCATCGAGTCGACCGAGGACCACGGCCTCGACCGCATTCAGCCGCTCGGCACGAAACCGCGCACGCAGGGCGGCGCGATCACGCTCGCCGCTGCAGAGGTCGCCGACTTCGTCGACGCCAAGTTCCTCTGCGTCTTCACCGAGTCGGGCGACTCTGCGCGCCGCATGTCGCGGCTCCGGTCGAAGATCCCGATGAAGGCGTTCACCACCAACGAGAACATCCGTCGTCGCCTCTCGCTCACCTGGGGCATCGAGTCGTTCCTCGTCGACCGGGTGACGCACACCGACCAGATGATGGGCCAGGTCGACGACGTGCTCATCGGCCGGGGCCTCGCCCAGGTCGGCGACAAGGTCGTCGTCATCTCCGGGTCCCCGCCCGGAATCTCCGGCTCCACGAACGACGTGCGCGTGCACGTCGTCGGCGACGTGCACAACGAGGCAGCGCCCGCGTACGCGGCGCTCAAGTAGCGCGTCGCTCCTGCGAAACGCCTCGACCGGTCTCCGGCGGGGCGTTTCGCATCTCCGGGTCCCGCATGCGACGTCCGGCATCGGGCACCGGGACGCCGTGCCGGAGCCGCCAGGCTCAACCAGCGGCGTCGAGCGCGGCCCGCACCTCGGCATCCGTCGTCTGCGTGAAGTCGTGGTACCACTGACCGATCGCGAAGAATCCGTGCGGACGGGCGACGCAGACGAAGGTGTCGGCGTCCACTCCCGGCTGCGGCTCCCAGTCCGGGGGCGCGACGGGCACCGCGAGCACGACGGATGCCGCACCCTTGGCGCGCACGACAGCGCACGCCGCGCGAGCGGTCGACCCGGTCGCGAGCCCGTCGTCGACGATGACGGCCGTCGTGCCGCCCAGCTCGAGCGGATGCCGTCCCTCCCGGTAGCTGCGCACCCTCCGCTCGAGCTCACGCTGTTCGCGGTCCTCGACGCGTTCCAGTTCGTCGTCCGTGACGCCCATGATGCGGATCAGGCCGTCGTCGAGCACCCGGACTCCCTCGCCGATGGCGCCCATGGCGACCTCCTCGTTGCGTGGGAAGCCCAGTTTGCGCACCAGGATCACATCGAGCGGGGCGTTCAGCGCCTGTGCGACGGGTACCGCGACGGGTACCCCGCCTCGCGGGATCCCGAGCACGATCGCGCGCGGCCAGCGCCCTCGATACTGCGCGCATGCGGCGGCCAGTCTCCGACCCGCATCCAGTCGATCCTCGAAGATCATGCGCGTCCTTCCCGGCCGGGGCTCACGCCTCGACGAGCCCCTCCCAGGACCAGTGCGGCACGGCGAGCCCCTGCGGAACATCGTCGGCCGATGCGTGATATCGATACATCTCGGTGGTCGTAGCCCACGACCAGTAGTCGTGGAGAACCGCGCGCAGCCGTTCGTCGGCGTCCAGGCCGATATCCGCCAAGGCACGATCGAAGCAGTCGATGGCACGTTGGTTCATCTCTTCGTGCAGCCCGTTGCCGCTGTGCAGCCGCACGACCCCGGTCTCGTCCCCGTACCGGGACGTGTAATCGCGCGGACCGCCGAGCGCCTCGCCCCAGTACGCCGCGAGACGCTCGATGTGGTCATCGCGGTAGCCGTGGCTGAACGCGTGGCTCACGACCTCGTCGGCCATGACTCTTTCGTGCCAGGCCGCCGCGAGGCTCAGAAGTCCGGATGCCCCGCCCGCCGCGTCGTACACCGTCGTCACGCCTGCGAGTTTACGGTGCAGGAACGGGTCCGGATCCGCCTCCCGTCTCGACGACGTGCGGGCACCCGATCGGCCGAGTCAGCAGACGATGTCGGGGTCGACCGGGGCCAATGCCGGGAACTTGGCGCTGCGCCCGTCACCGGAGGAGCGCCCGGTGAGGCGACGGCCGATCCAGGGGAGCACGTACTCGCGGTAGTAGGCGAGCGACGGCCGGCGTCTGCCGAGCGGCTCCTGCGCGGCGACCTCGTCGACGCGCCACGAATCCGGCACGGGAACGTCGAGGGCGCGCAGCACGTTGGACGCCACCCTGGCGTGCCCGAAGGCGTTCAGATGTAGCCGGTCGAGAGACCAGTACCGCAGGTCGCGCAGCCCTTCGTCGGCGAAGTTGTCGACGAAGGTCACACCATGATCGGGGACCGCGGCGCGCACCCGGTCCGCGAGCTCGTCACCTCGACGCTGTACCGTTCGCCCGCCGGGCAGGTTGTCGCTCGGATTCGCACCACTGAGCAGCAGCACGTGGATGCCGACATCCACTGCCTTGCCGACCGCGACCGCGGTCTGCGAAGCGACGTCGTCGACGGAGACCCGCGGACGCATGATGTCGTTGCCGCCGCCGTTGATGCTGAGCAGCTGTGGATGCAACGCGATCGCGGCATTCAGTTGCTCGCCGACGATGGGGCCGAGCTTGCGACCACGGATCGCCAGGTTGGCGTAGAGCACCGGTTCACCGGCAGCGGCGGCCAGCCCGGTGGCGACCAGATCCGCCCATCCGCGGACCCTGCCGTCAGGGAGATCGTCGCCGACGCCTTCGGTGAAGCTGTCGCCGATCGCGACGTAGCTGGTGTACATGAGCTCCACCGTATCGGGGGCGCCGGACAGCCTGCTGTGCCGTCCGTCGCGCTCGGGGAGCCTTGTCCGGCGGTACTATCGAGGAGGCCGTTCGGCCCCTCGTCCGGTGTCCCCGACGGGGACAACCGCCTTCGGAAGGACTACTCGAAGATGACTGCTCGGCCGCCGAAGGGCGAACTCGACAAGCGCATCGCCGGTGCCGTGTTCGTGGTGTTCTGGCTCGTCGCCATCGCCGCCTGGATCGTGGCGGGCGTAGCGCTCGGCAACACGGGCGCCTGGCAGCCGTTCGTCGTGGACGTCGGCATCGTGATCGCCAGCGTGGGCTTCGCCGCTCCCTTCCTCAGCACGGTGAAGGGTTTCGGCCTGGCGCTGCTGTTCGGTCTCATCGCCGTCGTCGGTTTCGCGATCGGCGACTTCGGGCACATCGTGCCGCTCGTCTACTTCCTGCGCATCATCGTGCCGTTCTTCGCGATCGTCATCGCGCCGACGTTCAAGCTGGCGAACGGCGTGAAGGTCTTCGCGTAACCGCGACCTCTCTCCGACGAGACCCTGGTGCCCTTGATGGGCATCAGGGTCTCGTCGTCGGTTCTGCGGAAATCATCGGTCGAAGCCTCATCACGTCCGAGCCGGACAAGACGTTCCATGCGGCAGCCTGCGCAGCCGTGAAGCCGGCACAGACGATCGATCGGCCGTCGAGCGCGTCTCGCGCGGAGGCTCAGAACGTGCGCGTGAAAGGCAGCGGCTTGCGCATGCGGATGAGCAGCAGCAGCGGGAAGACGATGTACGGCAGGTTGAATGCGAGGAACACGCCCGGGTTCGGGGTACGTTCGGCGGCGGATCCGAAGAACTCGACGCCGAAGATCGGGATGCCGGTCAGTGAGATGATCATCGTCGCGTAGATGACGCTCGGGAGCTGGATCCAGTTCCACTTCCGCAGGATCGAGATGATCAGAAGCACGTAGAACGCGACGTAGACGAACGCCGACGTACCGCTGATGAACCGAAGCCAGACCGGGTGCGACTGGTACAGCGGGTCGAAGTTCGACGCGTACCAGTAGTTCCACTGCACGAGGATGTTGGGGGAGTCCTTCACCTGGTCGAGACCGAGTCCCTCTACCGAGTCGCTGATGATGCACGTGACGATGAAGATCGCGAAGATCACCAGGAACACGATGTCGATCGGCCGCTTGGACAGCGGAAGGTTCGCTGGACGCGACGACGGCGGCTCCGGCTGTGTGGACGATGCGGGTTGCGCGGGCGCGGCGTCGGATGCAGCGCTCACGCCCGTCGGGGCGGGGGCATGTGACATGGTGTGCAGACTATCGCCACACCGTGCCGTACTCTGGACCTCCGCTCAGCCGCGCGACTCCGCCCGACAGGCGCATCTGAGTCAGCCGCGAGGCGAGGGAAGATCGATGTTCCAGTGCCGCGACACCGTGACGAAGTACTCCTCCCCGTCGTCGGATGGATGCTCCGCCGGTCCCTTCGACACGCTGAAGCGGCTGATCACGCGCTGTGTTCCCTCTGCGTCGCCGTAGAGGACGTCGACGAGCACGAAGTCCTCGCTCCGCGCACGCTCGACGACGGTGCGGTACGCCTCGGACTCCGGATCGCGGATGGCCACCTGCACGAATCCGACGTACTGGGTGGACACGTAGATGTCGCGGGTGAGGCGGCGGAAGGCCGCGGGATCCGCCGGGGCCTCCTGAGGGTCCTTCGGGATGCTCCAACCGTGCAACACGGCGAGACCGGATCCGACGTTGCGCACCGACATGACCAGCGCCACGGAGGCCGCGTTGATCTGCATGCTCGCGCGGCCGCCTTTCACGACGAGCCAGCGGCCGTCCTGGAACCGCACCTTCTGCGTCTCGTCGCCGAAATTCGAGGGCAGCAGCAGCGGCCGAAGGCCTTCCAGGAGCGCCTTCTCCGCGAGCCGCGCCGAGCGATTCGCCGACCGGGTGGCCGCGAACGTCGCGAAGGCGAGCACGAGCGTTCCGATCGCCGTTCCGAAGTCGGCGAACGCGGTCCAGTCCATGGACACTCCTTGACGGTTTCGGCGTCCACGATCGGAGGACGAGGAGACGGATTCGAGCGGCAGCGCGCATCGGACACTGCTCCGCCGCAGCCATCCGCGGCGCATGACGCGCCCCATAAGCGTGGCGCACTGCCGTGCGCGCACGAGAGGAACACGCCGACGGCCCGGTGTCGGAGCACCGGACCGTCGGAGGGATCACCGCACGAGCGGGGCGTCTCAGACCCGCTCCGTCATCGTCACGGCAGGTAGTACGTCGGGTTCGGCAGCTTGATCGTGCGGTCAGCGTGGCCGCCGATCAGGTCGCTGAACTGGTCGCCGAAGTTGGCAACGATGTCGTACCGTCCGCCTGCTGCCGACTCCACGTGGGCCCTGGTCTGCGACTTGTACTCGATGGTGGTGCAACTCGCGGCTGCGCAGTGGATGTACGACGGCTGCTGGGAGGTTCCGACCCCCGTCCACTTCGTGTAGTAGTTCGCCGCCGTGAAGCCGGTGTAGCCGACATTCGCGAGGTTGCCGAGCGTTGCCGCCTTCTGGTTGTCGTTTCGCCCCGTGAGCCCGATCACTGTGCAACCAGCCTTCTTCGCCGCCTCTTCGAGGGCGACCATGCCGGGGACGGCCGGGAACTTCTCGCCCTGCACCCAGACATCCTGTTCGGCGGGGTTGTAGTTGAAGTGCATGTCGCCGACTTCCATGTCGTAGGTCCACAGCGTTGTGTCGTCGGCATCGAGCACGATGGCCGGGTTGCGGTGCTGCTCGGCCTCGAGACGGCACCGCTGGGTCACCGACGGAATCTGCTGGCCGACGATTCGCCTCATCTCGGTGATGTAGGGCGAGGCGGTCTTGTTCGAGATGCCCGTGCCGGGGTCGCCGTAGTAGGTGGCGATGGTCTTCTTCACGGAGTCGATGTTCGGGATGCCGTCACCCGGTTCCGTCGCCCCGCTGGAGCCGTCCGGCTTCATCGTGAAGTGAGTGCGCGGCGCCAGCTTCGGCTCGGAGAGACCGGGAAGGTCGGGCGACGGCAGATAGTACGTGGGGTTGGGCAGCTTCAGGATGCTGTCCGCGTATCCGCCCTGCAGGTCAGACCACTGGTCGCCGACGCTGAGCGTGATCGTGTATCCCAGATCCTGCTCGATGTGCTTGCGCGTGAGCGCCTTGTACTCGACGGTCGTGCAGCTGGTCGTCGCACACGTGATGTACGACGGCTGCTGCGACGCGCCCTGCCCTGTCCACTTCGTGAAGTAGTCGTCGGACGTGAAGGCCGTGTAGCCGACCTTCGCGAGGTTGCCGAGGGTTGCTGCCTTCTGGTTGTCGGCTCGTCCGGTCAAGCCGAACACGGTGTATCCCATGGCTGCCGCCTGGTTCACGAACGCGACCATGCCGGGGACGGCCGGGAATCTCTCGCCCTGCACCCAGACATCCTGTTCGGCGGGGTTGTAGTTGAAGTGCATGTCGCCGACTTCCATGTCGTAGGTCCACAGCGTTGTGTCGTCGGCATCGAACACGATGGCGGGCTTTTCGCCCTTGGCCACTGCCTTGTCGTAGGTGTGCCGGAGCTGCGACGTCGCTCGCGCGACGATGCGGGTCATCTCAGAGATGTACGGCGAGGACTGGGTGTTCGCGATCCCCGTGCCGGGGTCGCCGTAGTACGTGGCGATGGTCTTCTTGACGGAGTCGATGTTCGGAATGCCGTCGCCGCCCTGGGTCGCTCCGCTGGAGCCGTCCGGCGCCATCGTAAACTGGGTGCGCGGCGCGAGCTGACCGTTCTGGCCGTGTCCGCCCTGGCCTTGGCCGTTCTGCCCCTGACCGTTCTGCCCCTGGGAGGCGGCGCCGGACGGCAGCGCCTGTGCGCCGCTCGCACCGACGAGCGTGAGCGCGATGGCCAGTGCTGCGGTCGCCGCGACGCCACCGATCGCTCCTGCCCGGCCTCTCACGTGGACGCCCGCTCGTTCCGACTTCCTGGGTTGCGCCATTGCTCCGCCTCTCGTTCACCCCCTCTTCGGGGGATGGGTTGTCGTCCCCCACAACATAGGAGGAGCACAGCTGCCCCCGAAAGGGGCATGCTCAGGAGAGCAGGCATGCGGATGCACCTGCACACGATGCTTTCGGTGTGCGGCCGAAGCCGTGGCTCAACGGAGCGGTGACGCCGAGGCGTCCACGGATCCGCCGCGCGCCCTGAGTCCGTCGAGCGCCGTTGCGAGCACGATCGAGCCCATGGCGTGCGCGTCCAAGGTCCCGTCCGGCCTGTACCACTCGACGAGCGAATTGACCATGCCGAAGAGAAGGCGGGTGGCAACGGATGCGTCGACGTCGTCCCGCAACAGTCCATCGCGTTGCGCCCGTCGCACGACGTCGGCAACCCGCCTGTCGAACTCACGGCGCCGCTCCAGCGCCGCCGCCTCCACGGGGCTGTTGCCGCGCACGCGAAGGAGCAGCGTGACGTACGGGAGTTTCTCGATCAGCACGGTGACCGCGCCGGTGATGACGTGCGCGAGCTGCGCTGCCGCAGATCCGGTTCGGGCCGCGGGTTCGTCGATGACCCGCTCGAGTCCGGCCAACGCCTCGTCCAGGGCCAGCGAGAGCAGCTCCTCCTTCGATTCGAAGTGGTGATAGAGCGCCGACTTCGTCAGACCGAGCCGGTCGGCGAGGTCCGCGACCGAGGTGGCGTCGTATCCCTTTTCGTTGAAGAGCGCGACCGCCGCCACGAGCACCTGCTCCCGGTCGTGGCCGGGCCGGCCGCGACGCGAACGGGTCGGCGGGTCGCAGTGCGGTGCAGCCGTGCCGGCCACGCTCATGGGGTTCCCCTTTCGACGGGCGGATGCGCGGCATCCGCTCCTTGCGCGGCTCGCGTGCGGCGCTGTGCACGACGAGCCGGTGCGGGCGTTGCGCGCCCGCGCTCCACGTGGCAACATTACTGACCGATCGGTTGGGAAATCCCATCCGACACCCACATGGTAGTGGCGAACCGCTGGCGAACCGAGGATGACGATGTCCGAAGCGTTTCTCGTCTCGGGGGTGCGAACCCCGGTCGGCCGCTACGGCGGTTCCCTCGCCCGCGTGCGTCCCGACGACTTGGCGGCGCTCGTCGTGCGTGAGGTGCTGACCCGGTCCGGAGCGCCGGCAGAGGAACTGGACGAGGTCTATCTCGGGGCCGCGAACCAGGCGGGGGAGGACAACCGCAACGTCGCCCGTATGGCCGTGCTGCTTGCGGGGTTGCCCGACTCCGTGCCTGGGCTCACCGTCAACCGGCTGTGCGCTTCCGGCATGTCGGCGATCGTGCTCGCCGGCCAGGCGATCCGTGCCGGCGACGCGGACCTCATCGTCGCGGGCGGAGTGGAATCGATGACCCGCGCCCCGTGGGTGCAGGCCAAACCCGAGAAGGCGTGGGGCAAGCCGGGCGCGACGTTCGACACCTCGCTCGGCTGGCGCTTCGTCAACCCGCGACTGGCGTCGCGAGACAAGGCCACGTTCTCGATGTTGGAGACCGCGGAGGAGGTCGCACGCCTCGACGGCATCACTCGGGAAGATGCCGACGCATTCGCCCTTCGCAGCCATCGCCGGGCGGTCGACGCGATCGACGGCGGGCGATTCGCGCCGGAAATCGTGTCCGTGCCGACGATGGAGGGGATCATCACGACGGACGAGGGACCCCGGCGCGACACGACGATGGAAGCGCTCGCCGCGCTGAGACCCGTCGTGACCGCGGACGGTGTGGTCACGGCGGGCAACTCGAGCTCCTTGAACGACGGCGCCTCCGCCGTCCTGGTTGCCAGCGGTGCCGCCGTCGAGCGCCATGGACTCACCCCGCGGGCGCGCATCGTTGCCTCCGCATCGGCAGCGCTCGCTCCCGAGATCATGGGACTCGGCCCGGTGCCGGCCACGCAGAAGGCGCTGGCGCGGGCCGGCCTGACCATCGACGACATCGGCGCCGTCGAACTGAACGAGGCGTTCGCGACGCAGTCTCTGGCATCCGCCAGACGGCTCGGGATCGACCTCGACCGGGTGAACCTCGACGGCGGGGCGATCGCGCTCGGGCATCCGCTGGGCTCGAGCGGATGCCGCATCCTCGTCACCCTGCTCGGCCGCATGGAACGCGAGAACGCTCGCTTCGGCCTGGCAACAATGTGCGTGGGCGTCGGGCAGGGGACAGCGGTGATCCTCGAACGTGTCGGCGCCGCATCGGGTGGTGCCGCATGAGACCGGTGACCACCTTCCAGCAAGACCGGTCGGATCCCGATCGCGCAATCGACCGAGGGAGCGAGCAATGACCGAAATCCTGCCCAGCTATCTCCGGGACGCGTGGTGGCGTCCCGAGGACGACGGAGACACCGTCTCGGTCTGCGACGCGTCGACCGGCGAACCCGTCGCTCGCGTCGGCACGAGGGGAGTCGATCTCGCCGCGGCGCTCGAGCACGCCAGAACGGTCGGGCAGCGCAGCCTCGGCGAGCTGACCTTCCATCAGCGCGCACTGCTGCTCAAGCAGTTCGCCAAGGCGCTCGGCGAGCGCAAGGAGGAGCTGTACGAGCTGTCGAAGCACGCAGGATCGACAGCACGGGACTCGCTCAGCGACATCGACGGTGGAATAGGCGTGCTGTTCACGTACTCGTCGAAGGGACGGCGTGAGCTGCCGAATGCCAGGGTCTATCTCGACGGACCGCCGGAGTCGCTGTCGAAGGACGGCTCGTTCCTCGGTCGTCACCTGTATGCGCGGCTGCCGGGGGCGGCGGTGCAGATCAACGCGTTCAACTTCCCGATGTGGGGCGCGCTGGAGAAGTTCGCCCCGGCGTTCCTCGCCGGCGTGCCGTCGATCGTGAAGCCCGCGACGCCGACCGCGTACGTCGCCGAGGCGTGGGTGCGCATACTCGTCGACTCGGGACTCCTTCCATCCGGTTCGCTGCAACTGGTCAGCGGGAGCGTGCCCGGATTGTTCGACCAGCTGCGGCTCGGCGACCTGGTGAGCTTCACGGGCAGTGCGACGACGGCCGAGAGGCTGCGAAGGCAGGCGGATCCCGACGTGCGCTTCACGAGCGAGACGGACTCGATCAACGCATCCGTTCTGGGGCCGGATGCCGTGGCAGGCACACCCGAGTTCGACGCGTACGTCCGTCAGCTCTTCGTCGAGCTCACGGCGAAAGCCGGCCAGAAGTGCACAGCCATCCGCAGGGCGATCGTTCCGGCGGCGACCGCCGACGCCCTCGTCGGTGCCGTGCGGACGATGATCGAGGAACGGGTGGTGATCGGGGATCCGCACGCTGAGGGTGTCACGATGGGTCCGCTCGTGTCGCTCGGCCAGCGCGACGAGGTGCTCGGTCGCATCAGCGACCTGCGGGACGCCGGCGGTACGCTTCTCCTCGGCTCGACGGACGCACCCGAGGTCGTGCGGGCGGACGGCACACGGGGCCCGGCACCGGAGGGGGCCTTCGTCGCCCCGATGCTGATCGGCTTCGCGGATGCTGCCACGCCAGAAGCGCACCGGGTGGAGGCGTTCGGCCCGGTGTCCACCGTTCTGACGTACTCGACGCTCGACGAGGCGGCGGCCCTAGTGAATCTGGGCGGCGGATCCCTCGTCACCAGCGTGGCCATCCACGACCCCGACGTCGCAGCCGAACTCTTCACGCGGATCGCTCCGTACAACGGCCGCGTGCTCTTCCTGGACCGGGACGACGCGCGCACGTCCACCGGACACGGAGCGCCTGTTCCGCACCTCGTGCACGGCGGACCAGGCCGCGCGGGTGGCGGCGAGGAGCTGGGTGGCATCCGTTCCGTGCTGCACTACATGCAGCGCACGGCCGTGCAGGGATCGCCGGATCTGCTGACGGCGCTCACGGGGGAGTGGCATCAGGGGGCCCGAGCCTCCGCTGGGGACCGGCATCCGTTCCGCAAGTCGCTGGACGAGCTGCGCATCGGCGACCAGCTCGCCTCCGCGTCGCGCGAGGTGAGCCTTGAGGACATCGAGACGTTCGCGCACTTCACCGGCGACACCTTCTACGCGCACATGGACGAGGACGCGGCGGCAGCGAACCCGTTCTTCCCCGGACGGGTCGCGCACGGGTACCTGCTCGTGTCCTGGGCTGCCGGGCTGTTCGTGGATCCGGATCCCGGTCCGGTGCTCGCCAACTACGGACTGGAGAACCTCCGGTTCCTGACGCCGGTCTCACCGGGCGACGCGATCCGCGTGACCCTCACGGCGAAGCAGATCACCCCGCGTGAGACGGACGACTACGGCGAGGTGCGCTGGGATGCCGTCATCCGCAACCAGCGCGACGAGACCGTCGCCGCCTACGACGTGCTGACCCTGGTCGCCAAGCACGCCGACGAGCAGCGGGCTCACGAATACAGCGCCGACACCCTCCACGAGACGGCCGGCGCATGACGAGCAGGCTCGACGGCGCACGAGAGGGGCACCGCGCGATGATGCAGCGCGATCGCGCCTCGGCGGCACTGGGGATGGTCGTCGAACGGGACGAACCGGGCACGGCCGTCGTCTCGATGGTCGTGCGTGAGGACATGACGAACGGGTTCGCGATCACGCACGGGGGCCTGGTTTTCGCGCTCGCCGACACGGCCTTCGCGCTGGCCTGCAACGAGGACGAGCGGGTGACCGTCGCGGCGGGCGCAGACATCGCGTTCCTCAAGGCGACTCACGCCGGACAGACGCTCACCGCCTCCGCCGTGCGCCGCGTCGTAGCGGGGAGGGGCGGCCTGTACGACGTCACGGTGACCGACGAGACGGGCGACGTCGTGGCCGAGCTGCGCGGGCGCTCCCTGACGACGGATCGCACGTCAGCAGACGCGTCAGCGACCGCCGAGTCCCTCGGCCGCCGACCGGCCTCCTAGCCGGTGCGTGGCACCCGATCTACAATAAGTGAACGATCGTTCTGTAAAGGAGCGGACGATGACGACACTCCCTGACAACGTGCCGGCGGACGGCACGCCTGAGGCCGGTTCGACAACCACCGACGCGGAGGAATCCGGCGAATCCGAACGACTGGCGGCGTTCGACGCGATCGTCGCAGCCGAGCAGCGCATCGAGCCGCGCGACTGGATGCCCGACGCGTACCGTCGCACGCTCATCCGCCAGATCTCGCAGCACGCCCATTCGGAGATCATCGGCATGCAGCCGGAGGGCAACTGGATCACCCGAGCACCCAGCCTGAAGCGCAAGGCCATCCTGATGGCCAAGGTTCAGGACGAAGCGGGCCACGGACTGTATCTGTACTCGGCGGCGCAGACGCTCGGCATCGCGAGGGACGAGATGACGCAGCAGCTCATCGACGGCACAGCGAAGTACTCGTCGATCTTCAACTATCCGACCCCGACCTGGGCCGACATGGGCGCCATCGGCTGGCTCGTCGACGGCGCAGCGATCTGCAACCAGGTGCCGCTGTGCCGGGCGTCGTACGGACCGTACGGGCGCGCCATGGTGCGCATCTGCAAGGAGGAGTCGTTCCACCAGCGGCAGGGTTTCGAGATCCTGCTCACACTCATGCAGGGAACGCAGGCGCAGCGCGACATGGCGCAGGAGTCGGTGAATCGCTGGTACTGGCCGTCCCTGATGATGTTCGGACCGCCGGATGACAAGTCAACCCACTCCGCGCAGTCGATGGCCTGGAAGATCAAGAGATTCTCCAACGACGAGCTGAGACAGCGCTTCATCGGCATGCTCGTGCCGCAGGCGGAGGTGCTGGGCGTCACGCTGCCGGATCCTGAGCTGCGCTGGGACGAGGAACGCGCCCGCTGGCACACCAGCGAGATCGACTGGAACGAGTTCACCGAGGTGCTCTCCGGACGCGGTCCGCTGAACGCACTCCGGCTGCAGAACCGGCGCGACGCGCACGAGGAAGGCGCGTGGGTGCGCGAGGCCGCCGCCGAATACGCGCGCAAACAGGCCGCGAAGTCCGAACGGGAGGCCGCATGATGAGCGCGCCGGGAGCATCCGACCGGGAGACCTGGATGCTGTGGGAAGTGTTCGTGCGGGCGGGCCGCGGCCTCAGCCACGTGCACGTCGGCTCACTGCACGCACCGGACGCCGAGTTCGCCGTGCGCAACGCCCGCGACCTGTACACCCGTCGCGGCGAGGGAGTGTCCATCTGGGTGGTCCCCTCTGAGGCGATCACCACGAGCGACCCGGATGCCAAAGGCGCCTTCTTCGAATCCGCGGCAGGCAAGAACTACCGGCACGCCCGCTACTACACGGCATCGGAGGGGGTGCCGCACCTGTGACGGAGTCGAGGACGACGCCCACTCGGACGAGGACCGCGCCGGCAGCGGCAGCAAGCGACCCTGTCGAGCCGGCGAGCACAGAAGTGGAGACGCACGGCGACGTCGTCGTCGACCTGGTGCACCTGTCCGCCGAGCTGGAGGGCACCGAGAGCACGCCTGACAGCCCGGAGGTCGCCGAATACGCTCTCTGGCTCGGCGACGACGCCCTGATCCTCGCGCAACAGCTCGGTGGCTGGATCGCGAGGGCGCCGGAGCTCGAGGAGGACATGGCGCTGGCGAACATCGCTCTCGACCTCCTCGGCCACGCGCGCAGCCTGCTCCGCTACGCGGGAAGCTTCGACGGACGCACCGAAGACGATCTCGCCTACTGGCGCGACGAGCCCGAATTCCGATCCGCGTGGCTCTTCGAGCAGCCCAACGGCGACTTCGCCCACACCATCGCCAGGCAGCTCGTCGCCTCCGCCTACCAGTTCGAGCTCTACACGGCACTCGGTTCCTCGACGGATGCGGCGCTCGCCGCCATCGCCGCCAAGGCTGTGAAGGAGGTCGACTACCACCGCGATCACGCCGTGCAGTGGACGCTGCGCCTGGCAGGAGGAACGGACGAGTCCCGCCGTCGCATGATCGCCGCGCTGACGGATGTCTGGCCCTACGTCGACGAGCTCTTCCGCGACGAGCCGCCCGCGGATCGCCTCGCCGGGATCGCGCCGCTGCCGTCCACTCTCAGAGCGGGATTCGACGCGACGGTCGACGCCGTGTTCGCCGAAGCCGAGCTGGCGGCACCGGACGTGCGGCCATCCTCCGCCGGAGGGCGGCACGGCAGCCACTCTCCGACGCTGGGCTTCATCCTGACGGAACTGCAGGTGCTCGCACGACGGCATCCGGGAGCGACATGGTGACGACGACACGCGATGCCACCGGCGCAGTGGCACCGGAAGCTGACACGACTCTGCGGACCGCAGCCACACCCGACGAGCGGCGTGCGTGGGAGGTGGCGGCACGCGTCTGCGATCCGGAGATCCCCGTGCTCACCATCGAGGACCTCGGCGTTCTCCGAGGGGTCGGAATCGAGCAAGGACGCGTCACTGTCACGATCACGCCGACGTACTCCGGATGTCCTGCGATGGCAGCCATCCGCGACGACGTCGTCCGTGCGCTCGCCGCCGCGGGATTCGACGACATCGTCGTGCGCCTGACACTCGCGCCGGCCTGGACAACGGACTGGATGACGCCTGCCGGCAAGCGCAAGCTGGCCGAGTTCGGCATCGCTCCACCAACAGGGCGCGCGCCGGCAGGCAGAGCGCAGGCCGGGCCGGTCCGGCTGCAGCTGAGCGTGCGCTGCCCGCACTGCGGATCCCTCGACACCCGAGAACTCTCCCGGTTCGGCTCCACCTCGTGCAAGGCGCTCTACGAGTGCCTCGCCTGCCTCGAGCCGTTCGACCACTTCAAGGTGCACTGATCGTGCGCCACGCGATGTCGGGGGCATCCCGATGGCGATGATCGAACCGCGTTCCGCCGCTCCCCGCGACCAGGCGGAGGCCGACCACGTCGCAACGACGTTCCTGCGCAGCACCGTCGGAGGGCCGCCCGCCGGCCCGCGTCGGCGCGCGCGGTTCCATCCACTCGCCGTCTCGGGGGTGCGTCGACTCACCGCGGACTCCGTCGAGGTGACGTTCGCCGTGCCGCCGGAGCTTGTCGGCGAATACGACTATCTGCCTGGACAGTTCGTCGCCCTGCGCGCCACGATCGACGGCGCGCAGCTTCGACGGTCGTACTCCCTCTGCCGTCCGCCGGAGCCGGGGTCGCTGAGTGTCGCGATCAAGCGCGACATCGGGGGAGTGTTCTCAACGTGGGCCCAGACCGAGCTGGGGGTCGGCGACACGCTCGACGTGATGAGTCCGGAGGGCACGTTCACGTCATCCATCGCGGACCTCGACGGCAAGCACCTCGCCGGCATCGCGGCCGGATCCGGGATCGCCCCGCTCATGGCGCTCGCGACCGCCGTGCTCTCCCGGTCAGGGACCTCGCAGTTCACGCTCGTCTACACGAACCGGTCGACGAGCGACGTGATGTTCCTGGACGAGCTCGCTGATCTGAAGGACCGGCATCCCACCCGCCTCGCCCTCCATCACGTGCTGTCGCGGGAGCAACGCTCGGCGCCCCTGCTCTCGGGGCGCATCGACGAGCCACGGCTGCGCACGATCCTCGACGAACTCGTGCTGCCAGAGACCATCAGCGAGTGGTTCCTCTGCGGGCCGTTCGACCTGGTGCAACTCTGCCGCGACACCCTCGCCGACATCGGGGTGCCCCGGGAGCACATCCGCTACGAGCTCTTCACCACCGACGATGACGCGTCGCACGGCGCTGGCCCGTCCGGCTACAGCGGCAGCCCCGTCGTCGTGCGGGAGGACGAGCCGGTCGTCGCCATCGACTTCACGCTCGACGGTCAGTCCTCCACGGTGCAGAGCCCTGTGGCGGCGAACGAGACCATCCTGAACGCGGCGCTCCGTGTACGACCGGACGTGCCGTTCGCATGCGCAGGCGGCGTGTGCGGCACGTGCCGGGCCCGGCTGCTCGACGGATCCGTGACGATGAGCGAGAACTACGCGCTCGAACCGGAGGAGCTGGAGCGGGGCTATGTGCTCACGTGCCAGTCGCATCCGACGTCGGAACGCGTCCGCGTGGACTACGACGTATGACGAAGGGGAGCATTCCGTGATCGACCTGAGCATCGACGGCGATGTCGCGTACATCACCCTGGACAACCCGGCCAAGCTCAACGCCCTCGACGAACAGGCGGTGCGCGACCTCAGCGAGGCGTACGCCGACGCGGAGCGAGCGGATGCCAGGGCCCTCGTACTGCACGGATCCGGCCGCGCGTTCTGCGCCGGCCGCGACATCTCGGGTGTCGACCCGAAGGACGACGACGTGATGGGCTACCTGGACGGATTGGTCACGCCACTCCTCAAGCAGATGTCGGCCTTCCCTGCGCCGACCTTCGCCGCCGCCCACGGCGCCTGCCTGGGCGTCGGCCTCGGTCTCCTCATCGCGACGGATGTGGTCTACGTTGCGGACACCGCCACGATCGGATCACCCTTCGCCGCACTGGGCGCGACCCTCGACTCCGGCGGCCACGCACTGTTCTACGAGCGCCTCGGTGCGCACAAGACCCTCGATCTGATCTATACGGGCCGGCTGATGTCGGGTTCGGAGGCCGTGCAGTCGGGCCTGTTCTCCCAGGTGCTCCCTGGGGACGACGTCCTTCAGGCGGCCGAGGACGCCGCGCGCAGGGCGGCGCACGGCGCGACGGCCGCGTTCCGTGCCAGCAAGCGGCTCGTCGCCGATCTCCGCGAGCAGCGCCTCGGCCTGTGGTCGGCCGTCGCCGCGGAGAACGTCGCTCAGACCGCGCTCTGCGACACCGACGACTACCGAGAGGGATTCGCGGCGTTCCAGGGGAAACGGGAGCCCGTCTTCCGCGGGCGATGATCCCGTGAAGGATGCCGTCCCATGACGGGGGAGCGTCGAGGACCCCGCCTGCGTCATGCGCAGTCGGGGTCCTCGATCAGTTGCGACGTGCGAAGCCATAGTCCGTGCCGGTGGTGGGACTCGAACCCACACGCCCTTTCGGACAAAGCATTTTGAGTGCTCCGCGTCTGCCATTCCGCCACACCGGCCTGCCGCACGCCGCGCTCCACCCTATCGCGGCCAGGCAGTGCTCAAGAGCGCTCCGCCATGTCACGGCACACTATCCGCGAACCTCGATCGCCCCTGCCGCGGCGTCGCCGCGAACGCGCACGCGGTTCGGGAGGCCCGGGCACGCTTGCCCCACCCAGACCTCGGGTCGCTCATGTCGTAGGCTTGTCGTTCGTGACAGACACTGAGAACACCGCTGCACCGCGACGAGTCGTCGTTGCGGAAGACGAATCGCTGATCCGTCTCGACATCGTCGAGATCCTGCGTGACAACGGGTTCGAGGTGGTCGGCGAAGCAGGCGACGGCGAGACGGCCGTCGCACTCGCAACGGAGCTCCGTCCCGACCTCGTCATCATGGACGTGAAGATGCCGCAGCTCGACGGAATCTCCGCGGCAGAGCGTCTCTCCAAGGACCACATCGCACCGGTCGTGCTCCTGACCGCCTTCAGCCAGAAGGAACTCGTCGAGCGGGCTACCGAGGCCGGCGCGTTGGCCTACGTCGTCAAGCCCTTCACCCCGAACGACCTGCTGCCCGCGATCGAGATCGCACTCGCGCGCTACGCGCAGATCATCGCGCTGGAAGCCGAGGTCGCCGACCTCAACGAGCGGTTCGAGACCCGCAAGCTGGTGGACCGCGCCAAGGGTCTGCTGAATGAGAAGATGGGCCTCTCGGAGCCCGAGGCGTTCCGCTGGATCCAGAAGGCGTCCATGGACCGTCGCCTGACAATGCACGACGTCGCCAAGGCGATCATCGACCAGCTGGCGCCGAAGAAGTAGGGACGGGCGGCGACGCCGCACGTCCCACGCCTCCGGTCGACCCGGGTGCGTCGCACCCGAGCACCCCAGAGCCGACTACGTCAGATCCTTGATCAGGTTCGTGATGCGGATCGTCGAGCAGCGACGGCCCTTGTCGTCGGTGACGGCGATCTCGTGGGTGGTGAGCGTGCGGCCCAGATGAACGGGCGTGCAGACGCCCGTGACGAAGCCGCTCGTCGCCGACCGCGTGTGGGTGGCGTTGATCTCGATGCCGACCGCCAGCCGGCCTTGGCCTGCCCACAGGTTGGCCGACATGGATCCGAGGGTCTCCCCGAGCACGACATAGGCTCCGCCGTGGAGCAGGTCCGCGGGCTGCGTATTGCCCTCGACGGGCATCGTGGCGACGGCCCGATCGACCGAGAACTCGATCATCTCGATGCCCATCTTCGCGGCGAGGGCTCCCATGCCGCGACGTCGGACGTACTCGAGCGCGTCGGGTGCGGCATCCGCTCCATGGCTGTCGGACATGGCTCTCCTGTCGTGCTCGGAGGCCGGTTCCGGCCTTGCCGAAGAGTGTGTTCGCGGCCACGCCGAGCCGCTCCTGAATCGACCCCGGCCATGGACGCGAGCGTCCCCGTCCGAGCGTCAATCGAGTGTGATCGCGGCCACGCCGCTCGACGCTCTCAATCGGTCCAGCCACAGATGCAAGCGTCTGCGTCTGGACCACAATCGAGTGTCCGAGGCCGCTTGTAGGCTGGCAGGCGTGTCCGACTCGGAAAAGCCTACCCTCCTCATCGTCGACGGCCATTCGCTGGCTTTCCGTGCGTTCTACGCGCTTCCGGTCGACAGTTTCACCACGCGCGACGGACAGCACACGAACGCGATCCACGGATTCCTCTCGATGCTTCTCCTGCTTCTGCAGAACGAGCGTCCGAGCCACCTCGCCGTGGCGTTCGACGTGTCGCGCCACTCGTTCCGCACCGACGAGTACGCGGACTACAAGGGCACCCGCGGGGCGACGCCGCCCGAGTTCTCCGGCCAGGTCCCGCTGCTGCAGGACGCGCTGAACGCGATGAACATCCCCGTCATCGAGAAGGCGGGATTCGAGGCGGACGACATCCTGGCCACTCTTGCGGCCGAGGGAGCCGACCAGGGGTACCGGGTGCTCGTGGTCTCAGGCGACAGGGACACGATCCAGCTCGTGAACGACGACGTCACCCTGCTCTACCCGAACGTGCGGGGCGTCTCGGAGCTCAAGCGCTACGACACTGCAACGGTGCTCGAACGGTACGGCGTTCCGCCGGAGAAGTATCCGGAGATCGCTGCGCTCGTCGGCGAGACCAGCGACAACCTTCCCGGCATCGACAAGGTCGGGGAGAAGACCGCCGTCAAGTGGGTGCTGCAGTACGGCGACGTGCAGAATCTCATCGAGCACGCCGATGAGATCAAGGGCGTCGTCGGGCAGAACCTGCGCGACCAGAAGGAGAAGGCGCTGCGCAACCGCCGGCTGAACCAGCTGGTGCGCGACGTGGAGCTGCCGTTCGGCCCTTCCGACCTGGCGCGCCGGCCGATGAACGAGCAGGCGGTCCGCGACCTGTTCGCCAGGCTCGAGTTCCGCACGCTGCTGGAGCGCGTGTTCAAGCTGATCGATGGCGACGGCTCGGACAGCGGCGCCGTCACCGGTTCGCACGCGAATGCCGTCTCGGCGCCCGAGGTTCAGGAGCTGGAGGGCGAGGAGCTGAGCGGATGGCTCGCCGCGGCATCCGCTGATGGCTCGCGTCCGATCGCGGTGCAGCTCGACTACGCGGGCGCACGCGTCGCCGCCGTCGGGCTGTCCACAGCTGACGCGTCGGTGCAGCTGCGCCCCGATGAAGACGGTCTCTGGGATGACACGCTCGTCGACTGGCTGGCCTCGCCGTCGCCGAAGCAGTTCTACGACGCCAAGAACCAGCTCAAAGCACTCGGGTCAGCCGGCATAGTCGTCGACGGACTCGCATTCGACGCACGGGTGGCCTTCTGGCTGGGCAACCCGAACCGAACGCCGAGCGGTCTCGCCGATCAGGTGTACGAGGTGCTCGGCGAGCAGCTGCCGCAGTCGGACCCTGCACAGCTGGTGCCCGAGGTGGAACCGATCGGCGCGGCGACCGAAGCCTGGTACGTGCACAGGCTCGCCGAAGCCGTCTCGGCCGGCCTCGAAGAGGGCACGCGCAGGGTGCTGGAGACCATCGAGCAACCCGTCTCCGGCGTGCTCGCGCGCATGGAGCTGAACGGCGTCGCCATCGACTCCGACATCCTGCGCACGCAGCGCGAAGAGCTCACGGTGCGCGCGGACGGCCTCGCACAGGCCGCCTATACGGAGATCGGCCACGAGGTGAACCTCGGATCCCCGAAGCAGCTGCAGCAGGTGCTCTTCGACGAGCTCGGAATGCCCAAGACCCGCTCCACCAAGACCGGGTACTCGACGGATGCCAACTCGCTGGCCGACCTGCAGGAGAAGAGCCCGCATCCGTTCCTCGACCTCCTGTTGCAGCACAGGGACGCCACGAAGCTCAAGCAGATCATCGAGACGCTGGAGAAGTCGGTCGGATCCGACGGCCGCATCCACACGACGTACGACCAGACCGGCGCCTCGACGGGACGCATCTCGTCGAACGACCCCAACCTGCAGAACATCCCGGTGCGCACAGAGGTTGGCAAGCAGATCCGCTCGGCGTTCATCAGCGGAGCCGAGTTCGACACGCTGCTCACCGCCGACTACTCCCAGATCGAGATGCGCATCATGGCGCACCTCTCCGAGGACGCCGGTCTCATCGAGGCGTTCAACGCAGGGGAAGACCTTCACCGCTTCGTCGGCGCGCGCATCTTCGGCGTGGCTCCCGAAGACGTGACGCCCATCATGCGCACCAAGGTGAAGGCCATGTCGTACGGTCTCGCCTACGGCTTGAGCGCGTTCGGGCTCTCCAAGCAGCTGCGCATCGAGACGGCCGAGGCCCGTCAGTTGATGACCGACTACTTCGCCCGATTCGGGGCCGTGCGCGACTACCTGCGCGACGTGGTCGAGAAGGCCCGCGTCGACGGTTTCACCGAGACGATCTACGGTCGGCGTCGTCCATTCCCCGATCTCCTGAGCACCAACCGGGTGCTGCGCGACAACGCGGAACGGGCAGCGCTCAACGCACCGATCCAGGGCTCAGCGGCCGACATCATGAAGATCGCCATGATCGGCATCGACTCTGACATGCGCGAGGCGAGCCTCCAGTCTCGTCTCCTGCTGCAGGTGCACGACGAGCTGATCTTCGAGGTGAAGGAGGGGGAGTGGGACTCCCTCTCCGCCATCGTCACCAAGCGGATGTCAGGGGCCGCTGATCTGCGGGTGCCGCTCACGGTGCAGGTCGGCGGCGGTCCGAACTGGGACGCAGCAGCACACTGACCGGCCGGTGCCCCCGCGCCACTCGATCGCCCATGTCGCTGCTGCGCCACTCACGGACTCAATCGGCTCGGCCGCGTGAACGAGTTCCCGCGGCGCTCACCTCAATCGCCCATATCGCGGCTGCGCCACTCACGGACTCAATCGGCTCGGCCGCGTGAACGAGTTCCCGCGGCGCTCACCTCAATCGCCCATAAGCTGGCCAGCATGACCGATCAGGAACAGGAACGGACTCCCACCCCCATCGACACGATCGCTGAGGAATGGGTGGACACCCAGCTCGAACTCTTCCCCGAGATGCACGTCTATCTGGGGCGTCCGGGGCGCGAGGGCGAGTACGCAGACTATTCACCCGACGGTGCCGCCCGCGCCGCCGAAGCGGCGGCAGCCGCGCTCCGCCGCATCGAGGCGGCGGAACCCGTCGACGACGTCGACCGCGTGACCAAGCTCGACCTGACCCGTGAACTGCGTCTGGAGGCGGAGAAGCACGAGGCGGGCTTCGAGCAGCGTGACCTCAACGTGATCGCTTCTCCCGTGCAGGGGCTGCGCGACGTCTTCGATGTCGCGCCGACCGCATCAGTCGAGGACTGGGAGGCCATCGCCACCCGCCTGCACAACATTCCGGATGCGATGCGCGGCTACATCGCGACGCTGCGCAGCGGCATCCACGCCGGCAACGTTCCGGCCATCAGGCAGGTGCGCGAGGGAGTCGCCCAGGCGAACAAGCAGGTGGCACCGAGCGGATTCTTCTTCGCCCTGGCCGAGAACGCCAAGGGCGAGAGCGCCGATCTTCCGGAGTCGCTGAAGATCGATCTGCGGAAGGGCGCGACGGAAGCCGCAGCGGCGTACGGCGAGCTGGCGGTGTTCCTCGAGGACGAGCTCGCGGTGCACGCGCCAGAGGACGACGCCGTCGGCCGCGACATCTACTCCATCGCATCCCGTGGATTCCTGGGCGCTGCCGTCGATCTCGACGAGACCTACGAGTGGGGCGTCGAGGAGCTGCGCCGCATGGTGGACGAGCAGGAGGCGATCGCCAGGGAGATCAAGCCCGGCGCATCCGTCGCGGAAGCCATCGCCTTCCTCGACGGCGATGCGTCGCGCAAGCTGAACGGCACCGACGCCCTCCAACGGTGGATGCAGGAGACGGCCGACCGTGCCGTCGCCGAGCTCAACGGGTCCCAGTTCGACATTCCCGAGCCGTTGCGCCGGATCGAGTGCATGATCGCGCCGACCCAGGAGGGCGGCATCTACTACACGCCGCCGACCGACGACTTCTCGCGCTCAGGACGCATGTGGTGGAGCGTGCCGGAAGGCGTGACCGAGTTCGACACCTGGCGCGAGCTCACCACGGTGTTCCACGAGGGTGTTCCAGGGCACCACCTTCAGTGCGGCATCGCGATCTACAACTCAGCGCAACTCAACACGTGGCGACGCAACCAGTTCGTGTCGGGACACGGCGAGGGCTGGGCGCTCTACGCTGAGCGTCTCATGGAGCAGCTCGGCTACCTCGACGACCCGGCCGACCGCCTCGGCATGCTCGACGGCCAGCGGATGCGCGCCGCCCGGGTCGTCCTCGACCTCGGCGTTCACCTCGGCAAGCAGCGCCCGGACGGCCAGGGTGTCTGGACCGGCGACTACGCCTTCGAGTTCCTCGGCCAGAACGTGAACATGAACGAGGGGTTCGTGCGCTTCGAGGTGAACCGCTACCTCGGCTGGCCGGGCCAGGCGCCGTCGTACAAGATCGGGCAGCGCATCTGGGAGCAGCTCCGCGACGAGTCCAAGCGCCGTGAAGGCGACGCATTCGACATCAAGGCGTTCCACAAGAAGGCTCTCGACATCGGCGGCGTCGGCCTCGACACGTTGAAGACGGCCCTGCTGGGCTGATGGGCACGGTCGGCTGACCGCAGCTTCAGCGCTTCTCACTGCCGCACGTCGCCCGCCGGGGTGACGTGCGGCAGCCTTCTACCATCGGAGCATGGCGCGCCGTCCCGACCTCACCGCACTGGAGCGGCACCTCGACGACGCAGCCAACCGACTGCTCGACCGCGGCCCGACGAGCAGGGCGTGGGCCGGACTCGTCGAATTCCTCGTGTTCGGCGCCAAGCAGGCGTGGGCGTGCGTGTTCGGTGCCGCACTGCTGGCGGTCATCCTCGCCGCCCGGCTCTGGTACCCGCCGGACGCCGTCCTTGCGCGCAACGACGCGCTGACGATCGCCGCCGTCCTCATCCAGATCGCCATGGTGTGGGGCGGCCTCGAAACGCGGAGCGAGTTGCGCGTGATCGTCGTGTTCCACATCGTCGGAACCGGAATGGAACTGTTCAAGACCGACGTCGGCTCCTGGAGCTACGATCCGGGCGGCGTGCTGCACATCATGGGCGTGCCGCTCTTCACCGGCTTCATGTACGGCGCGGTGGGCTCGTACCTGGTGCGGGTGTACCGGCTCTTCGATCTGCGCTTCACGCGCTACCCGCCACGCTGGCTGACCGCCATCGTGGCTGCCGCCATCTACGCCAACTTCTTCACCCAGCACTTCATGGTCGACCTGCGCTGGGTGCTGCTGGCCGCCGTGCTCGCCGTGTTCGGCGCGTCGATGATGCAGTTCCACGTCTTCCGTCGTCGGTTCAGGATGCCGCTGGTCGTCGCGTTCGCGCTCGTCGCCTTCTTCATCTGGCTCGCCGAGAACATCGCGACCTACTCGCACGCGTGGACGTATCCGGACCAGGTCGACGGATGGCATCCGGTCTCGGCGGCGAAGCTGGTGTCGTGGTTCCTCCTGATGATCATCTCCGTCGTGCTGGTCACATGGGTGTATCCGCCGCGCCGGCCGGACCCCCAGCCCGTGGCGTCCCTACGGCCGGGGTTGGACTGACTCGGCACCGGCAAGGGGTGGAATAGCGGAGCCCGGGGGAGCGTTGTTGCGAAAGGCTGCCGGAGAACGGTAGTCTGGAGAGTCACTTTTGTGACGGTCCTATTCGCCTGCCCGGCAAAATTCCAACTGAAGCATTATTTTCCGGGCCTGATTCATGTCCACACTGGAGTACCCACTCAATGACAACCGCAACGACCGACAAGAAGGCCAAGCAGGTCGCGATCAACGACATCGGCTCGGCCGAGGACTTTCTTGCCGCGGTCGAGAAGACTCTGAAGTTCTTCAACGACGGTGACCTTATCGAAGGCACCGTGGTGAAGATCGACCGCGACGAGGTTCTCCTCGACGTCGGATACAAGACCGAGGGTGTGATCCCCTCCCGCGAACTTTCGATCAAGCACGACGTCGACCCCAGCGAGGTCGTCGGCGTCGGCGACACCGTCGAGGCCCTCGTTCTCCAGAAGGAGGACAAGGAAGGCCGCCTGATCCTGTCCAAGAAGCGCGCGCAGTACGAGCGTGCGTGGGGCGACGTGGAGAAGATCAAGGAAGCCGATGGCGTCGTGACCGGTTCGGTCATCGAGGTCGTCAAGGGCGGTCTGATCGTCGACATCGGACTGCGCGGCTTCCTGCCCGCATCCCTGATCGAGCTGCGCCGCGTGCGCGACCTCACGCCGTACCTGGGCCAGGAGATCGAGGCGAAGATCCTCGAGCTCGACAAGAACCGCAACAACGTCGTCCTCTCCCGCCGCGCCCTGCTCGAGCAGACGCAGTCCGAGAGCCGTTCGACGTTCCTTGCGAACCTCCACCCGGGCCAGGTGCGCAAGGGTGTCGTCTCCTCCATCGTCAACTTCGGCGCGTTCGTCGACCTCGGCGGCGTTGACGGCCTCGTGCACGTCTCCGAGCTGTCGTGGAAGCACATCGAGCACGCCAGCGAGGTCGTCGAGGTCGGCCAGGAGGTCACCGTCGAGGTGCTCTCCGTCGAGCTCGACCGCGAGCGCGTCTCCCTGTCGCTCAAGGCGACGCAGGAGGACCCGTGGCAGGTCTTCGCCCGTACGCACGCCATCGGCCAGTTCGCGCCCGGCAAGGTCACGAAGCTCGTTCCGTTCGGTGCGTTCGTGCGCGTCGCGGACGGCATCGAGGGTCTCGTGCACATCTCCGAGCTGTCGGGCAAGCACGTCGAGCTCGCCGAGCAGGTCGTGTCGGTCGGTGACGAGGTCTTCGTCAAGGTCATCGACATCGACCTCGAGCGTCGCCGCATCTCGCTGTCGCTGAAGCAGGCGAACGAGGGCGTCGACCCCGAGGGCACCGAGTTCGACCCGGCTCTCTACGGCATGCTCACGGAGTACGACGAGCAGGGCAACTACAAGTACCCGGAGGGCTTCGACCCCGAGACGGGCGAGTGGAAGGAAGGCTCCGACACTCAGCGCGAGAAGTGGGAGCAGGAGTACGCCGAGGCTCAGACTCGCTGGGAGGCGCACAAGCGCCAGGTGGCCAAGGGCATCGAGGAGGAGGCCACGCAGGCCGAGTCCGCCCGCAGCGGTGCGACCTACTCCAGCGACTCCAGCACCGGCGGCACTCTTGCCGACGACGCGTCGCTCGCTGCTCTTCGCGAGAAGCTGTCCAGCAACTCGTAGAACTGCAATCAACGGCAACGGCCGAGTCCTTCGTGGGCCCGGCCGTTGCCGTTTCCGCGTGCGGCACCGCTTTGGACGGCAGCGCCCACGCATGGGAGAGTGTCCGGGTGGAGAGCAGGGACGTGCGTGGGGCGCAGGTGGTCGCCGTCAGCCGGGACGACGGTCACCGATTCAGCAAGCCCGTCGTTGCCGAGATCAGGCTCATCGAGGCGTGGGGCGTCGAAGGCGATGCACACGCCGGCACCACCGTGCAGCACCGGTCGCGGGTGGCCCGAGATCCCTTGCAGCCGAACCTCCGTCAGGTGCATCTGATCCAGGCCGAACTGTTCGACGAGGTCGCCGGCCACGGTTTCGCCGTGCGTCCGGGCGAGATGGGCGAGAACATCACAACGGCCGGCATCGACCTGCTCGCGCTGCCGACGGGAACCGTTCTGCACCTGGGCGAGACGGCGACGGTCGAACTCACCGGTCTGCGCAACCCGTGCGATCAGATCAATGGGCTCGCGCCGGGGCTGATGAAGGAGATGGTAAGCCGGGCCGCCGACGGCACGATCGTGCGCAAGGCGGGAGTCATGTCCGTCGTGCTCGAGGGCGGCCTCGTACGTCCTGGCGACTCGGTGACCGTAGAGCTTCCAACGGGTGTTCCCGTTGCGCTCCAACCCGTGTGACGCGTACGCGAACCGCCCAGCGGTCCGCTCTGGATCGGCGCACACCCTAGGCTTGCGGGCGTGCTGATCATCGCCCTGACGGGAGGCATCGCCTCCGGCAAGTCAACTGTGTCCGCACGGCTCGCCGAGCACGGCGCCGTGATCGTCGACGCCGATCGCCTCGCCCGCGAAGTGGTCGAGCCGGGTACCAAGGGCCTGGAGGCCGTTCGGGCACGTTTCGGGGATGGTGTCATCTCGGGTGACGGCACACTGGATCGGGCCGCGCTCGGCGCGATCGTGTTCCACGACTCCGAGGCGCTCCGCGACCTCAATGCGATCACCCATCCGGCCGTGTGGGAGGCCGTTCAGGACCGCCTCTCGCGGGCGAAGGCGTCCGACCCCGACGCGATCGTGGTGTACGACGTGCCACTTCTGGTGGAGGCATCCGCCGATCGTCCGCTCCGCTTCGATGGCATCGTCGTGGTGGAGGCGGAGCGCGACGAGCGCGTCCGCCGTCTGATCCAGGATCGCGGCATGGCCGAGGCGGATGCCGTCAGCCGCATCGCGTCCCAGGCGGACGACGAGCAGCGTCGAGCGGTCGCCGACGTGATCCTCGACAACAACGGCGACCGTGACGCCCTGATCCGGCAGGTGGACGCGCTCTGGGAGCAGCTGCTCGCCCGCTGACTCCACGGGAACCGGTAGTCCGCGGATCAGTACAGCGCGGGTCCCAGCAGCAGCATCGTCGGAACCACGACGAGCGCGAGCGCCATGGCGAGCACGGAGAAGCGCAGCGCGGGAGCGCTGGGCGCCGTGAGTTCCGTGAGGCGGGCGACCCTGGCATCCGCCCACTCGCCGGGAGACGACGTTTCGGAGGCGAAGGCCCGAGCCGGAACCGCCGACGAGGCATCGACACGGGGAGCGCCCGCCAGTGCGACCCTGGCGACGGCACGCGACAGGTTGCGTTCGGAGACGGTTCGCCGCGCGTGGTCGTCGGCGAGCAGTTCGACGAGGAGTCCGACCGCCTCGTGCGCCCTGGTGGCGATCGGGAACCACGGCAGCGCGCTGCGCCAGGCGCTGAACGCGACGAGCAGCACGTGATGATGCTGCGTCACGTGGGCCCGTTCGTGCGCGACGACCGCGGCGAGTTCCTCGTCGGAGAGCAGTTCCAGCAGACCGGCCGACAGCACGGTGACCGCCCGCGGTGTGCCCGGCAGGCAGTACGCGACTGGCGTGGCGTGGTCGATCACACGGGTTCCGGGACGCTCCGGCATCGGATCGGAGAGCAGACGGAGCAACTGAGCGTGATGACGGCGCTGCCGCTCGGCACGCCAGGCCGTGCGAACGAGGTTCAGCAGGAGGTGGGCGCCGAGCAGCGCGGCACCCGCGAGCGCGAACATCTCGAAGAAGTTGGCGTCGGTCGGAAGGCGTCCGGCCACGAGGTCTGCGGTGAAGGCGCCCGCCGCGTGAGGGAGATCGGAGCCGAAGGGGATCAGGCCGAAGACCAGCAGGGATCCGATCATGGAAAGGCCCCCGGCCAGCGCTATCGCCTGCCAGAGGACGAGCGCCTGTCCCGGCATGCGTCGCGGCCACTCAGCCCGGGCCAGGGCGACGGGCACGGGCCAGGCGAGTGCGAAGGCGAGGAGCGCCAACGATGCGGCGACGGCGAGCATGGACGTCAGACGTCCAGGAGCCTGCGTAGACGCTCAGCGTCGTGCGGCGTGACCTGTCCGACGAAGCGAGCGAGAACGGCGTCGCGGTCCGATGCCGATCCGAGCACCTCGTGCATGAGTTCGGCGACGTGGACTTCGCGGCTCATGGCCGCGTGGTAGAGGTGCGGCCTGGCATCCCTGTCGCGCACGACGAAGCCCTTGGCCTCCAGCCGGGAGAGCACTGTCATCACCGTCGTGATCGCCGGGCCCTTGCCCTGCACCGCGTCGCCTTGCTCCGCACTGCCCTGGTCGGCGGATGCCTGCAGCTTCTCGCGCAGATCGGTCGCGGCGATGGGCGCGGGGGAGTCCCAGACGACGTCCATGACGGCTCGTTCGAGCTCCCCGAGATTGACCAACGTGCGACCTGCCATGCATCGATTCTACCGCGTGTAGAAATCTTCGGGCGCCAGTGGTACAACGTTCTACAGCGCGTAGAATTCTACGCAGCGTAGAAGACTCGTGAAGCGAGGAACCGTGCACGTCGTCACCGACCTGGATCCGCTGCTCATCGCCCGATGGCAGTTCGGCATCGTCACCGTGTACCACTTCTGGATGGTGCCCCTGACGATCGGTCTCGGTCCGCTGGTCGCGCTCATGCAGACGCTGTGGATGCGCACGGGAAACGACCGCTATTACCGCATGACGAAGTTCTGGGGAAAGATCTACCTGATCAACTTCATCATGGGTGTCGCCACCGGCATCGTGCAGGAGTTCCAGTTCGGGCTCGCGTGGAGCGAGTACAGCCGATTCGTCGGAGACGTTTTCGGCGCCCCCCTGGCCATGGAGTCGCTGCTGGCGTTCTTCGTCGAGTCGACGTTCCTCGGTCTCTGGATCTTCGGATGGGGCAAACTGCAGGGGCGCATCCACCTGGCCTGCCTGTGGCTGGCCGTGGCGGGATCGGTGGTCTCCGCGTACTTCATCATCGCGGCGAACTCGTGGATGCAGCATCCGGTCGGCGTGAAGCTCGTCGACGGCCGCCCGATCATGACGGACATCTGGGCGGTGCTCGGCAACAACACCGCCGTCGCGGCCTTCACCCACACGATCTTCGGGGCGTTCGCGGTGGGCGGCGCGATCCTGCTCGGAGTCGGCTGGTACCACCTGTGGCAGCGGCGCCGTGACGGCATCGACACAGTGGGGCTCGACAAGCGCGTCATCGTCGGCGAGGCTCCTGACGTGCCCGGCCGGGACAAGGCGGACCACAACGTCTGGCTGACGTCGCTGCGCATCGGCGCCGTGACCGCGATCATCGCGTTCGCCGGCGTCGCGATCACCGGCGACGCTCAGGCCCGCCTGATGTTCGTGCAGCAGCCCATGAAGATGGCGTCAGCCGAGGCCGCGTGTCACACGGGAACCAGCTTCTCGCTGCTGGCCTTCGGCGACATCGGCTCCAAGGACTGCAAGGGCGTCGTCAACGTCATCGAGGTGCCGGGCGTGCTCGGATTCCTCGCCAACGGCGACTTCAACGAGCCCGTCAAGGGTGTGAACGAGCTCGTACCGATCTACCAGCAGAAGTACGGCACCCACCTGCCCGACGATCCGAAGCTCGGATCGAGGGCCGGCGAGACCATCAACTACGTGCCGATCATGGCCGTCACGTACTGGGGATTCCGGCTGATGATCCTGTTCGGTGCGCTGGCTGCGTTCGCCTCCGTCGTCGCGCTCTGGCTCACCAGACGGGGGACCGTTCCCGCACCGCGCTGGCTGATGTGGCTGGCGGTGACCGGAATCTTCGCACCATTCGCCGCGAACTCGGCCGGCTGGATCTTCACGGAAATGGGCCGCCAGCCGTTCGTGGTGGCGCCGAACCCGACACCGGGCGGAATCGACGGGGTGTTCATGTTCACGGCGGCGGCCGTGTCGCCCGGCGTGAGCTTCGGCGAGATCCTCTTCTCGCTCGTCTCGTTCACGATCGTCTACGCCGTGCTCATGGTGGTCGAGGTGCGGCTGCTCACCAAGTACATCCGCGGCGGAGTCGCCGCCGCCCTGCCCGAGCTGACCGAGAAGCCGAAAGATCCCGACGCTCCCGCAGATGACGACGTGCTCGCCTTCGCGTACTGACACCGCATCATCCACACGAGACACCAGAAGAAGGAACGATCGTGGACGTCCTCCCCACACTGTGGTTCATCTTGATCGCCGTGCTCTGGACCGGATACCTCTTCCTGGAGGGATTCGACCTGGGCGTGGGCATGCACATGCTCCTCTCGGCACGCAACGAGACTGATCGCCGCGTCATGCTCAACACCATCGGACCCGTCTGGGACGGCAACGAGGTGTGGCTGCTCACGGCCGGCGGCGCCACCTTCGCAGCATTCCCGTTCTGGTATGCGTCACTGTTCTCGACGCTGTACATCCCGCTGGTCGTGGCGGTGCTCGGCCTCATCTTCCGAGCCGTCTCCATCGAGTACCGCGGCAAGGGCCACACCGCGCGGTGGACGCGGGCCTGGGATGTCGCGCTCGGCGTCGGTTCGTTCGTCGCGGCGTTCGGGGTTGGGGCGGCCCTGGCCCTCACCACGACGGGTCTGCCGATCAACTCCAACGGCGACGGCGTCGGCGGACCGTTCGGCTGGTTCAACGGCTGGGCGATCGTCGGCGGACTCGCCGTCGTCGGATTCTGCCTCGCGCACTCCGCCGCTTTCCTCGCACTGAAGAGCGACGGTGATGTCCGCGTCCGCTCGCGCAGATTCACGGTGCGCTGGATGCCCGTGCTCCTCATCCCGCTCGCCGTCTGGGTGCTCGGCGTAGAGCTCATGAACGGCAAGGCATACACCTGGATCCTCGTCGCGATCGCGGTCGCCGCCGCCGTATGGTCCTGGATCGCTGCCCGTCGCGACCGCGAGGGCATGACCTTCGCCGGCATGGGCGCGTTCCTCGTGCTGGGCGCAGCGTCCATCTTCGCGAACGTGTTCCCGACCGTCCTGCCGTCGACCTTCGACCCGGCGTTCGACCTCACAGTGGCCAACGCCTCCAGCTCGCCGTACACGCTCGGAGTCATGACGACGGTGGCCGCGTTCGGCATCCCGCTCGTGCTCGCCTACCAAGGCTGGACGTACTGGGTGTTCCGCAAGCGGATCAGCGGCGCCAGCATCCCGGCGACGCACGCGGTCGAAGCGGCGGTGAAGCCCCAATGACCGCCGCACGACGCCCGCGAGGGCTGGAGGGGATCGCGGAGATCGGCCGGCGACGCATCCTTATGCTGGCCTGCCTCGGCGCTCTGAAGGCGCTCGGCCTGGTGCTGGTCGCCGACGCCATTGCCTTCGGGATCGTCACGGTGATCGGGCACGGCGACGTGACGGTCGCCGTGCTGGAAGGACTTGCCGGCGCATTCATCAGGGCGGGCGCGGCGTGGGGGCTGCGCGTCGTGTCGCAGGCAGCCGCCTCAGGGGTGAAGCAGGATCTGCGATCGCGGCTGGCATCGTCGTTCCGCGCTCGTGAAGGCGGATCGGTCGGAGCGGACGCGCAACTGGCATCCGCTGGGCTCGACGAGCTGGACGAGTACTACACGTCGTACCTGCCGTCTCTCGTCGGGGCCGCGACGGTTCCGCTTCTCGTCGGTGCGCGCAACCTCGCCGCCGACTGGGTGAGCGCCCTGATCATCGTGGCCACCGTGCCCCTCATCCCGCTCTTCATGGCCCTCATCGGCATGCACACCAGGGACAGGGTCGCCGCGTCACTCGACGCACTCGGCCGACTCTCCGACCATCTCGTCGAGCTCGCGAGGGGACTACCGGTGCTCGTCGGCCTGGGTCGGGATCGGGAACAGACCCAGGCTCTCGCCGAGATCTCCGACGACCACCGGCGACGCAGCATGACCGCACTCCGCACCGCGTTCCTGTCCGCGCTCGCGCTCGACCTGCTGGCCACGATCTCGGTCGCGCTCGTCGCCGTGGTCATCGGCATCCGCCTGCTGCACGGACAGCTCTCACTCGAGGCAGGACTCGTCGCGCTCATCCTCGCGCCGGAGTGCTTCGCGCCCCTCCGCGAGATCGGCGCGGCGTTCCACGCCTCCGACGCCGGCCGCGAGGCGCTTCGCCGCGTCCGCACCGCCATCCGGCGGATTCCCGCCGGACATCACCTCGTCCGTCACGACACCGACGGCGACACCGTCGCCGTGCGCCGCCTCACCGTCACGTACGCGGGGCGCACGGCACCGGCGGTGGCGAGCGTCTCCTTCGACGCGCCCGCGCACGGCATGACGCTTCTCGCCGGACGAAGCGGCGCAGGCAAGTCCACCGTGCTCGCCGTACTCGCCGGCCGCGGCCCCCTCCTTGACGACGAGGCCCGGTGTACCGGATCCGTCACCTCACCGGGTGTCGACGCGATCGCGTGGATGCCGCAGCATCCGCACTTCTCGTCCGGCACGCTGCTCGACGAGGTCTCCCTCTACGCCGCCGGCCGACACGGCGACGACCACCGCCGGAACACAAGCGAAGGTGCCGCCGCAACGGGCACTGACGGTGCGGATGCCATGGCGCTCCTCCGCCGCGTCGGTCTCGGCGAGCGCGCCCTCGCGCATCCCGCCTCGCTCAGCCCCGGCGAGGCCCGTCGTCTCGCGTTCGCCAGGATGCTGGCCGCCGTGGACGCCGGTGCGCGGCTCGTGCTCCTCGACGAGCCGACCGCGCACCTGGATCCGGACTCGGCGGCGCTGCTTCGCGAGGAGATCGCGACATTGCGCGAACGGACGACCGTCGTCGTCGCCTCCCACGATGCCCGCATCCACCTGCTGGCCGATCACGTCGAGCCGATCTCCGCTGAACCCCGATCGTCAGCAGCGTCGGCGCCTGCGAGTGCCGCACCGGCGCTTCCCACAACGTCCGCCGCGTCCGCCCCGCCCGAACTCGACGCCGGTACCCCCGCCGGCGCGACCAAGCCCACTCGCGGCGCGGGTGGCGCGGCGGACCCTGCTCTCGACGACCCGACGCGCGGGGGCGCGCCCGCGACCGGCGCGTTGTCCGAGCTCTTCACGGTGGTCCACCCGGTCCGGCTCCGCATGCTCGCCGCGATCGGTGTCGGAGTGCTCTCCACCTGCTTCGCCATCGCGCTCACGGCGGTCTCCGGCTGGCTCATCGTGCGGGCGAGCCAGGAGCCCGCCATCATGTACCTGCTCGTCGCCATCGTCGGCGTGCGCTTCTTCGGCATCGGGCGCTCAGCGCTCCGCTACGCCGAACGCCTGCTCACGCACGACGCGGTCTTCCGCGCCGTCACGGCTCTGCGGGTGCGGGTGTGGCAGGCGCTCGCCGCATCCGGGCCGGCGGGTCGCGTCGCTCTCACCCCGGTGAACGCCCTCTCGGCGCTGATCGGTTCCGCGGACAGGGTGCGCGACCTCATTCCCCGGGTCGTCCAGCCTCCGGTCGCCGCCGGTGCGGTGCTGGTCGCGTCCGCCGTCGCGCTGGGCCTCGTGTACCCGCCGTCGCTCATCGTCGTCGCCTGCCTGGCCGTCGCGGCATGCATCGTGGCTCCGGTGCTCGCCGTCACCGCCGGCCGAATCGCCGCGCATCGGGACGAGGCCGCACGGGCCGCGGTTCTCGAGTCGTTCACCGATCTGCTGGTCGCCGCCCAGGATCTCACGCCACGCGCGGCGCGACGCGTGATCCGCCGCATCGAGTCCGCGGATGCCGCTGCCGCCTCCAGCGAGCGCCGCACAGCACTGGTGGAGGGCGCGGCATCCGCCATCACTGTGCTGGCGTGCTGCGCGGCGGCGGTCGCGATGCTGCCTCTGGCGGCCGGCGCCGTAGCATCCGGCGCGCTGCGTCCCGAGCTCGTCGCGGTGCTCGTCCTCGTGCCGCTCGGCATGATCGAGCCCCTGCTCGACGGCGTCGCCGCCGCGACCAGGGCACCGGCACTCGCGCGCGTCCTCGCCGGACTGCACCGCGTCACCTCCGTGCTGGACGATTCAACGCCGTCCGCTCACGAGGCCGCCGGGGCCGCGACCACCGCGCTCGGGGACGACGAGCGGAGGACGGCGCCCGTGCACGGCATCCGCTTGGACGCCGTCTCCTACCGCTACCCGGCGGCCCTCCGCCCGGTGTTCAGCGGGATCAGCGGACGGGCCGACCGCGGGAAATGGCTCGCCGTCACGGGTCCGAGCGGATCCGGCAAGTCCACCCTCCTGGCGCTGCTGCTCCGCTTCGCCGATCCCACTGCCGGCCGGTACCTGCTGCGCCAGGGCGACGGGTTCACGGATGCCGCCGCCATCCCTCCGCACGCTCTTCGCACCCGCATCGCATGGTGCCCGCAGGAGGGTCATCTCTTCGACTCAACCCTGCGCGCGAACCTCGCCCTCGCGCGCCCTCGCACCGACCGTCCCTCGGATGCCGAGCTCACGGATGCGCTGACCCGCGTCGGTCTGGCGCCCCTGCTCGCGACGCTTCCACAGGGTCTCGACACCCGTATCGGCGCTGCAGGGGAGAGGCTCTCGGGCGGACAGCGCCAGCGGGTCGCCGTCGCGCGCACGCTGCTGGCCGGCGGCGATGTCGTGCTGATCGACGAGCCCACAGCGCAGCTCGACGCCCAGGCCTCCGCCGAGCTGATGACCGACCTGCGGCTGGCGCTCAAGGACCGCGTTGCCGTGCTCGTGACGCACGATGCGGCAGAGGCCAGGGGAGCCGACCAGGTGATCGAGCTGGGAGCGACCTCACGGCACACGCCCACTCGTCGCACGCCGACGTACCACGGCCGCTCGGATGGCGCCGAGCCCACGCACGGGATCCGCATAGGAGCCGCCGATACCATCGTCGGGTGACGAAAGAGTGGACGAACGGTGCAGGCATTCCGACCATCGGAGAGCTTCTGACCCGCGCGGCGCTCCTTCACGGGGATCGGCCGTACCTCGAGGACGCCCGCAACGACCGGATGCTGACGTACGCAGACACCGTCCGCGCGATCGACGCGTTCCTCAGCGCTGCCGCACTCGATGAGCACTCGACGGTGTTCGTCGACGAGCCGGATCCGCTCGTCTTCGCCGTCGCCCACCTCGGCGCGGTGGCCGCCGGTCACCGATCCGTGCCGCTGGATCCTGCTCTCACGGCAGAGGACGTCACTCGTCTGGCCGGACTCGTGGACGGTCCGACCGCCCTGGTCACGACTGATCCCGCGCGTGCCGATGCCGCAGGGCTGCGCCGCATCGCCCCGCCCCATGTTGCCGACGTTCTGGAGGGCGGCGGATCCGAGGACGTGAACGTCGGTGGCGAGCCCACGACGGACGCGGCATCCGCGTTCCGCTCCGGCGGCTCGGCGATGCTGTTCACCTCGGGCTCGACCGGCACGCCGAAGGGCGTCGAACTGACCGCGGACCGCCTGGCATTCGTCGGGGCCGCAGTCGCCGAGCACCTCCGGCTCACGGAGGCCGATCGCGGGTACAACTCGCTTCCGCTCTTCCACATCAATGCCGAAGTGGTCGGCCTGCTCGCGACCCTCACCGCCGGCGCGACGCTCGTCGTCGACCGGCGGTTCCACCGCACCGGGTTCTGGCCGCTCATGGAGCAGCGCGACATCAGCTGGATCAATGCCGTTCCGGCCATCCTCGCGGTGCTGGCGACCGAGACGATCAGCCCGCCGCCGCGCCTGCGGCTCATCCGCACGGCGTCGGCTCCGCTGCCCGGCCCTGTCGCCGATGCGTTCGCGGGCATTCCGCTCGTCGTCAGCTACGGCATGACGGAGGCGGCCAGCCAGATCACCGCGACTCCCGTCGACGCTCCACGCGCCGGAACCGTCGGCATCCCGGTCGGCACCGAAGTGCAGGCACGCGGCGAGAAGGGCGTCCTCCAGCTCGACCAGGTCGGGGAGCTGTGGATCCGCGGACGCGGCGTCGTCGACGCCTACTTCCGCGGTGCGGCCGCTGACCGTTTCGATGCCGACGGCTGGCTCAAGACGGGCGACCTCGGCTCGATCGACGCCGACGGATACGTCACGCTCGCCGGCCGTGTCGACGACGTGATCAACCGCGGAGGCGAGAAGGTCTATCCGCTCGAGGTGGAAGAGGTGCTGCTGACGGATCCTGCCGTGCGCGAGGTCGTCGTCGTCGGCGCTCCGGACGACGTGCTCGGATTCGTGCCCGTCGCCTTCGTCATCCCAGCGGATGCCACGCGCACCGAGGACGGAGACCACGAGCTCGTCGACCGGCTCGGCCGTCTCGCGGAGGAGCGGCTGCCCAGGTTCAAGCGACCGCGCACGATCACCGTGGTCGACGACGTGCCGCGTGCCGCGACGGGCAAGGTCCAGCGCGTGCGCCTGCGCAGCGCCGTGGCCGAGGTCTCGGCGAGCGCCGAGTGAGCGGCGACAGTCCGGCACTCCATCCAGAGCGTTCTGCGGCCGCGGAGGACTCTGTCGCCGCGAGCGACACCGCTGCGAAGCCGCGCAGCAGCCAGCGCCACCTCTACGAAATCGACGTGCTGCGCATCCTGACGTTCGTCTGCGTCATCGGCGTGCACACCACCAGCCACACAGCGGGCCCCGACGATGTCGGCCTCTACATGCTGCTCGACCTCATGCACTTCACCCGCGAGGTGTTCTTCGCGCTGACGGCATTCGTGCTCGTCTACAGCTTCCTGGCACGTCCGGTGCCGATGCGGAAGTTCTGGCCGAAGCGGTTCCTGCTCGTCGGCGTTCCGTACGTCGCGTGGTCGGCGATCTACGTCGTCGCCGGATATCTGCACCACCCGACCGGCAGCGTCGGCGACCTCGTCCTGAAGTTCGTCGTGACCACTCTGACCGGCAGCGCGTGGTACCACCTGTACTTCCTGCTGGTGACGATGCAGGTATATCTGCTCGTGCCCGTGATCGTGTGGCTGGTGCGCCGCACTCGCGGCAAGCACTGGCTCCTGCTTCTCGGCGCCCTCGCCGTGCAAGCCGGACTCATGGCGTGGTACCACTACGGTCAGTCGTCGTACAGCTGGTACGGCGACTGGGCGAAGCAGATCGTCTTCACGTACTCGTTCTTCGTGATCGCTGGCGCCGTCGCCGCCGATCACGCGGCGCAATTCCTGACGTGGGTGCGCACGCACCGCGCGCTGATCGGATGGCTGGTGCTGGCGTCCGCCGCCATCATGCTGGGCATGTACTGGGTCGAGGTGCTCGTCGGGCACCACAGCTTCTACGGGGCGGGCACGCCGATGCAGCCGGTGATGATCCTTTGGGGCGTCGCGGTCGGGATCGGATTCCTCGCGATCGGCACGTGGTGGGCCGACCGGCGGAAGGCCGGATCAGTCACGGCGCGCGTCGTCGATCTCGCCTCCGACCGCTCCTTCGGCATCTTCCTGTCGCACCCGATGGTGATCTGGATCCTTCTCTGGGTGGGAGACGACTGGCTCGAGCGCACCGTTCCGACCCCATGGCTCACGCTCGTCACCTATGTGCTCGTGATCATCGGCGCCGTGCTCATCACGGAGGTCGCTCGCCGCACGCCGCTCAGCCTGGCGCTCACCGGTCGTCGCTACAAGGCACGTCCGCGAGGTGCGCAGTCCGGCGGTCCGGGCGCAGCCACCCAGGCGCCTCGCGTCGGGTCGCCGGCCGACGGATCCGTCACCGAGCCGGCTCCGCACGACGGGTCCCCGGTCTCGTCGAAGGCGTGAACGGCTCAGCCGCATGGTTCGGGCATTGGTGATCGGATCCCGTTCCGCTGCACGTGCCGAAGCTACGCCTGCCCGGTGAACGCCGCGTCCTCCGCCGACACGTTCGGTCGCACGGGCTTCGGCCGCATCAGCGCGGCGAGCAGGGTCGCGGCGACCAGGATTCCGATCGACAGGCCGAACGGCCAGGCGAATCCGCCCGTCCAGTCGACCATGGAACCCACGATGATCGGCGAGATGATGCCGGCAACGCCGAAGCCGGTGTTCATCATGCCGCTCGCGGTCCCCGACCACATGGGTGCGACATCCATCGGGATCGCCCACAGCTGCGCGTTCGTCAACTCGAGGAAGAAGAACGACAGCGAGAGCGCGACGACGGTGACGGTGAGCGGGGGAGTGAAGACCAGCGGGATCAGGCAGACGCCCGAGCCGATGAAGCCGATCAGCAGCAGCGTGCGACGAGCGCTTCTCGCCGGGCTGCCGCGCCGGATGAGCCAGTCGCTCGCGACACCGCCCAGCGTGTCGCCGACGACGCCGCCGATGAGGATGAGCGAGGTGAGGAGCCCGTACTTCGCGACGTCCTGGTGGTAGGTGGTCGACAGCAGCGTGGGGATCCAGGTGAAGAAGACCCACGCGACCCAGCCGTACGCGAAGTCCACGAGCGTGACAGGAAGGATCGTGCGGATGAGCCGCTTCCACGGCACAGGAGGCAGGTCGGCCGCGTTCGGCAGATCCGGCACCTCGGCGAGCTCCTGCTTCGTGATGCCCTTCATGTCTTTGGGGCGGTCTCGGAACATGGCGTACCAGATGAGCGCCCACAGCATGCTCAGGATGCCGACGTAGATGAAGGAGGAGCGCCATCCGCTCCACAGGATCAGCGCGGCGACGGCGATCGGCGCGAGCGCCGTTCCCAACCGGGATGCCGAGTGCACGATGCCCTGCACGAGCCCGTTGCGATCCTTCGGCACCCACCGGCTCATCGCCTGAGTGGCGGTGGGGAAGGTGGCCGACTCGCTGAATCCGAGGATGGCGCGCGCCACGAGCAGCGTGACGAGGCCGACGGCGAGACCGGTGAAGAGCGTGGAGAGCCCCCACAGCAGTCCGAGGATCAGGAGCCCACGGCGCGGGCCGATCTTCTCGCCGATCCAGCCCCCGAACACCTGCAGCAGCGCGTAGAAGAAAGCGAAGACGCTGGCCGCGAGTCCGAACTGCGCATTGGTGAGATCGAATTCCTTCATGATGCTCGGACCGGCGGTGGCGATGTTGTTCCGGTCGAAGTATGCGATGAAGTACATGATGCAGAGCAGCACCACCACACGTCCTCGTCGCCTGTGCCACAGGATGGGGGTTCCCCGCTTCGTCATCGGTTTCGTGTCAGTAATCGTCATCGTTTCGATCCATAGCCGGTAGCTGAGAGCATTCTTCGGAAAGTACCTGTTAACCGTAAGTACACCTGATGCGCATGTCAGCAGTCTCCTGAGTGCTCATGGATTCCACCAGACACCGCGCGCGACGAGCGCGGCACCGAGAGGCAGCGCGACCGTCACCGTGGCCGCCTGCCGCACGTTCGTCGGGGGGTCTTCCTAGACTGGAACGCATGCAACCGACCCGAGTCGTGCGCCCCTTCGAGGTCGTGAGCGAATACGCACCGAACGGCGACCAGCCGCAAGCGATCAAGGAGCTCGCCGCCCGCATCAATGCGGGGGAGACGGATGTCGTGCTGCTCGGTGCAACCGGAACCGGCAAGTCCGCGACGGCCGCCTGGCTCATCGAACAGGTCCAGCGTCCCACCCTCGTGCTGTCGCACAACAAGACGCTGGCGGCCCAGCTCGCCAACGAATTCCGCGACCTGATGCCGCACAATGCTGTCGAGTACTTCGTCTCGTACTACGACTACTACCAACCGGAGGCGTACGTCCCGCAGACGGACACCTTCATCGAGAAGGACTCGTCCATCAACTCCGAGGTGGAGCGTCTGCGGCACTCAACGACGAACTCGCTGCTCAGCCGGCGCGATGTGGTCGTGGTCTCCACCGTGTCGTGCATCTACGGTCTTGGCGCCGCCGAGGAGTACCTCGACGCCATGGCCGCCCTTCAGGTGGGCGACAACATCGGGCGGGACAACATCATCCGCATGTTCGTGAACATGCAGTACCAGCGCAACGACATCGACTTCTCGCGCGGCAAGTTCCGGGTCCGCGGAGACACCATCGAGATCATCCCGATGTACGAGGAGCACGCCATCCGCATCGAGCTCTTCGGCGATGAGATCGAGGCGCTCTACTCGCTGCATCCGCTCACCGGCGAAGTGATCAAGCAGCTCGACGCCGTCTCCGTCTTCCCCGCCACGCACTACGCGGCCAGCCCCGCGACCATGCACCGCGCAATCGGCACCATCAAGACCGAGCTCGCTGAGCGGCTGGAAGAGCTCGAGCGGCAGGGCAAGCTGCTGGAAGCGCAGCGGCTGCGCATGCGCACCACGTTCGACATCGAGATGATGGAGCAGATCGGCTTCTGCTCGGGCATCGAGAATTACTCGCGCCACATCGACGGCAGGCAGCCCGGCGAGGCGCCGCACTGCCTGCTCGACTACTTCCCGGAGGACTTCCTCCTCGTCATCGACGAGTCGCATGTGACAGTGCCGCAGATCGGGGCGATGTACGAAGGGGATGCCTCGCGCAAGCGCACACTCGTTGAGCACGGCTTCCGACTCCCCAGCGCGCTCGACAACCGCCCGCTCACGTGGGAGGAGTTCACGCAGCGCATCGGCCAGACGGTGTACATGTCGGCGACCCCGGGACGCTATGAGCTGGGCATCGCCGACGGCATCGTGGAGCAGATCATCCGTCCGACGGGCCTCGTCGACCCGCAGGTGATCGTGAAGCCCACGAAGGGGCAGATCGACGACCTGCTCGAGGAGATCCGTGTGCGCGTTGAGCGCAACGAACGGGTGCTCGTCACGACGCTGACGAAGAAGATGGCCGAGGAGCTCACCGACTACCTCGCCGAAGCGGGCGTTCGGGTGCGCTATCTGCACTCGGACGTCGACACCCTGCGACGCGTCGAGCTGCTCACGGAGCTGCGTCAGGGCGTCTACGACGTGCTCGTCGGCATCAACCTGCTGCGCGAGGGTCTCGACCTGCCAGAGGTGTCGCTGGTGGCCATCCTCGACGCCGACAAGGAGGGCTTCCTGCGCTCGTCGACGTCGCTGATCCAGACCATCGGTCGCGCGGCCCGCAACGTGTCGGGCGAGGTGCACATGTACGCGGACGTGCTCACTGATTCGATGCGGAACGCCATCGAGGAGACCAATCGTCGCCGTGAACGGCAGATCGAGTACAACACCGTCAACGGCATCGACCCGCAGCCTCTTCGCAAACGCATCGCCGACATCACCGACGTGCTGGCGCGCGAAGGTGCCGACACGCAGAAGATGCTCGCCGCCCGCGACGGATCATCGAAGAAGAAGGCGCCGACGCCGAACCTCCGCAGGGAGGGCATTGCCGCGGAGGGTGCCCAGGAGCTAGAGTCGCTGATCGCCGATCTCAACGACCAGATGCTCGCCGCGGCCGGCGAACTCAAGTTCGAGCTCGCAGCGCGGCTGCGCGATGAGCTCTCCGACCTGAAACGGGACCTGCGCCAGATGGAGAAGGCGGGGCACGCGTGACGGCGCTCTCCGACCTCGGTGGGCGCGACCTGAGCGGAACGGTCGTCTTCTGGGACTTCGACGGCACCATCGCCGAACGCCCAGGACACTGGTCCTCCTGCATGATCGACGCGCTCCTCCGAGTCGAGCCGGACAGCATCCTCACGGCGGAAAGTCTCGAGCTGTATCTCCGGCACGGCTTTCCCTGGCAGGACACGAGCATCGACAGAACGCACCTCATCCGGCCCGACGACTGGTGGCGGGCGATCGACGCCGTGCTGCGGGCGGCGTACCTCGCGGCGGGCGTGTCCGTCTCCGTAGTCGACGACGCCGTCACCGGCGTGCGTCCGCGCTTCAGGGACCCGGACACGTGGCGCGTCATCCCCGAGGCCAGGACGGCGCTGGAGACCCTCCGCGATGCCGGCGCACGGCAGGCCATCCTCAGCAATCACGTTCCGGAGCTGCCGGAGATCGTCGACAGCCTCAGCCTCGGCGACTACTTCGAGCGCGTGTTCACCTCAGCGGCCATCGGCTGGGAGAAGCCGAATGCGGGGATCTTCCGTCATGCCCTGCTGGAGTTCGGCCATCCGGACGAGGTCTGGCTCATCGGCGACAATCCCGTTGCGGATGTCGAGGGTGCGGCGGGCGCCGGCATCCGTCCGATCCTGGTGCAGGGCTCGTACATCGTCAACGACGGCGTGACGCACGCCGAGGCGATCCGTGTCATCCGCGCGGGGACGAGGGCGCACGGCGAGCGTGTGAACACGCGCTAGCGTTGTCGCGTGGGCAGTGACGTCGGCACAGGTCGGACCCGAGCGGTCGCCGTCATCCTGCCGGTCGTCCTCGGCCTCGTGGCCGTCTTCGCGGTGCTCGTCGCCGGACCGATCCGCATCGGTGCACCGCCCTGGATCCCACCGACCGAGAGTCCCGTGCACATCGCACCGACGGTCGTGCCGCGTACAGGTGCGCCTGCGAATCCGCAGCACACGCAGTCCTCGATCGTGGCGACCGTCGCGCCGAAAGTGCTCATCGTTCTGGCGATCATTGCGGCGATCCTGCTCGCCTATCTGCTGTGGCGACTGCTGAGCAGACGAGGCGACCGCCTGACCCACGACGCGGCATCCGGCGCCGTCGCCCTCGCCGAGACGCCGGCCGAGGAGGAGCTCGAGGAGTCCGACCCGGCACCCGCCGTCGCGCGGGGCATCGCCCGCGCACTCCAGCTCGTGGATGAGCCTCGAGAGCCAGGCGACGCGATCGTCGCGGCGTGGCTCGGCCTGCAGGAGGCCGCCGCCGACTCCGGCGTGCGACGCCGTCCGTCGGAGACGCCTGCCGAGTACACGGCACGCATCATCAGCCGCATCGGCGCCGACGACGCTGCAGCGACTCGGCTGCTCCGCCTCTACCAGGGTGTGCGGTTCGGTGCGCATCCCGCGATGGCAGCGGATGTCGACACGGCTCGCGCGTGCCTGCTCGCGCTCCGGGCATCCTGGCATTCGGTCGGCACAGAGGGCATCCGATGACCGTACGACGAATCGTCGGCTCGTCGGTGGCCGGCTTGATCCTCGGCGCCGGCCTGTGGCTGTTGGGCGTCGACGCCTGGTTCGCCGCTGCCATGGGCGTGCTCCTCGCACTGATCTGCGTGATGTGGGGCGTCTTCCGCTCGGACGACGAATCGTCGCTCGTCTGGGCCACCCCGTCGCGAGAGCCCCGCCCAGGATCACGAACGGATGTCGCACGTCTCGCCCCGATGTTCCAACAGAACCGCGGCTCGGTGCGGGAACAGGGATTCGCGGCGGTACGGGCCCTCGCACAGTCTCGATTGGACCGGCACGAACTGCGGCTCGGCGATCCGGCCGACCGAGAGCGCATCGTTGCACTCATCGGGCAGAGCGCATACGCCACACTCACCCCGCACCACGGCATCATGCCCTCGCTGCGCGCCGTCGAACAGTGCCTGGACGCACTGGACGTCCTCGGCGCACAAGGCGCGCTGGTGACCCCCCGAGCGGTACGCACCACGGAAGGACCCGCACGAACGTGAACGAAGGCGACGACATCCTCGGCCCGGACGGCCGCATCCAGGAACCTCGCGCAGTGCAGGCGGGCACGGGATCGCACAGCGCCGAGCCGCCCGCCGCCGAGACACCCAGCGCCGAGACGCTCAGCGCTGAGGAGATCTCGGAGCGCGCAGGGCGCATCCTTGCTGCCGTTGAGGAAGTGGTGATAGGCCAGCACACACCGCTGCGGATCGCCTTGGCGGCCATCCTCGCGGGTGGGCACGTGCTGTTCGAGGACGTGCCGGGCCTCGGCAAGACGCTCGCCGCGCGCAGTCTCGCCGCCGCGATGGGGCTGCCGTTCCGCAGGCTTCAGTGCACGCCCGACCTGCTCCCGGCTGACATCACCGGGTCGTACGTCTATGCGCCGGCCAGCGGCGACTTCGTCTTCCGGCCAGGCCCAGTCTTCACCGGGCTCCTCCTCGCCGACGAGCTCAACCGCACGGCGCCCAAGACGCAGTCGGCCCTCCTCGAGGCGATGGCGGAGCATCAGGTCACGGTCGAGGGCAACAGCTTCGCGCTGCCGGCGCCGTTCCATGTGATCGCAACGGCGAATCCGATCGAGTACGAGGGTACCTACGCGCTGCCAGAAGCCCAGCTGGACCGCTTCCTCGTGCGACTCTCCGTCGGGTATCCGGAGCGGGAGCAGGAGGAGCGCATCCTCGGCAACCGGTTGGCCAGGCGCACGGAGGCGACGACGGTGGATCCGGTGACGGATGCCGCCGGCCTGGCGGCGATGCAGGCCGGCGTCGAACGGCTCCACGTCGACCCCGACATCCTCCGCTACTGCGTCGACCTCGCCGCCGCCACTCGTGCTGACCGCTCCGTCGAAGTCGGCGCATCGCCTCGCGGATCCCAGGCGCTCATGCTCGTCGCGCGGGCCCTGGCCGTGATCGACGGACGCGACTTCGTCACGCCCGACGACGTGAAGGCCGTCGCCGTGCCGGCCCTTGCGCACCGGCTCACGCTCACGCCTGCCGCCTGGGCGGCAGGCACGCTGCCGGAATCCGTGGTCGGCGGCCTCGTCGACGCCGTCGCCGGTCCGCCGGCGGTGTCCCGCACCGCCGGCGTGTCGTGAAGACCCTGCGATCGCCGGTCGTCGCGGCCGGGATCGCCGTTGCGCTCATCCTCACCGTGACGTCCGTCATCCTGGGGCGCGCGGATGTCCTGGTCGTCGCGCTCACGCTGATCACCGCCGTCGGCGTCGCCGCGTCGAAACCACGCGCGGCGGCCGGATCCGCCCGGATCGCGATGGGGAAGCGGCACGCGGGTCGAGTGGATGCCGAGATCCACGTGCAGACTGCTGCGGACACCGACTTCGCGACACTTCGCCTCACCGCCATGGGTTCCGAGCTGCGCCGCGTCACTCTGGCGTCGGGCGCGCGAGACGTGCGCGTCGACATCCCCGTGCTCCACACCGGAGACCAGGAACTGCTCGCGGTCACATTCCGCGAGGCCTCGGCCGACGCGGTGCGGGTCAGCGGACCGGCCGACGAGGTGGCCTCCAGGATCGTCGTCGAGCCGGTGGCGGTGGATCTCCGGTCGCTGCCGCTGCCCTCCCGGCTTCGCGGACTCACCGGTACCCACGATTCGTCCCGTCCGGGCGACGGCGGGGAGTTCCGCGACATCCACCCGTTCGTGGCAGGCGACCGTCTCCGCAGGATCGACTGGAAGGCGACCGCGAGACTGACCCGCAGTCCGGGTGACCTGTTCGTCCGTCGCACGCATGCGACGTCCGACGCGCACGTCGCGATCGTGATCGACGACGACACCGACGTCGGGGAGCGCGTCAGCACGTGGCCGTTCGGCGATCCTGCTGTCGGCGGCAACACCACACTCGACGTCGCACGCGAGGCGGCGTGGAGCCTCACCTGCGGGTATCTCGATGCCGGGGACTCCGTGTCATTCCAGGTGCTCTCCCGCGCAAGAGGATCCGTGCGGCGCGGTGCAGGAGCCCGGCACCGCGAACTCCTCCGCGCGGCGATCGCCAGGGTGTCCGCGCATCCGCGTGGATTCGCACGGGCGAGGACGCCGCAGGTGGCCCCTGGGGCTCTCGTCTTCGTGCTCTCGCCGTTCCTCGACGACGATCCTGGACACCTCGCCCAGTTGTGGAGGGCGGCCGGACACCGGGTCATCGCTGTCGACACGCTGCCTAGGCTGATCACCGACGACCTGTCGCGCGAGCGCCTGACGGCGCTCCGGGTCGTGCTCGGCCGCAGAGACGACCGCCTGCACGACCTTTTCGCGGTCGGCGCAGATCGCCTTCGCTGGGACGCCGACGCCGAGTCCCGTCTCACGGCGCTGCGCGCCCTCACCCGGCAACGGAGGCGGCCATGACCGATCACTCTCAGCGGCGTCCGCACAGCGTCATCGCCATCGGCGCCTGGATGCCGTCCATCACTCCCCGCCTGCTCGTCGCGCTCGTCGGCGGTGCGGCCTCGTTCCTTCTGGTGCCGGAACCCTTCACCGTCATCTCCGCGGGGCTCGCCCTGCTGGGCACCGTGCTTCCGGCGAGCCTGGCGGCGTGGGGCGCGGCGCTCGTGATCGGTCTGGCGCAACTCGCGCGTCCTGCGGATGCCGCCGACTGGCATCCGTATGCGGTGCTCGCTGTCGTGCATCTCCTGCACGTGCTCGGGGCGATGACTCTCGTCGTCGAGCCGGTCGGACGCATGCAGGTTCGGGCTCTCGGCCGGCCGCTGAGGCGCTGGATCGTCATCCAGGTGCCCACTCAGGCCGTGCTCGCCGCCACCCTGGTGCTGTCGTCGTCCGGCGGCCTGCGCTCCGCCGTTCTCCCCGGTGTCTTCGCAGTGCTGGCGGTACTGGCGGTCGGGGTTGCCGCCTTCCTCGTCGTCAGGCGGCGCTGACGCTCTCGCGGAAGCGCGCGGCGACGGCGCGATGGAGTGACGCATGTTCACGCACTGCGTCGCGCCGTGCGACATCGCTCAGCCGCCCGCTTGCCTGACGCCGCGGCGTCTGCGGCATCAGTCCCTGCGGAACGAGCTCGTGTCCGCCCCGTTCGTGTCGAATCTGTTCCTGCGAACTCAGCTCTCGCCGGATCAGCTCGTGCCGATCAGGTACGTGCCGAAGGGCATCCTGTCGGCCTCGAGCCTGCCTCGGCACCGCCGGCCGCACCGTTTGCTGCAGCATCACCGATGCCACGCTTCTGCTGAAGAGCTCGTGCTCCAGCCTGTCGTCCAGGCCGCACCCGTCATCTGCCATCGCCGCCATGACGGCACAGTATCGACGACCACCGACATTCCCGTTTCGCGTGCGATCGGTCGCGTCGATGTCACCGGGATCCGCGCCTATGGGGCGGTCCGTCTCCGCCCTGAGCGCACACGCCGGAAAATGTCGGTGCCCTTACCTAGACTTTTCGGGTGTCGATCTCGAAAGTGGAATCCCACTCCAAACTGAGCGTTCGCGGTGCCCGCGTGCACAATCTCCGCAACGTCGACGTCGAGATCCCTCGTGATTCCCTCGTCGTCTTCACCGGTCTTTCCGGGTCCGGCAAATCGTCCCTCGCCTTCGACACGATCTTCGCCGAGGGGCAGCGGCGTTACGTGGAGTCCCTCTCGGCCTACGCGCGCCAATTCCTGGGCCAGGTGGACCGTCCCGATGTCGATTTCATCGAGGGACTCAGCCCGGCGGTCTCCATCGACCAGAAGTCCACCAACCGCAACCCCCGGTCCACGGTGGGCACGATCACCGAGATCTTCGATTACATGCGTCTTCTGTGGGCGCGCATCGGCGTTCCGCACTGTCCCGTCTGCGGGGAGAGAATCCAGCGGCAGACCGTGCAGCAGATCGCCGATCAGCTCATGGAACTCGAGTCCGGTACGCGTTACCTGGTGCTCAGTCCGGTGGTGAAGCAGAAGAAGGGCGAGTTCGTCGACCTCTTCGCCGAGCTGTCGGCGTCCGGTTACTCGCGTGCCATGGTGGACGGCGAGCAGATCCAACTCTCCAGCCCTCCGACACTCAAGAAGCAGTACAAGCACGACATCTCGGTCGTGGTGGACCGCCTGGTCGCGGGCCCCGACATCCTCACCCGGCTCACCGATTCGCTCGAGACGGCGCTCCGGCTGACCGACGGCCTCGTCACCGTCTCGTTCGTCGACGAGTCCGGACCGGATGCCACGCGCAACTTCAGCGAGAAGCTCGCGTGCCCGAACGGCCACCCGATCCAGCTCACCGAGATCGAGCCGCGCACCTTCTCGTTCAACGCCCCCTTCGGCGCCTGTCCCGAGTGCTCCGGACTCGGAACCCGCATGTCCGTCGACGAGGAGCTGCTCCTCGGCGACCAGACGCTGAGCATCACCGAGGGCGTGATCCTTCCGTGGAGCACGCAGGGCAAGGGTCTGTACCAGTACTACGACAAGCTGCTCGACGGTCTGTCGCGCGACCTCGACTTCGACCTCCAGACGCCGTGGGATGAGCTGCCGCGCGGCGTGCGCGACGCGATCCTGCGCGGCAAGGACTTCAAGGTCAAGGTCAAGTGGCGCAACCGTTACGGTCGTGAGCTCAGTTACACCTCGGGCTTCGAGGGCGTCGTCCCGTACATCGAGCGCCAGTACCTCCAGGCCGACTCCGACACGCAGCGGCAGCGCTGGTCGGAGTACCTCCGTGAGGTCCCGTGCCCGGTGTGCCAGGGCAAGCGACTCAAGCCGGAGGTGCTCGCCGTGCTGATCCACGGCCACAGCATCGCGGATGTCGCCGACCTGAGCCTCGCCGACGCCAGGGCGTTCATGAACAAGCTCGACCTCACCGAGCGCGAGCAGGTCATTGCAGCCCAGGTGCTGCGCGAGATCAAGGTGCGGCTGGACTTCCTCATCCAGGTGGGCCTCAACTACCTGAGCATGGCGCGGGCTGCGGCCACGCTGTCCGGGGGAGAGGCGCAGCGCATCCGCCTCGCCACTCAGATCGGCTCCGGTCTCACCGGTGTGCTGTACGTGCTCGACGAGCCGAGCATCGGCTTGCACCAGCGCGACAACAGGCGCCTCATCGAGACCCTCGTCGCACTGCGCAACCTGGGCAACACGCTCATCGTCGTCGAGCACGACGAAGACACCATCCGCACCGCGGACTGGATCGTCGACATCGGACCGGGCGCCGGCGAGGGCGGCGGCCGCGTCGTGCACTCCGGAACGTATGACGACCTTCTCGACAACACGGAGTCGCTGACCGGCGACTACCTCGCCGGTCGTCGGGTCATCGAGACGCCGCGGCGTCGTCGTCCCGTCGATCCCGAGCGGATGCTCCGGGTGGTCGGGGCCAACGCCAACAACCTGCGCAACGTCACAGTGGACTTCCCTCTCGGCGTGTTCGTCTCGGTCACGGGCGTCAGCGGGTCGGGCAAATCGTCGCTGGTGAACGACATCCTGTATCGAGTGCTCGCCAACCGGCTGAACGGGGCGCGCAAGGTGGCGGGCAAGCACACGCGCGTCCTCGGAACGGACAACCTCGACAAGGTGGTGCACGTCGACCAGGCGCCGATCGGACGCACCCCGCGTTCGAATCCGGCAACGTACACGGGCGTCTTCGACCGCATCCGTACGCTCTTCGCCGAGACCGCCGAGGCGAAGGCCAGGGGCTACCTGCCGGGACGATTCAGCTTCAACGTCAAGGGCGGACGCTGCGAGGCGTGCTCCGGCGACGGCACGATCAAGATCGAGATGAACTTCCTGCCCGACGTCTATGTGGCGTGCGAGGTGTGCGGGGGAGCGCGGTACAACCGCGACACGCTGCAGGTGCACTACAAGGGCAAGAACATCGCGGAGGTCCTCGACATGCCGATCGAGGAGGCCGCCGAGTTCTTCCGTCCCATCACGGCCATCCACCGCTACCTGCAGACGCTCGTCGACGTCGGACTCGGCTACGTGCGGCTCGGCCAGAGCGCCACGACGCTGTCCGGCGGCGAGGCCCAGCGCGTCAAACTCGCCACTGAGCTGCAGAAGCGCAGCAACGGTCGCAGCGTCTACGTGCTCGACGAGCCGACGACGGGCCTGCACTTCGAGGACGTGCGCAAGTTGCTCGAGGTCTTGAACAGCCTGGTCGACAAGGGCAACACGGTCATCGTCATCGAGCACAACCTCGACGTCGTGAAATCGTCCGACTGGATCATCGATCTCGGGCCCGAGGGGGGCTCAGGAGGCGGCAAGGTGATCGCGACGGGCACTCCCGAGAAGATCGCAAGGGTGAAGGGCAGTCACACCGGCGTCTTCCTGCGCGAGATCCTGGATGCCGACGCCCGCCCCGAGCAGAAGACCGCCTGAGCCGCGATGGCAGACACCGTCGCCTATCGTCCCAAGACGAGCGAGATCCCGACGGAGCCGGGCGTCTACCGGTTCAGGGATGCCACGAAGCGGGTCCTCTACGTCGGCAAGGCGAAGAACCTGCGCGCCAGGCTGAGCAACTACTTCCAGCCGTTGCGCAACCTGCACGACCGCACCCGCCGCATGGTGACGACAGCGGCGAGCGTCGAGTGGACGGTCGTCGCAAACGAGTTCGAGGCGTTGCAGCTCGAGTACACGTGGATCAAGGAGTTCAACCCTCCGTTCAACGTGCAGTTCCGCGACGACAAGACCTATCCGTATCTCGCGGTCACCCTGGCAGACGACATCCCTCGCGCCATGGTGACGCGCAACCGCAAGATCGCGGGGGCGCGCTACTTCGGCCCGTACACGAAGGTGTGGGCCATCCGCGAGACGCTCGACCTCATGCTCAAGGCGTTCCCGATGCGCAGCTGCTCCGACGGCGTGTATCGGCGGGCGGAGCTGACCGGACGCCCCTGCCTGCTCGGCGACATCGGCAAGTGCGTCGCGCCGTGCGTCGGCCGCGTGACACAAGAGGAGCACCGCGAGGTCGCCGACGACTTCGTGTCGTTCATGGCAGGCAACGACACGAGCTACATCCGTGCCCTCGAGCAGCGGATGCGCGACTCCGCCGGGCAGCAGGAATACGAAGCGGCCGCGCGCTACCGTGACAGCATCCAGGCCATGCGCGCCGTCATGGAGAAGACCGCAGTTGTGTTCTCCGAGGACGTCGACGTCGACGTCTTCGGCATCGCCGACGACGAGCTCGCCGCAGCCGTTCAGCAGTTCATCGTTCGGGGTGGACGTATCCGCGGTACGCGCAGCTGGGTCGTCGACAAGGAACTCGACGTCGAGGTCGCGGAGCTGATCGAGACCGTGCTCGAGAATGCCTACGATGGCGAGTTCGCGCCGCCGCGGGAAATCCTGGTCCCCGTCCTGCCGGACGATGCCGCCGAACTCGAGCTGTGGCTCGGAGGCCGTCGGGCTGAGGACGCCGAGTCCCGGCGAACCAGGGGGATCGCCCCATCGAAGGTGCGGCTCCACGTTGCGCAGCGCGGGGAGAAGGCGGCGCTCGCGCAGACAGCCGAGACCAACGCCAAGAACGCTCTCATGCTCTACAAGACGCGGCGCAGCGCGGATTTCGTCACCAGGTCGCAGGCGCTCGAGGACATCCGCGACGCGCTCGGCATGACGGAAGCGCCGCTGCGCATGGAGTGCTACGACGTGTCCCACCTTTCCGGCACGAACATCGTGGCCTCGATGGTGGTGTTCGAAGACGGACTGCCCCGCAAAGATCAGTACCGCCGGTTCAGCATTCCGGCGTCCACCGATGACACCGAGTCCATCTACCAGGTGCTCACGCGGCGTCTCGCGTACCTGCGTCCTGATGGCAGAGACGGATCGTTCGACGATGAGCTCGACACGGCTGCCGCCTTGGTATCCGTCGAGAACGCCGGCGAGAACGCAGCTGTCGGGGAGTCTGCAGAGGCCGAGCAGGCGGAGTCCGATCTTCCCGAAGTGGGACGCCGCCCGCGGAAGTTCTCCTACCCACCGCAGCTCCTTCTCGTGGACGGCGGGCAGCCGCAGGTCGCTGCAGCGCGGCGCGCCCTCGAGGAATCCGGTGTCACCGGCATCCAGCTGGCAGGCATCGCCAAGCGCCTCGAAGAGCTCTGGCTTCCGGACTCCGACTTCCCGGTCATCCTGCCGCGCAACAGCGACGCGCTGTTCCTCGTGCAGCGCATCCGCGATGAGGCGCACCGCTTCGCGATCACCTATCAGCGAGCGAAGCGACGTCGGGACATCTCGTCGACGCTCGCCGACATCCCAGGACTCGGCCCTGCGCGCGTGAGAGAGCTGTTGAAGCACTTCGGCTCGGTCGCGCGCCTGCGGCAGGCGACGCCAGAGCTCATCGCCGAGGTGAAGGGGATCGGACCGACGCTGGCCGCGACGATCCATTCCACCCTGCACACCGAGACCGAGAACACCGCATCACGACCGGAATCCCCGCACGCACAGGTGGTATCCGACGAATCCGCGGTCGCCGAGCGCACCGCTTCCAGCCGCTGATCGCCCAACACCCCGTAGGGTTGAGAGACAGTCGATTCTCGATCCGAGGCGGGGGATGAGCGAGGAGCAGACGGAAACAGAGGGCCAGCACCAAGAACTGCTGGTCGTCACTGGCATGTCCGGGGCAGGACGATCCACCGTGGCGAACGCACTCGAGGACCTCGACTGGTACGTCGTCGACAACCTGCCGCCTCAGATGCTGCGGCCGCTCATCGACCTCGTGGCGCGTGCCGGATCGACACTGCCGCGCATTGCGGCCGTCGTCGATGTTCGGGGGAGGGGCTTCTTCTCCGACCTGCAAGACATGCTCCAGTCGTTGCGCAGCGGAACGCAGGTGCGAGTGCTCTTCCTGGATGCGACGGATGCCGCGCTCGTGCGCCGCTTCGAATCCGTTCGCCGTCCGCATCCGCTTCAGGCTTCAGGCACGATCCTCGACGGGATCATGGCCGAACGGGCACGGGTGCGCGAGCTCCGCGAGTCGGCGGACATCATCATCGACACGTCCGACCTGAACATCCACCAGCTAGCGGTCGAGATCAACCAGATCTTCTCCGCGGAGAACGCGGCAGACATCCAGCTCACGCTACTCAGCTTCGGCTTCAAATACGGACTGCCGCCGGACGCCGACATGGTCGCCGACGCCCGGTTCCTGCCGAATCCGTTCTGGCAGCCGGAATTGCGGCCGCTGACCGGACTCGACGCGCCCGTGCGCGACTACGTGTTCGACCAGCCAGGGGCCCTGGATTTCGTCGACGACTACTCGCGTGCACTGCGTCCAGTGCTCGAGGGGTATCGGCGTGAGAACAAGAGGCACGCAACCATCGCGGTAGGCTGCACTGGGGGTAAGCATCGCTCCGTCTGCATTGCGGAGGCTTTGGCTGCACGGTTGCGCGATGCTCCCGGCGTGGCGGTCTCGATCAAGCATCGCGACCTCGGCCGGGAATGACGGGCACTGAGCGCTGCTCCTCTGCCGCACCCGGCGACCATGCACGAAACACAGAACGGACCCACGCGATTGGCACTGACCGCTGACGTCAAAGAAGAACTCCTCGGCGTTGAGGCGGGCAAGAACACGGTGCGCGCGGCGGAACTCGCCACCATCCTGCGTCTCGCCGGTGGACTTCACCTCATCTCCGGTCGCATCGCCGTCGAGGCCGAACTGGACTCGCCCGGCCTGGCCAGGCACGTGCGCAAGGCACTCGCCGAGCTGTACGGAGTGCGCAGCGAGGTGTCAGTGACGTCGGCGAGCGGCATCCGCAAGACCACCGTGTACACGGTTCGGGTGCTCGACGGCGGCGAGACGCTGGCCAGGCAGACCGGACTCCTCGATCAGCACCGCCGACCTATCCGTGGTCTGCCGAACAGGCTCACGACCGGATCGAAGGAAGACCTCGCCGCCGTCTGGCGCGGAGCCTTCCTGGCACACGGTTCGCTCACCGATCCCGGCCGCTCCGCTGCGCTGGAGATCACCTGCCCCGGCAACGAGTCCGCGATGGCCCTCGTCGGAGCTGCTGGTCGGCTCGGGGTGCCGGCGAAGGCGCGCGAGGTGCGCGGGGTGCATCGGGTCGTCATCCGCGACGGCGAGGCGATCAGCGCCATGCTCACGCGCATGGGCGCCGATGGCACCGTTCGCACCTGGGAAGAGCTCCGCCAGCGCCGCGAGGTGCGGGCTACCGCCAACCGCCTCGTCAACTTCGACGACGCGAACCTGCGCCGGTCCGCTCAGGCCGCCGTCGCAGCGTGCGCCCGTGTCGAGCGAGCCATGGAGATCCTCGGACCGACGATGCCCGACCACCTGCGCTACGCGGGCGAGCTCCGTCTCGCGCACCGCGACGCCAGTCTCGACGAGCTCGGCCACCATGCAGACCCGCCGATGACGAAAGATGCCGTGGCCGGCCGCATCCGCCGCCTGCTCGCCATGGCCGACAAGCGCGCCATCGAGCTCGGCATCCCTGGCACCGAAGCCAACCTCCCCGCCGACCTCGACCTCTGAGCTTTCTTGCGCGCCGGTCCCTGCCCGGCGCGCCGCTGTCGACTTCCTGCGACCACACCACCGGCGGCGTGCACGCCGCCGCCTCCAGGAGCGGCTCACATCCCCATGAATTCGCCGGTCCCTGCCCGGCGCGCTGCCGTCGACTTCCTGAGACCACACCACCGGCGGCGTGCACGCCGCCGCCTCCAAGAGGGGCCAACGCCCCGCGCGACACCATCCCGCGCCCTCTGACCTCCCGCGGTGCACCACAGGCCCGCTCCGCCGCGCGCGGTGCCGTCTCACTAGAGTGGAAACGTTGCTCAGACCGCGGTGCGGCCCTCGCATCGCGCTCGAAGAACGAGGAGAGAGTGAATGGCTGACTACACGCTCGCTGATCTTCCCTACGACTACTCGGCGCTCGAGCCGAGCATCAGCGGGACGATCATGGAGCTCCACCACGACAAGCACCACAAGGCATACGTCGACGGGGCGAACACCGCCATCGCGAAGCTCCAGGAAGCGCGTGACGCCGACGACCTGACCTACGTGAACAAGCTGCAGAAGGACCTCGCGTTCAATCTCGCCGGCCACGTGAACCACACGGTGTTCTGGACCAACCTGTCTCCGGACGGCGGCGACAAGCCGACGGGCGAACTGGCCTCCGCGATCGACGAGTTCTTCGGATCGTTCGACAAGTTCCGCGCCCACTTCACGGCGTCGGCTCTCGGTATCCAGGGCTCCGGCTGGTCGATCCTCGCCTGGGACTCCCTCGGACAGAAGCTGATCATCGAGCAGCTCTACGACCACCAGGGCAACCTCGCAACGGCCACCGTGCCGCTCCTCATGCTGGACATGTGGGAGCACGCGTTCTACCTCGACTACCGCAACGTCAAGGCGGACTACGTCAAGGCGTTCTGGAACATCGTGGGCTGGGGTGACGTGCAGGAGCGCTTCACCAAGGCCCGCGAAAAGACGTCGGGCCTGCTGCTACTGTCTTAGCGGGTAGGTGTCCCGGGTGGGATCCGCCCGGGACACCGTCGTCCGTTCGTTCCCTTATCGCAATCCAGCGCCGAACGGCGCCCCAGTAACAGGAGATCTCCGTGTCCGTGAAGATCGGCATCAACGGGTTCGGCCGCATCGGTCGCAACTACTTCCGCGCAGCACTGGCGAAGGGCAGCGACCTCGACATCGTCGCCGTCAACGACCTCACCGATCCGGCGGCTCTGGCACAGCTCCTCAAGTACGACTCGGTCGGCGGCCGTCTCGACGCGACCGTCGAGGTCGAGGGCGACAGCATCATCGTGAACGGCAAGGCCATCAAGGTCCTCGCCGAGCGCGACCCTGCGAACCTCGGCTGGGGCGACCTCGGCGTCGACGTGGTCATCGAGTCCACCGGACGCTTCACCAAGGCAGAGGATGCCCGCAAGCACCTCGCCGCCGGCGCCAAGAAGGTCATCATCTCGGCTCCCGCCAGCGGTGACGACGGAACGTTCGTCGTCGGCGTCAACGAGGATCTGTACGACCCGGCGACCATGGACATCCTGTCCAACGCCTCCTGCACGACGAACTGCCTCGCCCCTCTGGCGAAGGTGTTCAACGACGAGTTCGGCATCGAGCGCGGATTCATGATGACCGCGCACGCCTACACCGCCGACCAGAACCTTCAGGACGGCCCGCACAGCGACCCGCGCCGCGCTCGCGCCGCCGCCATCAACATCGTCCCTGCCTCGACGGGCGCAGCCAAGGCCATCGGCCTCGTGCTGCCCGAACTGAACGGCAAGCTGAACGGCTCCTCGTACCGCGTTCCGGTTCCCACCGGCTCGATCGTCGACCTCACGCTCGTCACGTCGCGCGAGAACCTGACCGTCGACGAGATCAACGCGGCGTTCAAGGCCGCGGCGTCCGAGGGTCGCCTGAAGGGCATCCTCGAGTACAACGAGGACCCGATCGTCTCCACCGACATCCAGCGCAACCCGCACTCGTCGATCTTCGACTCCACCCTGACCCACGTCAGCGGCAACCTGGTCAAGATCTCGAGCTGGTACGACAACGAGTGGGGCTACTCGAACCGTCTCGTCGACTTCACCGAGTACGTGGCCGAGCGCCTCTAGTCCACCACGAAGGAACTCCGGTGACGCTCCGCACTCTCGACTCACTGGGTTCGCTCGCCGGCCGCACGGTCGTCGTCCGTTGTGATCTCAACGTCCCTCTGAAGGACGGGGAGATCACGGACGACGGCCGTGTCCGTGCGTCGCTGCCCACCATCAACGCCCTCACGAACCAGGGCGCCCGCGTCGTCGTCGTCTCGCACCTGGGACGTCCAGACGGCGCTCCCGATCCGAAGTACAGCCTCGGCGCGGTCGCGAAGCGGCTGGGGGAGCTGCTCGGCAAACCCGTTCGGTTCGCCTCCGACACCGTCGGTCAATCCGCGAAGGATGCCGTGTCATCCCTGGCGGACGGCGATGTCGCCGTGCTCGAGAACCTCCGTTTCAACCCGGAGGAGACGAGCAAATCGGAGGAGGAGCGCTCGACGTTCGCGGCGAAGCTCGCCGCCTTCGGCGACGCTTTCGTGTCCGACGGATTCGGTGTCGTGCACCGTAAGCAGGCCAGCGTCTACGAACTCGCCAAGGCGCTTCCCAGTGCTGCCGGACTGCTCATCGCTGCCGAGCTCGAGGTGCTCGATCGCCTCACCGGCAGCCCAGAGCGTCCCTACACGGTCGTGCTGGGCGGTTCGAAGGTCTCCGACAAGCTCGGCGTCATCGGCCACCTGCTGCCGCGTGTGAACACGCTGCTCATCGGCGGCGGCATGCTCTTCACCTTCCTCGCCGCGCAGGGGCACAAGGTGGGCTCCAGCCTGCTCGAATCCGACCAGATCGAGACCGTCCGCGGCTACCTCGAGAAGGCCGAGGAGCTGGGCGTCGAGCTCATCCTGCCGACCGACGTCGTCGTCGCCTCGAAGTTCGGGGCGGATGCCGAGCACGAGGTACGCCCAGCATCCTCCATCGAGGATTCGCCATGGGGATCCGCCGGCCTGGGCCTGGACATCGGACCGGAGACCGCGGCGAAGTTCGCGGAGATCATCCGCGAATCCGTCACGGTGTTCTGGAATGGCCCGATGGGCGTTTTCGAACTGGCACCGTTCGCAGACGGCACGCGTGCTGTCGCGCAGGCGCTGACCGAGACCCGCGGCCTGAGCGTGGTCGGCGGTGGGGACTCCGCGGCCGCTGTGCGCGCGCTCGGATTCGACGACGACCAGTTCGGCCACATCTCGACCGGAGGCGGCGCGAGCCTCGAATTCCTCGAGGGCAAGTCCCTCCCCGGACTGGAGGTACTCGGATGGCAAGCGTGACAACGGGCGGACGCACTCCGCTCATCGCCGGCAACTGGAAGATGAATCTCAACCACCTGCAGGCCATCGCGTTCGTGCAGAAGCTGGCATGGAGTCTCAAGGACGCCCGCCACGACTTCGGTGCCGTCGAGGTGGCGGTCTTCCCGCCGTTCACCGACCTGCGCAGCGTGCAGACCCTCGTGTCGGGCGACAAGCTGCAGATCGCTTACGGGGCGCAGGACGTCAGCCAGCACGCCTCCGGGGCGTTCACCGGCGAGATCGCGGCTCCGTTCCTCGCCCAGCTGGACTGCGCCTACGTGATCATCGGACACTCCGAGCGCCGCACGCTGCACGGTGAGACCGACGAGATCGTCGCGGCGAAGACCGCGGCGGCCATCGGCGCGGGAGTCGTCCCGTTGATCTGCGTCGGCGAGACCGCCGAGGACCTCGAGACGCGCGGCGCCAGCGCTGTGCCCGTCGCCCAACTGAAGGTCGCGCTGGCGTCGATCCCGAAGGGATCCGACTTCGTGGTGGCCTACGAGCCGGTCTGGGCGATCGGATCGGGGCAGGCCGCGACGCCGGAACAGGCGCAGCAGGTCGCCAAGGCACTGCGCGACACGATCGCGGAGCACCTCGGCGACGAGGCGGCAGCGGCCACGCGCATCCTGTACGGCGGCTCGGTGAAGGCGGACAACATCGCCGGCTTCATGCGTCAGGCGGACGTCGACGGCGCGCTCGTCGGAGGCGCCAGCCTCGACGTCGAAGGGTTCTCCGCCATCGCGCGATACCAGAAGCACGTCGGCGTGTAGCCGACGGAATTCCACGCTGGTCGGGCGTTCGGAAGGGGAGGGCGCCGGGCGCCGTCTCAGTCCGGACGCCCGTTCTCGTCCCGGCGGCCATCGGACCGCCGCGACGGCTGACGATCGGTGATCGGTGCGACGCCACAGCTAGTCGATATAATGAATGTCGGTCCAGCGCGTGTTCGCCGGACCGGACCACAACCCGAAAGGCTTCACCTCGTGCAGATTCTCACGGTCGTTCTCCAGGTGCTGCTCGGCATCACGAGCCTCCTGTTGACCCTCCTCATCCTGCTGCACAAGGGGCGCGGCGGCGGCCTGTCCGACATGTTCGGCGGCGGCATGACCTCCAACCTCGGGGCATCCGGTGTGGCTGAGCGCAACCTCAACCGCATCACGGTCATCCTCGCCCTGGTCTGGATCGCCTGCATCGTGGTGCTGGGTCTCATCACGAAGTTCAGCGCGTAGCGGCCCTCACGGCCGGTACGACGTTCGAACGATCAAGGAGGATTCATGGCTTCAGGCGGCAGTGCGATCAGGGGATCCCGAGTCGGATCCGGTCCGATGGGGGAGCAGGACCACGGTTACCACGCGGACCGCATTGCGGTTCGGTACTGGGACGCGCTCGGCAACGAGACGGTGCGCTACTTCGCGGCGAACCTCCCCGATGAGGAGATTCCCGACACCATCGACTGCCCGACGTCCGGGCTCCCCGCCGGCCGCGACAAGGACAACCCGCCGGCACTGTCGAAGCTCGAGCCGTACAAGACGCACCTCGCATACGTGAAGGAGCGCCGCACGGCAGAGGAGGCGGAGCAGCTCCTCGATGAGGCGCTCCAGCAGCTGCGCGAGCGCCGAGGACGTCTCACGCCCACGAACTGACCCGTACGGGACGATTCGCACGAGCGAGTCCCATACGGAGCGAAAAGGGGCGGTTCCGATCTGATGATCGGAACCGCCCCTTTCGTCGTTCGTCAGGACGGAGTCAGTACTCCGGCGAGATGAGGCTCTCAGGAACCTCGGCCGCTGCATCGCGGTCCACGAAGAACACGGTGCGCTTGCGTCCTTTCGCTCCCGCCGCCGGCACTTCCGTGTAACTGGCACCAGCCAGTGCCAGCCCGAGGGCTGACGCCTTGTCCGAGCCGGACAGCACGAGCCAGATGCGGGCGGACGCGTTCAGCACCGGGCGCGTGAGGCTGAGCCGTTCTGGCGGCGGCTTCGGCGAGTTGCGGACGGCGATCACCGATCGTTCCGTCTCGCGGATGCCACTGCGATCCGGGAACAGCGAGGCGATGTGTCCGTCGGGGCCGACGCCGAGGAACGTGATGTCGAACCGGGGATAGGCGAGCTCGTCGTTGCCGAAGCGGGCCAACTCGCTCGCGTACGCGTCAGCGGCCTCGTCGAGCTCCACGCCGGAGTCCGACGCGAGGAACGGATGCACGTTGCCCGCCGGCAGGTCGAGATCGTCCAGCAGGGCCTCGCGCGCCTGCTTGTCGTTCCGGTCGTCCGAGTCGGCAGGAACCCACCGCTCGTCGCCCCACCAGAAGTGCACGGAAGCCCAGTCGACGGTGTCGCGCGCCGGCGAGACGGCCGCCGCCGCCAGCACGGCTATTCCGGCGGTGCCGCCGGTGAGGCAGACGTGCGCGGTGCCGCGGTCACGGATGATGTCCGCCGTCTTCGTGAGGAACCGCGCCGCGACCGACGCGACGAGTGCGTTCTTGTCCGGGTGGACGAGCACCCGCCGTTCCCCGCTCATCGCGCTCCGGCTCCCTGCTCCTCGGCCTCCAGCAGCGGAAGTCCCTTGGTCAACACCTCACCGTACAGCTCGTCGGGATCGAGTCGACGCAGCTCCTCCGCGAGGCAGTCGCGCAGGTTGCGGCGGGGGAGTGCGATGTCGTGCGTCGGCTGGTTCGGCTGCGTGAGCGTTGCCAGATCGGGCATGTCGCGCACCAGCTCGATCGTGCCGGAGGCACGGACCAGCTGCACGCCGTGGATGCCGCTCAGGCCGCGCTGGCGAGCCGTCAGGTCGTGCTGCACCGGAGCATCCAGCTGCAGTCGCAGCCAGGCGGCGAGCAGAACGGTCGACGGCGAATCCGGCGCACCCGACACCTCGACGGACACGACGGGCTCGTACGGCGGCTGATCGAGGACCGCGGCGAGCTGTGCACGCCAGAGCGTGAGACGCGTCCAGGCGAAGTCCGTGTCGCCAGGGGCGTACGTCTCGGCCAGGTGCAGCAGCGCCTCGTGCGGGTCGCCTGCGGCAGACGAATCCGTGATGCGGCAGGTGGCGATCCGGCCGAGCGGCGACGTGGACACGACGTCGGGCGCGGTCCCTGGCCACCACACGACGACGGGCGCATCCGGCAGCAGGAGCGCCGTGACCAGGCCCTCCTCATCGCTGGCGGTGTCGCCGTAGGCGCGCAGCACGATGACCTCGCTGGCCCCTGCGTCACCGCCGACACGGATCTGCGCGTCCAGCCGGCTGCCGGCATCCGCATGAGGGTGGTCTCGATCGGCGGTCGACACGACGATGACGCGCATCGGATGCTCGCGCGACGCCTCGTTGGCGGCCTCGATGACCTCTTCTTCTTGGCCGAGCTGCGTGGCGATGATGAGCGTGAGCACCCGGCCGAGGGCGACGGCGCCGCCCTCTTCGCGGATCTTGATCAGCGTCTTCGAGACATTGCTGGTCGTGGTGTCTGGCAGGTCGACGATCATGGGCGTCTCCAAGTGCGGCCGTCGCGGGCAAGCAATTCATCGGCGGATGCCGGACCCCACGTTCCCGGCCGGTACTGTTCCGGTGCGCCGTGGGACGCCCAGTACTCCTCGATCGGGTCGAGGATCTTCCAGGACAGCTCGACCTCCTCGTGCCGCGGGAACAGCGGCGGATCGCCGAGCAGCACGTCGAGGATGAGACGCTCGTACGCCTCAGGGCTCGCCTCGGTGAAGGCGTGTCCATAGCCGAAGTCCATGCTCACGTCGCGCACCTGCATGCCGGCGCCCGGCACCTTGGAGCCGAAGCGGATGGTCACGCCCTCGTCGGGCTGCACGCGGATGACGAGCGCGTTCTGTCCGAGCGCCGACGTCTGACTCTTCGCGAAGAGCTGCTGCGGCGCCCGCTTGAAGACGACCGCGATCTCGGTGACGCGTCGCCCGAGCCGCTTGCCGGCCCGCAGATAGAACGGCACGCCGGCCCAGCGGCGGGTTCCGATGTCGAGCTTGATCGCCGCGTAGGTCTCGGTGGTGGACTGCGGGTTCATGCCGTCTTCCTCGAGGAAGCCGACCACCTTCTCGCCGCCCTGCCAGCCGCTGGAGTACTGGCCGCGCGCGGTCGCCGTCGAGAGATCCTTCGGCAGCCGCACCGCCTTCAGCACCTTCTCCTTCTCGGCGCGGAGGTCTGCGGCGTCGAACGACACCGGCTCCTCCATGGCCGTGAGGGCGAGCAACTGGAGCAGGTGGTTCTGGATGACGTCGCGCGCCGCTCCGATGCCGTCGTAGTATCCGGCACGACCGCCGACGCCGATGTCCTCGGCCATGGTGATCTGCACGTGGTCGACGTAGTTCGCGTTCCAGATCGGCTCGTAGAGCTCGTTGGCGAAGCGCAGAGCGAGGATGTTCTGCACCGTCTCCTTGCCGAGGTAGTGGTCGATGCGGAACACGGAGTCCGGCGGGAAGACCGACTCGACGACGGCGTTGAGCTCGCGCGCCGTCTTGAGGTCGGACCCGAAGGGCTTCTCGATGACGACGCGGCGCCATCCCTTGGACTGCTCTGCGAGGCCGGATCGGCGCAGCTGCTCGGTGACGAGCGGGAACGCCTTCGGCGGGATCGACAGGTAGAACGCGTGGTTGCCCATCGTTCCGCGGTCCCGGTCGAGTTCATCGACGGTCTTCTTGAGGCGCTCGAACGCCTCATCGTCGTCGAACTCGCCCGAAACGAAGCGGATGCCCTGCGCGAGCTGCTTCCAGACCTCGTCGCGGAACTCGGTGCGCGCGTACTGCTTCACCGCGTCGTAGACGACCTTCTCGAAGTCCTCATCCTCCCAGTCGCGCCTGGCGAAGCCGACGAGCGCGAAGCCAGGGGGGAGGAGGCCTCTGTTGGCCAGGTCGTACACGGCCGGCATCAGCTTCTTGCGCGACAGGTCACCCGTCACGCCGAAGATGATGAGGCTGCTCGGGCCGGCGATGCGGTTGAGCCGACGGTCCGTCGGCACCCTCAGCGGGTTGGAGTTCGCGGTGATCTCCACCGGTGACATGGATCTCCTCGTATCGGTTCAGGCGTCGACGTCGCCGAACAGCGTTTCGATGTCGGCGGCGGGGTCGGTGAGCGTGAGAGTCAGCACGGGACGACCGTGCTCGGCGAGCACCGCCGCATCGCCCTCCGCCTGGGCCGTGATGAGCTGGCCGAAGGTGAACGGACGGTCGGGCACCTGAAGATCGTCGGTCTCGTGACTCAGGATCTGCAGGAACACGCCGACTGCCGGCCCGCCCTTGTGGAACTGGCCCGTGGAATGAAGGAAGCGCGGCCCCCACCCGAAGGTCACGGGGCGCTTGGCGCGGGCCGCCAGCAGATCGCGGATGCCGGCCAGCTGCGGCAGCGCGACCCTGTTCACGTAGGCCTGGACTGCGACGTATCCGTCGGCGGGCAGCAGTGCCAGCAGCCTGCCGATCGCGTCGTCGACCGTCGCCGCGTCACCGAGCAGAGCGGCGTCGCCGCGCACCTCGATGCCGCCGTCGACGAACGCCGGATCGGTCGGCTCCGGACGGGCGTCCAGCAGGCCACGCGCGGCGACCTTGGCGGATTCCACGTCGGGCTGGTCGAACGGGTTGATGCCCAGCAGCCGGCCCGCGATCGCCGTTGCATACTCCCACACGAGGAACATGGCGCCCAGCGTGCCGGAGACCAGGATCTCGCCGTGGTGGCGATCCGCAGGGAAGAGATGGTGCGCCTCGGCATTGTCGACGAGGCGCACGACCTGCAGGTCGGGCAGCTTCTCGTCGAGCTCGGGGGAGACCACGTCGAGCACCACGGGCAGCAGGCCCTTGCCGAGCTTGCCCGTCGACTCCGCGATGAGCTGCTCGGCCCAGTCGGCGAAGCCCACGATGTGCGTGCCGTCGGTGATGATGCCGAGCTTGTCGCGAAGCGGCTGAGTGCCGGCGATCGCCGCGCCGAGGATGAGGCCGGGGTTCGTCGGATCGTCGATGGCCAGCTCGAGCGAGATGGTCTCCGCCTCTTCGAGCAACTCCTCGATGTCGAATCCGACGAGCCCGGACGGCACGAGGCCGAACGCGGTCAGCGCCGAATAGCGACCGCCGACGTTCGGGTCGGCGTTGAAGACGGCGTAGCCGGCTTCGCGGGCCGACGCGTCCAGCGGCGAGCCGGGGTCGGTGACGACGACGATGCGTCCTGCCGGGTCGATGCCGGCGTCGCGGAACGCCTTCTCGTACGTGCGGCGATGGCTGTCCGTCTCGACCGTGGAGCCGGACTTCGACGACACGATGAGCACACTGGTGGCGATGCGGTCCGTGACCGCGTCGAGCACCTGGCCTGGATCAGTGGTGTCGAGGATGGTCAACTCGAGGTTGCCGGTGCGCGTGATCACCTCGGGCGCGAGCGACGAGCCGCCCATGCCGCCCAGCACGAAGTGGTTGACGCCCTCGGCGAGAAACCTCTCGCGAAGCTCCACGATCTGCGGGACAAGGGGCCGCGCGATGGCGACCGCTTCCGTCCAGCTCAGCCGGACGGAAGCCTCCGACTCCGCGTCCGGCCCCCAGAGCGCCGCATCCTGGGCCGTGATCCCGGATGCCACCAGATCCGCAACGAGCGACGGCACGTGCCGCTTGACCGCGGCCTCCGCGTCGCCGCTGACGTGGATCTTGAAGCTCACTGCACGGTCTCCTTGGCGCCGGCGTGTGCGAGCGCGGCGGAGACGGTGTCGAGCAGTTCGTCCCATGACACGATGAACTTCGACACGCCTTCGTCTTCGAGCGTCTGGGTGACGTCATCGTAGGAGATGCCGAGAGCGGCGATCTGGTTCAGGACCTCGTTCGACTCGTCGTACGTGCCCTCGATGGTGTTGCCGGTGATGTCGCCGTGGTCGAAGGTGGCCTCGAGCGTCTTCTCCGGCATGGTGTTCACCTCGTCGGGAGCGACGAGCGTTGTCACGTACAGCGTGTCGGGGAATGCCGGGTCCTTGACGCCGGTGGACGCCCAGAGCGGGCGCTGCTTGTTCGCGCCGGCGGCGAGCAGCACCTTGGCGCGCTCGGAGTCGAACGCCTGCTCGAACACCTGGTAGGCGAGACGTGCGTTCGCGACGGCCGACTTGCCCTTCAGGGCAAGCGCCTCCTGCGTGCCGATCGCCGTGAGGCGCTTGTCGATCTCGGTGTCGACGCGCGAGACGAAGAACGACGCGACGGAGCGGATCGTCGACAGGTCGATGCCCGCCTCCTTCGCCCGCTCGAGGCCGGTGAGGTAGGCGTTGATGACCTCGCGGTGACGCTCGAGGCTGAAGATCAGCGTCACGTTGACGCTGATGCCCTCAGCGGTGACGGCGGCGATGGCCTCGAGGCCCTCGACCGTCGCCGGGATCTTGATCATCGCGTTCGGCTTGTCGACCTTCGCCCAGAGCTGCTTGGCCTGCGCGATGGTGCCGGCCGCGTCGTGCGCGAGACCCGGCTCGACCTCGATCGAGACTCGGCCGTCCTTGCCGGCCGACGCCTCGTAGACCGGCGCGAACACATCGGCGGCGTTGCGGACATCCGTGGTGGTGATCTCGAAGACCGCCTCGTGAACGTCCTTGCCTGCCGCCGCGAGCTCACGGACCTGCTCGTCGTACGACTCGCCCTTCGAGAGAGCTGTCGCGAAGATGGTCGGGTTGGTGGTGACGCCGACGACGTTGCGCGTGTCGATCAGCTTCTGCAGCCCGCCGGAGGTGATGCGTTCGCGGGACAGGTCGTCGAGCCAGATGCTCACGCCTTCCGCCGCGAGTCGTGCGGTGCTGGTTTCGGTCATTTCTCTCGCCTCTTCTTCTTGACTTCTTCGCCTGTCATCGCGGCCCTACTGGGCGGCGATGGTCTCCTTGGCTGCGGCCACCACGGCTTCCGTGGTGATGCCGAACTTCGTGAACAGCGTCTTGTAGTCGGCCGACGCACCGAAGTGCTCGATCGAGACGCTACGACCCTTGTCGCCGACGTAGTCGCGCCAGGTGAGCGCGCGGCCGGCTTCGACGGAGACGCGAGCGGTGACGGATACCGGCAGCACCGACTCCTTGTACTCCGCGCTCTGCTCCTCGAACCACTCCTGGCTGGGCATCGAGACGACACGGGCGTTGACGCCCGCCGCCTTCAGCTCCTCGCGAGCGTTCACGGCCAGCTGAACCTCGGATCCGGTGGCGATCAGGATCACGTCCGGCGTGCCGTTCGGCGCCTCGGCGAGCACGTACCCGCCCTTGGCGACGTTCGCCGCGGATGCGAAGACCTCACCGGATGCCGCACCGTCGCCGCGCTCGAACACGGGGATGTTCTGCCGCGTCAGCGCGATGCCTGCCGGTCCGCCACGACGCTTCAGGATCTCGAGCCAGGCGTACGCCACCTCGTTCGCGTCGCCGGGGCGCACAACGGTGAAGTTCGGGATGAGGCGCAGCGTCGCGAGCTGCTCGATGGGCTGGTGCGTCGGGCCGTCCTCGCCGAGCGCGACGGAGTCGTGCGTCCAGACGAACGTCGACGGCACGTTCATCAGGGCGGCAAGGCGCAGCGACGGACGCTGGTAGTCGCTGAAGATGAGGAAGGTGCCGCCGAAAGGACGCGTCGGTCCGTGCAGGACGATGCCGTTCAGGATGGCGGCCATCGCGTGCTCGCGAATGCCGAAGTGCAGCACGCGGCCGTACGGGTTTCCGGCCCACTCGTGCGTCGAGCGCTCGCTCGGTACGAAGGATGCCGCACCCTCGATGGTCGTGTTGTTCGACTCGGCGAGGTCCGCCGATCCACCCCACAGTTCGGGCACGACGGGTCCGAGTGCGCTCAACACCTTGCCGCTGGCTGCGCGCGTGGAGACGTCCTTGCCAGCCTCGAACGCCGGGAGTGCATCCTCGACGCCATCGGGCAGTTCCCCGCTCAGCAGCCGGTCGAGGAGCGCCTTGCGCTCCGGGTTGGCGGCAGCCCAAGCGTCGAAGCCGACCTGCCACGCGGCACGCTGGTCCGCGCCGCGCTCGATGGCTCCGCGGGTGTGCTCGATGACCTCATCGGCGACCTCGAAGGTCTGCTCCGGGTCGAAACCGAGCACCTCCTTGACGGCGCGCAGCTCGTCGGCGCCGAGCGCGGATCCGTGGATCTTGCCGGTGTTCTGCTTCTTCGGGCTCGGCCATCCGATGATGGTCTTCAGGATGATGATCGACGGCTTGTCGCTGACGGCCTTGGCCGTCTCGATCGCGTCGAACAGCTCCTGCACGTCTTCGACGTACTGGCCGGTCTTCTTCCAGTCGACGACCTGCACGTGCCAGTGGTACGCCTCGTAGCGCGCAGCGACGTCTTCGGTGAAGGCGATGTTGGTGTCGTCTTCGATGGAGATCTGGTTGCTGTCGTAGATGACGACGAGGTTGCCCAGTTCCTGGTGGCCGGCGAGCGAGGAGGCCTCGCTCGTGATGCCCTCTTCCAGGTCGCCGTCGCTGGCGATGACGTAGACGAAGTGGTCGAAGGGGCTCGTGCCTGGCGCGGCATCCGGGTCGAAGAGTCCGCGCTCGTAGCGGCTCGCGTATGCGAAGCCGACGGCGGAGGAGAGGCCTTGGCCGAGCGGGCCGGTGGTGATCTCGACGCCGTCGGTGTGGCGGTACTCGGGGTGACCAGGCGTGAGCGAGCCCCAGGTGCGCAGCGCCTTCAGGTCGTCGAGCTCGAGGCCATAGCCGCCCAGGTAGAGCTGCACGTACTGGGTCAGCGAGCTGTGACCCGCCGACAGGACGAAGCGGTCGCGGCCCAGCCAGTGCTGGTCCTTCGGATCGCGGCGCATCACGCGCTGGAACAGCAGGTACGCCGCCGGAGCGAGGCTCATGGCCGTGCCGGGATGCCCGTTGCCCACCTTCTCCACGGCGTCCGCCGCCAGGATGCGCGCGGTGTCGACTGCCTTGTTGTCAATGGGATCCCATTGCAGTGCTGCCACTTGAGACTGACCCTTCTTGTGTCGTCGATGCGAGAGGGGTCCCGTAGAACGGACCCGCACCGGTGGAGGTAGTGCGCGCGCCCCAGACTTCTTCGGCACCCGTGCACACGACGCCCGCGGAGAAGATCCGTGGGCAGGGGAATGCATCGAGAGGCGAGCACCACCAAGTATAGGGAGATTGCCAGAAAGCCATGGTCTGCGGCCGGTCGGTGCTGTGCCATCCCCACAAAGCCGCCTCCCGGAAGTCAGGGAGTCGAGGCCGCGGATGGATGGGCCGGGCGGTCGCACGAGCACACGCTCGCACGACCGCGCCTCGATCACCCGTATCGCGGCTTCGCCCCTCAAATGCTCAATCGGCTCGGTCGTACGAGCAAGCTCGCACGACTCTCACCTCAATCGCCTCTATCGCGGCTTCGCCCCTCAAATGCTCAATCGGCTCGGTCGTACGAGCAAGCTCGCACGACTCTCACCTCAATCGCCTCTATCGCGGCTTCGCCCCTCAAAGGCTCAATCGGCTCGGTCGTACGAGCAAGCTCGCACGACTCTCACCTCAATCGCCTCTAGACTCGAAGGCGGGTTTGTGCGTGATTGAGGAGCGATGGGCGTTGCTGTAGAGAGCCGGTTGGCACCGGCGCGGATCGGTTTCCGGCGCAAGTTCGCCGCTTACGTCGCTCTGACGAAGCCTCGGGTGATGGAGCTTCTGCTCGTCACCACCATCCCGGTGATGTTCCTCGCCCAGGGCGGCGTGCCCAACCTCTGGCTCGTCGTCGCCACGGTGATCGGCGGCGCGATGAGCGCCGGCTCCGCCGCCGCGTTCAACTGCTACATCGACCGCGACATCGACAAGGTGATGAACCGCACCAAGAAGCGGCCGCTCGTCACCGGCGAACTGACGCCGCGCGAAGCGTACGTCTTCTCGTGGACACTCGCGGTCGGCTCCACGGTGTGGCTGTGCTTCACGACGAACTGGCTCGCCGCCGTGCTCTCGGTGGCCGCCATCCTCTTCTACGTCTTCATCTACACGCTCTGGCTGAAGCGCCGCACCCAGCAGAACATCATCTGGGGCGGGATCGCTGGATGCTTCCCCGTGCTCATCGGCTGGGCCGCCGTGACCGGCTCGCTCGACTGGGCACCGTTCATCCTGTTCGGCGTGGTGTTCCTCTGGACCCCGCCGCACTACTGGCCGCTGTCCATGAAGTACCGCGACGACTACAAGTCGGTCGGGGTGCCCATGCTGGGCGTGACGCGCGGTCGCGCCGTCGTCGGACTGCAGGTCATCCTGTACGCCTGGGCGACTGTCGCGTGCTCGCTGCTGCTCATCCCCGTTGCGCACATGGGACTCGTCTACACCGTGACGGCGCTGGTCTCCGGCGTCTGGTTCGTCTACGAGACGCACCGCCTGTACGCCCTCGCGATCCGCCACGAGAATCCTTCGCCGATGCGCGTCTTCCACGGCTCGATCACGTATCTGTCGGTGCTGTTCGTGGCGATCGCCATCGATCCCCTCCTCCCGTTCTGATCGTGGCAACGCTGAAAACCCCGCTCGGCTGGCTCGCCGACCGCTGGACGCTTTCGCCGCGGTCGCTCCGCTGGGCGACCACCGCGTCTCTCGTCGTGAGCATCCTCATCGTGCTCGGTGGCGGCATCGTGCGCGTCACCGGCTCCGGTCTGGGCTGCCCGACCTGGCCGACCTGTGACGCGAGCTCGATCACGCCGACGCCGGCCATGGGCATCCACGCCCTGATCGAGTTCTCCAATCGCATGCTCACCGTGCTGCTGTGCGTCGCCGTGGCGTGGGTGATCATCGCCGCCAGGCTGCAGCGGCCGCGTGTGCGCAGCATCACGCGCCTTGCCTGGTCGCAGTTCTGGCTCGTCGTGGTGAACGCTGTCGCCGGCGGCATCAGCGTGTGGACGGGCCTCAACCCGTACGTCGTGGCGTTCCACTTCGTGATGGCGATGGGCCTGCTCACGACGACGACGCTCACCTGGCACCGAGTGCACGAGAAGCCGGTGACCGCGGATGCCCGCGCCCGCATCACCGCAGCCGCCCGCGCCCTGAGCTGGGCGTTGGCGGCCCTCACCGCCGTGCTCATCGTGGTCGGAACCCTCGTCTCCGGATCCGGACCTCACTCCGGCGACTCGGCCGACGTTCCCCGCATGGGCTTCGATTGGATCGACATCACGATCGTGCACGGTGTGCTCGGTGCCTCGACGCTCGTCGTCGCCGTCGTGCTGGCGATGCTGCTCTGGCGCTCCCACGCCACGCTCCCACTCGTCCGCACGCTCGGATTCCTCGTCATCGTTGCGCTGCAGGGCGTCGTCGGACTCATCCAGGCGCTGACCGCGCTGCCTGCCCTGCTTGTCGCAGTGCATCTCGTTCTCGCTGCGATGGTCTGGGTGGGAGCGCTGCGCGTGCTGCTCGACGTCAATCCGCAGCTGTTCCCGAGCGTGCACACCGCGGAACCCGACACAGCGTCGGTCGGAGCGGCCGGTGCGCCGCTCGAGCGAGCGAGCTGAGTGCAGGCCGTTTCTGGCGACGTCCGACGGGCGATGCCTCGCCGCAACCGCCTGATCCGTCGCCCTGGCGCCCTCATCGGCATGATCCTGCGCCTCGTGGCAGTCGTGATCATCACGCTGCTGGTGGTATCGCCGCTGCTGCCGACGCTGACCGCTGCGGTCGGAATGCGCGGCCCCGGCGGACCGCTGGCCGGCATCCTCGCGACGTTCCAGTTCACGCCGGCGCTCACCTGGCTGGGCAACAGCCTGCTGGTGTCCGTGACGACCACCGTCGTCGCCCTTGTCGTGGCGGCGCCGGCCGCCTACGCCCTGTCACGGGCTCGCGGACGGCTCGTCTCTGCGTATTCGCTGATCCTCTTCGTGGTGCAGTCGCTTCCGGTCGTCGTGCTCGTCATCCCGCTCTTCATCCTGTTCGCGGGGGCGGGGCTCGTCGACTCGCTCGGCGGCATCACGCTCATCTACATCGGGCTGTCGGTCGCCGTCGCCATCTGGATGATGACCGCCTACATCGACACGATCCCCGCCAGGCTCGAGGAATCGGCCTGGCTCGACGGATGCTCCGTCTTCGGCGGGTTCTGGCGCGTCGTGCTCCCCGCGTGCTGGCCGGGAATCGTGTCGACCGCCATCTACTGCTTCCTGCTCACGTGGAACGACTACCTCGTGGCACTCGTCTTCATCAAGTCGAACGCGCTCTACACGCTCCCGATCGGATTGCAGTCCGCGCGCACGCCGGGTCTCATCCTCGTGATCGTGCTGCCGCCGCTCATCCTGTTCGGGGTGCTGCACCGCTACTTCTCGCTGGGCGGCATCGCCGGCGCTCTCGCCGACCGTTGAACGTCGAGCGTCGCTGGAACGCTCTGCCGCATGGACGCGACCGGCGCCAGCACTCCGGCGATGACGGCGTCGACGCAGCGCTCTGCCAGCACATCCACCTCCTGGTGCGCGACCGTGCGCAGCGGACCGTGGATGACGAGTTCGGCGAACCCGTGCACCGCTGACCAGCAGACCCATGGCGCGCTGCCGCGGCGGTCGACGCTGAGGAGCCCTGCCACGACCAGCGCGTCGAGAGCGTCGGTCAACGCACGATACGGAGCGGGTGGGGGAGTGGCGAGGGCTTCGCCGGCGCGGCCTCCGAAGAACACCACCTGGAACCAGCCGGGTTCTCGTCGCGCGAAGCCGATGTAGCCGAGGCCAACGGCGCGCAGCTGCTGGAGTGCTGCATCCGCCCGAGACAAGTTGTGCGTCGGCATGGACGCAGCCATGCGATCGGCGACCCGCTCGAAGATCTCGGCGGCGACGGCGTCCAGCAACGCCTCCCGGTCGGCGAAGTGACGGTACGCGGCGTTGGCTGACACACCGAGGCGCCGCGTGACCTCGCGAAGCGCGAGCGCATCCGGCCCGCCCTGCCGTGTGACGTCGAGTCCTGCGTCGATGAGCGCCCGACGGAGGTCGCCGTGATGGTAGGGACGGGAATCCGCGATCACCCTTGATCCCCCTCGCAGCACTTGTTACGGTCGTTGCAGATGTTCACACTGTACACATTGCCGGTCGCGGATCCGGCCAGCACAATCCCCGAGGAGCAACGATGACCACGGCCATGCCTCCCGTCGTCGACGGCGACACCTGGCAGCGCGAACTGGACGAGCTGCGCATCCGCGAGAAGGCGGCGACCCGCGAGCTCGACGCCGTCGCGGCCCAGCGCAGACGCCTGCCCATGGTGCGGATGCCGGACTACACGCTCGAGGGCGAGAACGGTCCGGTGAGCCTTGCCGACGTGTTCGAGGGCACCCATCAGCTGATCGTCTACAACCACATGTGGTTCGAAGGCGAGGAGTGGCAGTGCCCTGGATGCACCGGGTACACCGCTCAGTTCACGCGCCTGGATTTCCTGAAGCCCTACGACGCGCGTTTCGTCATCGTCACGCAGGGTCCGATCGATGAGGCGCTCGAGTACAAGCGTCGCGTCGGCAACCGGATGACCTGGTACTCGACCGCGAACAGCCCGTTCGGCGCCGATGTCGGCGCCCCTCCCGGCGGCGGCTTCGCGGTGAACGTGTTCCTCCGCGACGGGGACACCGTCTATCGAACGTGGCACACGAACGGACGCGGTACCGAACAGCTCAGTCACACGTTCCCGCTCATCGATCTCCTGCCGTACGGCAGGCGCGAAGCGTGGCAGGACTCGCCTGATGGATGGCCGAAGGGCGAGGAGGCAGGCGCGAGATGGGGATCTTCGCAGGACATCGCGGCGGCGTACGGGCCGGGCTCCGAGTGAGGTAGAGCGCGGGGACAGCCCCGGCTCGTCGTCCGCAGAGGCCGACGCGCCGATGGACGCCGTCAGGGCGCCAGCCGGGAGCATGCCGGGCATCCTCCCGTGGCTGCGTCGCGCCCTATAGAATCGAAGGGTTCACGGAGTGCACCGTTCGCACTCGATCGCCATCCGCACAATCCGCGCCTCGGTGCCAGCGACCCGCGCTGGCACGAATCGAGGTCGGAGCCGGTCTGAAGCCGGTCACGGGCGGCAAGAAAACGAGGTAATCACAATGTCAGACGTTCTCATCGACCGTCCCGAACTCGCTGGCCTCGGTCAGTACGAATTCGGCTGGGCCGATTCAGACGAAGCGGGGGCGAGCGCCCGACGCGGTCTTTCCGACGAGGTGGTCCGCGACATCTCCGCTCTCAAGAGCGAGCCGGAATGGATGCTGCAGCGACGCCTCAAGGGCCTGCAGATGTTCCGGCGCAAGCCGATGCCCACGTGGGGCGCCGACCTGTCGGAGATCGACTTCGACAACATCAAGTACTTCGTCCGGTCGACGGAGAAGCAGGCCCAGACCTGGGACGACCTGCCTGAAGACATCAAGAACACGTACGAGAAGCTCGGCATCCCCGAAGCGGAGCGCCAGCGCCTCGTCGGCGGCGTCGCAGCGCAGTACGAGTCGGAGGTGGTTTACCACCAGATCCGCGACGACCTCGAGGCGCAGGGTGTCATCTTCATGGACACCGACACGGCGCTGAAGGAGCACCCCGAGTTCTTCGAGGAGTACTTCGGCACCGTCATCCCGGCTGGCGACAACAAGTTCGCGTCGCTCAACACGGCCGTGTGGTCGGGCGGATCGTTCGTCTACGTGCCCAAGGGCGTGCACGTCGAGATTCCGTTGCAGGCCTACTTCCGCATCAACACGGAGAACATGGGCCAGTTCGAGCGCACGCTCATCATCGCCGACGAAGACAGCTACGTGCACTACATCGAAGGCTGCACCGCGCCCATCTACAAGAGCGACTCGCTGCACTCCGCCGTCGTGGAGATCATCGTGAAGAAGAACGCCCGAGTGCGTTACACGACGATCCAGAACTGGTCGAACAACGTCTACAACCTGGTCACCAAGCGCGCGATGGCGTACGAGGGCGCGACGATGGAGTGGATCGACGGCAACATCGGGTCCAAGGTGACCATGAAGTATCCGTCGATCTACCTGGTCGGGGAGCACGCCAAGGGCGAGACCCTCTCCGTCGCGTTCGCCGGCCCCGGTCAGCACCAGGATGCCGGCGCGAAGATGATCCACATGGCGCCGTACACGCAGTCGTCGATCGTCTCCAAGTCCATCGCCCGCGGCGGCGGCCGTGCCGGATACCGCGGCGAGGTCCGCGTGGAGAAGGATGCGCACCACGCGGCGAACACCGTGCGCTGCGACGCGCTGCTGGTCGACACGATCTCCCGCAGCGACACGTACCCGGCCATCGACATCCGCGTCGACGACGTGCAGCTCGGTCACGAGGCGACAGTCTCGAAGGTGAGCGAGGAGCAGCTCTTCTACCTGATGAGCCGCGGCATGCCGGAAGACGAGGCCATGGCCATGATCGTGCGCGGCTTCATCGAGCCGATCGCCCGCGAGCTGCCCATGGAGTATGCACTCGAACTCAACAAGCTCATCGAGATGGGCATGGAAGGATCGGTCGGCTAGAGATGACCATCACCGAGACCGAACCCACGTTCATCCCGGTCCAGACCCGATCCGAGCGATTCTCTTCCACCCGCGTCGACGACTTCGACACGGTGAACGGCCGCGAGGCCACCTGGCGGTACACGCCCGTCGCACGGATCGCCGCGCTCTTCGAGCAGGGCCTCGACGGTTCCCGATACGACGTCGAGCTGCGCGCAGCGGGCGACGTGACCACGGAGTGGGTCGCACGCGACCACGAGCTCGTGGGTGCTGCCGGCATTCCGGAGGAGAAGGCATCGGCCAACGCGTGGACGACCTTCGACGAAGCGCTCGTGGTGACCGTCTCCGGCGAGGCGGGGGAGGCCGTGCTCGCACGCGGCGGCCTCGGGACAGCCAACCGCGCAGCGCACACCGTGATTCACGCGACAGCAGGCAGCACGGCGACCCTCGTGCTGCGCAACACCGGCGACGCGAGCCTCACGGAGAACATCGAGATCGTGCTCGACGACGGCGCTCAGCTGACGCTCGTGAGCGTGCAGGAGTGGACGGATGACTCGCGTCACGTCTCGACGCACTTCGCGCGCGTCGGCCGCGACGCGCGCCTCAAGCACATCGTCGTCTCCCTCGGCGGGTCGTTCATCCGCCTGAACCCGGCCATCCACCTCGCGGGACCGGGTGCCGAGATCGAGGCCTACGGTGCGTACTTCGCGGATGCCGGCCAGTACATCGAGCATCAGGTGTACGTCTTCCACGACGAGCAGCATCAGCGCAGCCGCGTGACCTACAAGGGAGCGCTGCAGGGCGCATCCGCTCACACGGTATGGATCGGCGACGTGCTGATCGGCCAGAACGCGGTCGGCACCGACTCGTACGAGCAGAACCGCAATCTCGTGCTCACCGACGGTGCGCGTGCGGACTCGGTGCCCAACCTCGAGATCGAGATCGGGGACATCGTTGGGGCCGGCCACGCCAGCGCGACCGGCCGGTTCGACGACGAGCAGCTCTTCTACCTCCAGTCGCGCGGCATCACCGAGGACGAGGCACGACGGCTCGTCGTCCGCGGCTTCCTCGTGGAGATCGTGCAGCAGATCGGTTCGCCGGAGCTGGAGGAGCACCTGCAGGCGGCCATCGAGGCCGAACTGACGGGCAACGCAGCCGGCGCCCAGTCCGTCGCGGGAGAGCAGGCATGAGCGCGGAACGCGTCTGCGCGGAATCCGAGATCTCCGTGAACGAGGCGAAACGCGTCGTGCTCGGCGGTGTGCCGATCGCCGTCGTCAAGGACTCGGCCGGCGACATCCACGCCATCGGAGACACCTGCACGCACGGCGACATCTCCCTCAGCGAGGGCTTCGTCGAAGGGGAGGCGATCGAGTGCTGGGCACACGGCTCGCAGTTCTCGCTCCTCACCGGCAAGCCGCTCAACCTGCCGGCCTACGAGCCGGTCCCCGTTTTCACCGTCGAGATCATCGACGGAGACATCTTCATCGACCCGACCATCACGAAAGCCATCTGACTCATGTCAACCCAGTCCTTTGAGAACCCCAAGGCCGAGCACACGCAGACCGCGCACACGCTGGTCATCAGCGACCTGCACGTCACCGTCGAGACCGACCAGGGCACCAAGGAGATCCTCCGGGGTGTCGACCTGACCATCAACACCGGCGAGATCCACGCGATCATGGGGCCGAACGGATCCGGCAAGTCGACCCTCGCCTACACGATCTCCGGCCACCCGAAGTACACCGTCACGAAGGGCAGCATCACGCTCGACGGCCAGGACGTGCTGTCCATGACCGTCGACGAGCGCGCACGCGTCGGCCTGTTCCTCGCCATGCAGTATCCGGTGGAGATCCCCGGCGTGACCAACACGAACTTCCTGCGCACCGCGAAGACGGCGATCGACGGCGAGGCGCCCTCGATCCGCTCCTGGACCAAGGACGTCAAGACGGCCATGTCCAATTTGAAGATGGATCCGTCGTTCGCCTCGCGCAACGTCAACGAGGGCTTCTCCGGCGGCGAGAAGAAACGGAACGAGATCCTTCAGCTCGAGCTGCTCCAGCCCAAGTTCGCGGTGCTCGACGAGACGGACTCCGGCCTCGACATCGACGCGCTCAAGATCGTCTCGGAGGGCGTGAACCGTGCCCACGACAACACCAACCTCGGTGTGCTCCTGATCACGCACTACACGCGCATCCTCCGCTACATCAAGCCGGACTTCGTGCACGTGTTCGTCGCAGGCCGCGTCGCGGAAGAGGGCGGACCCGAGCTGGCAGAGCAGCTGGAGGAAGAGGGCTACGTGCGCTTCGTCTCCGAGGGCGAACAGGACACGGACGCCGTGCTGCAGGACGAGCAGGCCGCGGACGCGGCCGCTCGGTCGTAGTGCCGGAAGCGTAGGCTCGAACCATGGCCACCACCCTCGCTCCCGCTCTCTTCGACCAGGTCGAAGACGCGTTGAAGGACGTGATGGACCCCGAGCTCGGCGTCAACATCGTCGACCTCGGCCTCATCTACGACCTCGCCTGGGATGACGAGAACGACGCACTCATCATCTCGATGACACTCACCAGTGCCGGATGCCCGCTCACCGATGTGCTCGAGGAGCAGACCGGTGAGGCGCTCGACGGCGTCGTGGAACGATTCCGCATCAACTGGGTGTGGATGCCGCCGTGGGGTCCTGAGCGCATCACCGAAGACGGCCGCGACATGATGCGCGCGCTCGGCTTCGCGATTTGATCCACGACACGATCCTGCGGCGAGGCGATCTCGCTCTGCGGCCCCTCTCCGTCGAAGACGCTCCTCGCTTGCGTGCGATCGTGGACACGGAGTCATGGGCCGGCATGAGTTCGCCCCTGCCTGCATCCGATGCGGAGATGGCAGCTCAGTTCGAGTCGATCATCGCCGATGCGCACAACCTGGCGTTCGCGGTGGAATTGCGCGACCGTTTCGTCGGCAGGACCACGTTCTACGACCTGGTGCCCGGACTGAAGGCGGAGATCGGCAACACGATCTACGCGCGCGACGTCTGGGGCACGACCGTGAATCCGGCCGCCAAGCTGCTGCTGTTCGGGCACGCCTTCGACCTGCTCGGACTCGAGCGCGTCGCACTGCGATGCGACCACAGGAACACGCGGTCGCACGGTGCGATCCTGCGACTGGGCGCCTCGTTCGAGGGAACGCTCAGGCGCTTCCGGCCTGCCGCCGATGGAACCATCGCCGACATCGACTACTTCAGCGTGCTGCGGGAGGAGTGGCCCGATGTGCGCGCCCGCCTCGAGGAACGGCTCGCGGCCTAGCCGCACGCCGCGATGCACTCGCAGCCGACTGCCGGTGAAGTCCGGTAGCCTTGATGGGCGCTTTCGCGCTTTCCCTTCCCCGATAGAAATGGACGTCCGCTGTGCTCGCCGTGCACGATCTCGAGATCCGCGTCGGCGCACGCACCCTCATGTCGGGTGTGACCTTCCGCGTTCAGCCAGGTGACAAGATCGGGCTGGTCGGACGCAACGGCGCAGGCAAGACGACCCTGACCAAGGTGCTGGCCGGGGACCTGCTGCCCAGTGAGGGACGCGTCGAGCGTTCCGACGACCTCGGCTATCTGCCGCAGGATCCGCGCACAGGCGACCCGGACATGCTTGCACGCACGCGCATCCTCGACGCACGTGGACTCGGCAGCCTCACCATCGGCATGCACGAGGCGTCGCAGCAGATGGCGTCGGACGACCCGGATGTCGCGGCCAAGGCCATGCGCCGCTACGGCAACCTCACCGAGCGGTTCGAATCGCTCGGCGGATACGCTGCCGAGGCGGAGGCCGCCTCCATCGCGCACAATCTCTCGCTGCCGGATCGCATCCTGGACCAGCCGCTGCGCACGCTCTCCGGCGGTCAGCGGCGCCGCATCGAGCTGGCCCGCATCCTCTTCTCGGATGCCGACACGATGATCCTCGACGAGCCCACGAACCACCTCGACGCGGACTCCGTGGTGTGGCTGCGCGAATTCCTCAAGGGGTACAAGGGCGGACTCATCGTGATCAGCCACGACGTCGTGCTCGTGGGGGAGACCGTCAACCGCGTCTTCTACCTGGACGCCAACCGCCAGGTGATCGACATGTACAACATGGGCTGGAAGGCGTACCAGAACCAGCGTGCCGCCGACGAGGAGCGCCGCAAGAAGGAGCGCGCCAACGCGGAGAAGAAGGCCTCAGCCCTCCAGGCGCAGGCCGCCAAGTTCGGGGCGAAGGCCACAAAGGCAGCGGCGGCGCACCAGATGGTCGCCCGCGCCGAGCGCCTGCTGAGCGGCCTCGAGGAGGTCCGTCAGGAGGATCGCGTGGCGAAGCTGCGCTTTCCGACGCCTGCCGCCTGCGGGCGGACGCCGCTCATGGCATCCGACCTGTCGAAGAGCTACGGATCGCTGGAGATCTTCACGGCCGTCGACCTGGCCATCGATCGCGGCTCGAAGGTCGTGGTGATCGGGCTCAATGGCGCGGGCAAGACGACGCTCTTGCGCATCCTCGGCGGGGTCGACATCCCCGACACCGGCGCCATCGAGCCAGGACACGGCCTGCGGATCGGGTACTACGCCCAGGAGCACGAGACGATCGACGTGGCACGCACCGTGCTGCAGAACATGGTCTCCAGCTCGCCGAACCTCACCGAGACCGAGGCCCGCAAGGTGCTCGGCTCGTTCCTGTTCACCGGCGACGACGTGCACAAGCCGGCCGGCGTGCTGTCGGGAGGCGAGAAGACCCGTCTGGCGCTGGCCATGATCGTGGTCTCGGGCGCGAACGTTCTGCTGCTCGACGAGCCGACCAACAACCTCGATCCGGCCAGCCGCGAGCAGATCCTGGATGCGCTCGCGCACTACGAGGGCGCCGTCGTGCTCGTCTCGCACGATCCAGGAGCGGTCGAGGCGCTGAATCCCGAACGCGTGCTCATCCTGCCGGACGGCGTCGAGGACCACTGGAACGCCGACTACGCGGATCTGATCGCCCTGGCCTGATCCGGTCTCGCTCGGCGCAACGCGCGCTGTCGAACGCTTCGACCGGCGCGACAGCCAGTGGTTCAGCGGTCGAGTTCGACCGTTTGCGACTCTCCCGTCAGCGGGAGCACCTCGAGCGGGAAGTCGCGAGAGGCGAGGAACCCGCGCAGGAACTCGACGTGCTCCTCGCACGCCAGCCACGTCTTGCGGCGATCGGCGGCGTGGATGCGCGGATTGCGCCAGTCGATCCGCCAGCTCGCGGATTCGCGGCATCCGGCGCGGGAGCACATGGGCTCAACGGGATCGCCGCCGAACGCATCGAGAAGCGTCATCGAGTTCCGTTCTCCTCGTCCGTGCGATCGGAGGCCGACCCGTCTGAAGCGGCGCCGGCCGACTCGGTGGGCTCTGAACCGGTGGCATTTGATGCGGTGGCGTCCGAAGCCGCATCATCCGATGTCGGAGCACTGGAGGATTCCGGGCCATCCGCGGATGCGCCTTGCTGCGGCCCGAGCGTCGCAAGGGCGCCCGGACGTTCCGGTGTGCCGCCCTTGGAGCGCGTGGCATTCGCCACGACGACGGCGAAATAGGGCAGGAAGATCGCACCGGCAGCCGGGATGACCAGCCACCAGCCGCGCACCCAGAGCAACGAGATCAGGCAGATCACACGGATGGACATCATCACCGTGTACTCCAGCATGCGATTGCGACGCTCCACCGCCGGAGACGGCGGCAGCGACGTGATCGACTCGTGCTTCATGGTCTGTGCTCCCGGGTGGATCGTCGGGGCGATCCACCCCTCAAGCCTACGGCCAGTGCCCGGGCTCGAACGCGACGCGCTGACATCCGTGCGTCGTCGGTGCCGACGGCGGCACGACCTAGACTGATAGCCGTTTGCATGCCGTCCACCATCACGAGGATCACTTCATGACGACCCCCCGCACCGTGCTGATCACCGGAGGCAACCGCGGCATCGGCCGCGCCATCGCCGAGGAATTCATCGCCAAGGGGCACCGTGTCGCGGTGACCGCCCGCAGCGGCGATGGGCCCGTCGGATCGCTCACGGTTCGCGCCGACGTGACGGACTCCGCCGAGGTGGACGCCGCTTTCACGGCCGTCGAGGCCGAGCTCGGCCCGGTCGAGGTCGTGGTGGCCAACGCGGGCATCACGCGAGACATGCTCCTCATGCGGATGACCGACGACGACTTCGACGCGGTCGTCGACACCAACCTCGGCGGCGCCTTCCGGGTCATCAAGCGTGCATCCAAGGGGATGCTGAAAGCTCGCTTCGGCCGCGTCATCCTGATCTCCAGCGTCGTCGGTCACATGGGTTCGCCCGGGCAGGTCAACTACGCCGCCTCGAAGGCCGGCCTGCTCGGCATCGCACGGTCGCTCACCCGCGAGCTCGGAGCCCGCGGGATCACCGCGAACGTCGTCGCACCCGGATTCATCGAGACGGACATGACGGCTGAGCTCCCCGAGGAACAGCAGGCCGAGTACAAGAAGTCGATTCCTGCAGGCCGCTACGGCCAGCCGTCCGAGGTGGCGAAGGCCGTCGCGTGGCTCGCGTCCGATGACGCCGGCTACATCACCGGAGCTGTTCTCCCCGTCGACGGCGGCATGGGCATGGGGCACTGAGCGAAGGCATCCCGAGTGTTCTCCAGCCTGTGGAGATACCCTCCTTCAGCAAGCCTTCATCACCATCGTCAGGAGCGACCACGGCCGGCGACACCGCGAACGAGCTTGCCCGCACGAGTGCGGGTGAGCTGAGTCGTCGCACCGCTTCGGGCGCCGTCGCGCGTCCCGCTGCGGTGTATGACACGGTCACAGAGGGCCTCACGGGCTGGCAATTCCTGCGCACCTGGCGATGGGCCGGCTACCTCGCCATCGCCGTCATCTTCGCGCTCGTCTGCGGCGGCCTCGCCCTGTGGCAGTTCGACAGAGGGAGGGGCGCCTCGGCCGACAACCAGCTGTACACGAGCAACTTCGCCATGGCGGCGACGCCGTTGACCGAGGCGCTGCCGACCCTGTCGTCCTACTCACAAGACCAGGTCTGGCGAGCCGTCAGCCTGCACGGCAGGTGGGATGGCGCACATCAGTACTACCTGCGCAACAGCGTTCGCAGCGGCGAGACCGGGTACGACGTGATCACCGCGTTCCGTCTCGATTCCGGAGATGCCTTCCTCGTGAACCGCGGATGGGTGGCAGCCACCGACAACGGATCCGAGCCGTCGTCCCGACCAGCACCCCCGAGCGGATCCATCGCCCTCGTCGCCCGCCTGCAACCCAGCCAGGCCAAGCGGGGTGAGGGCGGAGTGAGCGCACACCAGATCGAGTCAGTGGATCTGTCCGAGCTCGCCCCCGTCGTCGGCGGCGCCGTGTACTCGTCGGCCTGGGGGGTCATCGTTTCGCCGCGCGCGTCGGCGGACGGCCTCGCGAGAATCCAGGCGTCGCCTCCGGCCGAGGGCGTCGGATACCACTACTCGTACATGATCCAGTGGATCGCCTTCGCCCTGATCGGCTTCTTCCTGCTCTGGCGCGGCGCGGTGCGCGAGTTCCGTCGCATCAACGCCGACGACCCGGACGAACAGCGTAGGGAGGCCGAGCGCGTCCGCAAACGGGCCGGCAAGTCGTTCACCGACGAGGAGATCGAGGACGAGTCGCTTGACGGCTTCATCCCGCTGAGCAGGTGGACGGGACGTCCCGGACTCCCGCTAGGAGCGGCATCCGGTCCGGCGAAGCCGGCACTGACCGGAACGCCCATCTCGTTCGATGCGGCGGACGACGAGGCCGAAGCTGTGGCCGATGAGGATGCCCCGCAGCAGGACGGTCAGGTGTACGTCCTGGAATCGCGCGGAACGGGCGCGGCGGCGTCCGATCCTCAGATCCGACAGTCACGCACGCCGCAGGTCGGCGACGCCACGCGCGCCGACGATGCGGTGCGCTCCGATGACGCAGTGCGCATCGAGGACACCGACCGCTAGGCGGTCGGCAACCGCATCCGACCTATCCGGTGTCAGCCGCGCAGTCCGAGAAGCGGAAGCACCTGGGCGAGATCCCTGGTGTCGATAGCCACGCTCGCCGCGGCACGCACAGCAGGCTTGGCGCAGAAGGCGACCGATAGCGCCGCCTCGTCCATCATCAGCAGGTCGTTCGCGCCGTCGCCGATGGCGACGGTCCTAGCAGCGGGCACGCCGGCCTCCGCCGCCCATTCGCGCAGCGCCCGGCGCTTCGCGTCGGCGTCCACCACCGGGCCGTCGACGGCACCGGTGAGGATGCCGTCCACCACCTCGAGCCGGTTCGCGCGCCACAGGTCGAGCCCGAGCCGCTCCGCGAGCCCGTCGACCAGCTCGTGGAACCCGCCAGAGACGACGCCGACGAGCCCGCCGGCCGCATGAACGGCCGCGACGAGTTCCGGAACGCCGTCGGTGACGCGGATTCGCTGCGCCACCTCGCCGAAGACCGCGTCGCTCAGTCCGCGCAGCGTGTAGACCCGCTCCCGCAGGCTCTGCTCGAAGTCGAGCTCGCCGCGCATGGCGCGTGAGGTGATGTCCGCCACCAGCTCACCGGTCGCCGCGTGCTCGGCGAGCAGCTCGATGACCTCGTCGTGGATGAGCGTTGAGTCCACGTCCAGGACCACGAGGAAACGGGCGGACGTGGGCGCGGAGGTGCTCATGGAACGACGTGGACTCCCTTGCCGACGACCGTGAGGCCCGACGACGTGATCGTGAAACCACGGGCGCGGTCGCGCTCCGGGTCGACGCCGATCTTGGCACCCTCTGCCACCACGACGTCCTTGTCGAGGATAGCCCGGCCCACGAATGCGTTCGGCTCGATCACCGCGCGGTCGAAGATGACGGCGTCGACCACGTGCGCGCCCGACTCGACCTTCGCCCACGGCCCGAGGACGCTGCGCTCCAGGTGGGCGCCGCTGATCACGGATCCGAGCGAGACGATGGAGTCGATCGTTGTGCCGATGGCCCCTCGCACGTCGCGCACCAGCTTGGCGGGCGGAGAGTTGAGCTGTTGGCTGAAGATCGGCCACTCGTCGTTGTAGAGGTTGAAGATCGGCAGCGCGGAAACGAGATCCTGGTGCGCTTCGAAGAAGGAGTCGATCGTTCCGACGTCGCGCCAGTAGTAGCGGTCTCGATCCGTCGATCCGGGAACGTCATTGCGCTGGAAGTCGTAGACGCCGGCCTCACCGCGCGAGACGAAGTCCGGAATGATGTCGCCGCCCATGTCGTGATTGGAATCCGGCCGTTCGCCGTCGCGCTGCACGGCATCGATGAGCGCCTGCGCATCGAAGACGTAGTTGCCCATGGATGCCAGTACCTCGCTCGGCGAGTCCGGCAGCCCCACCGGGTCGCTCGGCTTCTCGCGGAATGCCGCGATCCGCTCCGGATTGCCACGAGAGACCTCGATGACGCCGAACTGGTCAGCGAGCGAGATCGGCTGGCGGATGGCCGCGACGGTGGCGGGCGCACCAGAGCTGATGTGCGCGTCGATCATCTGTCCGAAGTCCATGCGGTACACGTGGTCGGCACCGACGACGACCACGATGTCCGGCTTCTCGTCGCGGACCAGGTTGAGACTCTGCAGGATGGCGTCCGCCGAACCGGAGAACCACCGCTTCCCGAGTCGCTGCTGGGCGGGGACCGAGGCGATGTAGGAGCCGAGCATGCCGTCGAGGCGCCAGGTCTGAGAGACGTGCCGGTCGAGGCTGTGCGACTTGTACTGCGTGAGCACGACGAGCTGGCGCAGTTCCGAGTTCACCAGGTTGGAGAGTGCGAAATCGATCAACCGGTACTGCCCGCCGAACGGCACGGCGGGCTTGGCCCGATCCGCCGTCAACGGCATCAGGCGCTTTCCCTCGCCACCAGCCAGCACAATGCCGAAGATCTTCTTGCCCGCCATGACTCAACAGTAGAGGCGCCGAGAGTCACGTACCAGCGCGTGTCTCCGGCTCGCTGCCGAAGACCGGATGCGCCGGTGCCGTCCACGCGCTACCGTCGCTGACATGCGAGTGGACCTCCTCACCCGGGAATATCCGCCGGACATCTATGGCGGCGCAGGAGTGCACGTCACGGAACTCGTCCGTGCGCTGCGACGATCGATCGAAGTCCAGGTGCGCTGCTTCGGCGCGCCCCGCGATGAACCGGACACGACGGGCTATCCGGTGCCGTCGGAACTGGCAGGTGCCAATGCGGCGCTGGGAACGCTCGGCGTCGATCTGCAGTTCGCACAGGACGCCGCCGGCGCAGGCCTCGTGCACTCGCACACGTGGTACGCGAATCACGGCGGGCGGCTCGCGAGCATGCTGCACGGCATCCCGCACGTCGTCACGGCGCACAGCCTCGAGCCCCTTCGGCCGTGGAAGGCCGAACAGCTCGGCGGCGGCTACCGTGTCTCGAGCTGGGTGGAGCGCGAGGCGTACGACAGCGCGGATGCCGTCATCGCCGTGAGCGAAGGCATGCGTCGCGACATCCTGCGGGTCTATCCGAACGTCGATCCGGCGCGCACGCACGTCATCTACAACGGCATCGACCTCGACCGGTGGCGCATCGTCGACGAGCCGGATCTCGTGCGGTCCCTCGGCGTTGACCCGGATCGGCCGACCGTCATCTTCGTCGGACGGATCACGCGGCAGAAGGGTCTGCCGTACTTCCTCCGAGCGGCGGCAGCCCTGCCACCCGAGGTGCAGCTCGTACTGTGCGCGGGAGCCCCAGACACGGCCGAGATCATGGCGGAGGTCGAAGGGCTCGTCCGCGACCTTCAGGCCAGCCGCGACGGCGTCGTCTGGATCGACAGGATGCTGCCGCAGAACGAGCTCGCCGCGCTGCTCAGCGCCGCGACCGTGTTCGTGTGCCCGTCCATCTACGAACCGCTCGGAATCGTCAACCTCGAGGCAATGGCGTGCGGACTGCCCGTCGTCGCGACCGCCACCGGCGGCATCCCGGAAGTCGTCGAGGACGGCGTGACGGGGCGTCTGGTGCCGCTGGACCAGGCGACGGACGGCACCGGAACACCCCTGGATCCGGACCGCTTCGTTGCCGACATGGCGCGAGCTCTCACGGAGGTCGTGTCGGATCCGGATCGCGCGCGAGAGCAGGGAAGTGCTGGCCGGCTTCGGGCGCAGACGCAGTTCGCGTGGTCCGCCATCGCCGAGCAGACCCTGTCGCTCTACCGCCGACTCCTCGTGCAATAGCGCTCTGTGGCGCGCCCTAAGCTAGAGCACATGTCGAACACCGTCCTGAAGTTCAACTCCGTCTCGGTCGTGCGCGGTGGCAATGCGATCTTGGACGGGGTGGACTGGACGGTCGACGCCGATCAGCGATGGGTCATCCTCGGTCCGAACGGGGCGGGGAAGACCACGCTCGTGCAGATGGCCGCCGCGGCGGCCCATCCGACGTCCGGGACGGTCACCGTGCTCGACGAAGAGCTCGGCAAGGCGGATCTCGCCGAGCTGACGCCGCGCATCGGCTATGCATCGAGCGCACTCGCGAAGCGCATCCCGAAGCGGGAGACAGTGCTCGACGTCGTGCTCACGGCGGCCTACGCGGTCACCGGACGCTGGCACGAGGAGTACGAGGAGATCGACCTCCGCCGTGCACGTCGCGTGCTCGCGGAGTGGAAGCTCGACGGCATCGCCGACCGCTCGTTCGGCACGCTCAGCGACGGCGAGCAGAAGCGTGTGCAGATCGCGAGGTCCGTCATGACGGATCCCGAGGTCCTCGTGCTCGACGAACCGGCCGCAAGCCTCGACCTCGGCTCCCGCGAGGAACTCGTCACGCTGCTCGGCGGATACGCGAGCGATCCGCGATCGCCGGCCATGATCATGGTCACGCACCATGCAGAGGAGATCCCGACCGGGTTCACCCACGTGCTGCTGCTGGCGGACGGCAAGATCGTGGCGGCGGGGCCCCTCGAGGAGACCCTCACGTCGGAACGCCTCACCGAGACCTTCGGACTGCCGATCACGGTGTCGTCGGAGGCCGGGCGCTACGTGGCCCGCGCACGTCAGGGGGGAGCGGCCGAAGCCGCAACCGACGTGGAAGGCAGTGGCGACGGCGACGGCGCCGAGGCGTCCGCCCAAGCCTGAGCGTCTGCTAAACTTGATCTTTGGCCGCGGATCCACATCCCGGCACTTCACGCTTTCGCGCCTGATTCGGTCGGCGCGTCGAGTTTCGAATCCCATCCTCCGAGGAAGTCCTGATGAAGTCTGACATTCACCCCGCGTACGCACCGGTCGTGTTCCGTGACCTCGCTTCGGGCGCCACGTTCCTGACCCGCTCCACCGTCTCCAGCGACAAGACGATCGAGTGGGAGGACGGCAGCGTCTACCCCGTGATCGACGTCGAGATCTCCAGCGAGTCGCACCCGTTCTACACGGGCAAGCAGCGCATCCTCGACAGCGCCGGCCGCGTCGAGAAGTTCAACCAGCGCTTCAAGAACTTCGGCAAGTAGCAGCCGCGCCTCGGCGCGCTGCACGACCGACGAAGGCGGTCGACGGGATGATCCGTCGACCGCCTTTCGCATGCCGTCAGGGTGTGCTTGAGCCGCAAACGCACCGAGCGAGAGATCGGGTCGAAACCGCACCCAGCCGATCGACCGCGTCGGCGAGGAAGGCATCGCGACGTTCCCGAAGGATGGCTGCGGTCAGATCCGGCCGACCCGTCATCCCGGCGATCGCGGGCGCGAACCACGAGACGTCCGATGGCGTGCTGGGCTCCGCCACGACGTCCCAGTGGGCGACGGAGGCTGCCGGATGTCCCGCCTCGCGCTCCCATCCTCGGAGCACGGCGTCGGCGTTGCCAGGTCCGGAGCACGGCGTCGGCGTGGCCAGGTCCGAAGCACATCGCGGCGTCGCAACGCAGCGAGCCGAGGTCGACACCGGCCGCACCGCGTCCCGCGCAGTCCCAGTCGAGGACTGCGCACGCTGGATCACCGGATCGGCCACTCGCCGCGCGCCGTGAACGTCGGATCCTTGACCCGGCGCATGTAGTCCTGGAAGTCGAGAGCCTGCTCGTTCGACCATCGCACCTGCAGGCTGTGGAGCTCGTCGGCGGCCACTGCGAGCTCGAGGGGAAACGCCCGCGCGATGGCCTGCGCGACCCGCCCTGCGGCTATCGCATCGGCGGCCGCATCGTGGGCACCGATCAGGTCGACACCGTAGTGCTCGGCCGTGACGGTCAGCGTTCGCTTGCCCCTCCGGTACTTGTCGACTGCCTTGTCGATGACGAGCGGGTCGATCACCGGGGTCGGGTCGGAGAGCGGCTCCACTCCGTGGCGAAGCGCCTCGTGATGCAGCAACGAGAGGTCGTAGGGCGCGTTGTACGCGACGACCGGGATGCCGCGCAGCAGCAGCCCGCGCAGCGCCGCGACGATCTCCACAACGGCATCCGCGGCGGGGCGCCCTTCGGCGCGGGCGCGTTCAGTGGTGATGCCGTGCACCGCACTGGCGCCGGGCGGGATGGGCACGCCGGGATCCACCAGCCAGTCCAGACGCTCGACGATCGCGCCGGTGGAGTCGAGCACGCCGACGTGGGCGGAGACGATACGCGACGTGGCGACATCCACTCCTGTTGTCTCGAGATCGAAAACGCCCAGTTCGTCGTGCCATTGCTTCATGACTGCAACGTTATGGCGCACGTCCGACACGCCGAGGAGCCACGCCAGACGAGCACGACGAAGGCGGAAGTGCAGGGGCGACGCCGGCTGAAACGACGTAAAAGCGAGCTCCGGACGCCTATCGCGGCGGCTCGATGTGCAGCCAGTAGAACGCCTGAGTGCCGAGCGTCAGGGTGAAGCGGCCGTCATCGGCGATGTTCGGGAACCGGGATCCGCCGAAGAGGTCGTAGAGCTCGCTGCCGGCGAAGTCCGGGGCGTCGAAGGTCACGGAGACCGGATTGTGCGAGAACGAGAACACGCAGAGGATGTTCTCCGACTGGTCCCCGAGCACGGTGCCGCTGCCGGCGTACGAGCGTACGAACGCGAGCACGGACGAGTGGTCGGTCGGCAGCACCTTCAGCGTGCCGAGGCCGAAAGCGGGGTGCGCCTTCCGCACGTAGATGACGTTGCGCACCCAGTGGAGGAGCGATCTCGACTGTGCGAGCTGCGCCTCGACGTTGACCTGGTTGAAGTGGTAGACGAGCGACTGCACGACGGGCAGGTAGAGCTTGCCGGGATCCGCAGTGGAGAATCCGGCGTTGCGGTCAGGCGTCCACTGCATGGGGGTGCGGGACGAGTCACGATCCGGCAGCCAGATGTTGTCGCCCATCCCGATCTCGTCCCCGTAGTACAGGAACGGGCTGCCTGGCAGCGCGAAGAGCAGCGCGTGAGCCAGCTCCAGCTCCGCCCTCGAGTTGTCGAGCAGGGGAGCGAGGCGACGCCGGATGCCGATGTTGGCGCGCATGCGCGGGTCGTAGGCGTACCAGCCATACATGGCCTGCCGGTACTCCTCGCTGACCATCTCGAGCGTGAGCTCGTCGTGGTTGCGGAGGAAGACACCCCAGCCTGCACCGTCGGGGATGTCGGTGGTCTCGGAGAGCACCCGCACGAGCTCGTCGGCGCGCTGCGACCGCAGCGAGTAGAAGATGCGCGGCATGACGGGGAAGTCGAACGCCATGTGGCACTCCGGCTCCTCTTCCGTGCCGAAGAACGCCGCGACCTCGCGCGGCCACTGGTTGGCCTCTGCGATCATGACGCGGCCCGGATAGTCGCGGTCGAGCATGGCACGCAGCATCTTGATGAACTCGTGTGTCGGCGGCTCGCCCTCACCGTTGCCCTCATCGGACTCGTAGAGGTAGGGGATGGCATCCAGTCGAAAGCCGTCGACCCCCATGTCGAGCCAGAACCGCACGATCTCGAACACGGCTTCGTGAACGGCCGGGTTGTTGTAGTTGAGGTCGGGCTGGTGCGAGAAGAACCTGTGAAAGAAGAACTGCCGGCGCACGGAGTCGAACGCCCAGTTGGACTCCTCCGTGTCGGTGAAGATGATGCGGATGTCGGGCCACTTGTCGTCCGTGTCGTTCCAGACGTAGAAGTCGCCGTACGGCCCGTCGGGGTCGCTCCGCGACTGCTGGAACCACTCGTGCTGGTCGCTGGTGTGGTTCAGCGGCAGGTCGATGATGACCCGCATGTTGCGCTCGTGCGCCTTCGTGACGAGCTCCTGGAACTCGTCGAGGGTGCCGAACTCGGGCATGATCGCGCGGTAATCCGCCACGTCGTAGCCGCCGTCCCGCAAAGGCGAGACGAAGAACGGCGGCAGCCACAACGCGTCGACGCCCAGCCACTGCAGATAGTCGAGCTTGGAGATGAGGCCCTGGATGTCGCCCGTCCCGTCACCGTTGCTGTCGACGAACGAGCGCACCATCACCTCGTAGAACACCGCGCGTCTGTACCACAGGAGATCGAGGGCGAGACCGGGCAACTGGATGGGCGCGGTGAAGGTCACGAACGAGTCCTCCTGCGGCTTCGATGGCTGACAACGGAACGACGTCGGCGGCGAGATGGCGCTCTGACGAGTCTATGACGCGTGTACAGGACTTCGGAGTCGTGGGCCGCGTGCCTGCCAGCGCCGACCCGGCTGGGTCGCAGAATCGGCCACCTACACTGGAGCGTGATGTCTGCCCGTCCCACGCCAACAGCGTCGTCGGCGCGCCAACCGGCACCCCGCGAGCCGAGTCCGCGCACGCTCGAGGTGGACGGCTCCACCACGGCCTACTGGGATTACGGCGCCGCGGACGCCGCCACGACGCTCGTGCTGGTTCACGGCTTCCGCGGCGATCACCACGGTCTCCAGCCGATTGCCGAGCGGCTGACGGAGTTCCGTGTGATCGTGCCCGACCTGCCTGGGTTCGGCGCGTCGGATCCGCTGTCCGAGCGAGTCCACGACATCGACGGCTACGCCGCGTGGCTCAGCGCCTTCATCGCGGACGTGCGGCCGACCGGCCGATTCGTGCTCCTCGGGCACTCGTTCGGCTCCATCGTGGTCTCGGCGATGCTGGGACGAGCGGATTCCGCGGCATCCGTCCCCGAATCGCCCCGCCCCGACCTCGTCGTGCTGGTCAACCCGATCGGTGCACCGGCGCTGAAGGGTCCACGGGCGATCTTCACGCGCTTGGCCATCTTCTACTACTGGCTCGCCGCTGCATTGCCGGAGTCCCTCGGATTCGGACTCCTGCGCAACCGTGCCATCGTGCGCGTGATGAGCGAGGCGATGGCGAAGACCAAGGACCGACGGCTGCGAGCATGGATCCATGGGCAGCACGCGCAGTACTTCAGTGCGTTCGCGAACCGGGCGGTCGTGCTGGAGGCTTTCAAGGCATCCGTCGGTCACGACGTCTCGGAGTACGCGTCGTCGATCACCGAGCCCGTGCTGCTGATCGCCGCCGACCGCGACGACATCACGCCGATCGCTGCCCAGCGCCGCCTGCAGACGCTGTTCCCCGATGCGAGCCTGCACGTCGTGAACGGAGTCGGGCACCTCGTGCACTACGAGGCCCCCGAGGAGGCCGCCGACCAGGTGCGCGCCTTCGTGATCGAGCACGGCACCGACGCATGAAGATCGTCTTCGACTGCCGGTATACGCGCATCGGCAGGCACGACGGGATCAGCCGCTTCACGGCATCCCTGGTCAGCGAGCTCGCGAAGCTGCACGACGTCACCATGCTGATCAACGACAGGGCGCAACTCGACATGCTGCCCGACCTGCCGTGGGCGATGGCGTCGGCGCCCACCAGCGTGCGTGAACCGCTTGTGGCTCTCCAGGTGAACAGACTGCATCCCGACATCGTGTTCACGCCGATGCAGACCATGGGCTCGATCGGCCGCCGCTATCGGCTCGTGCTGACGGTGCACGACCTCATCTACTACCGGAACCGCACACCTCCGCGCGACCTGCCCGCTTTCGTTCGGGGCCTCTGGCGGCTGTATCACCTGTCGTGGTGGCCGCAGCGGATGCTGCTGAACCGGTCGGACACGGTGGTCGCCGTCTCAGAGACCACTCGGTCGCTGATCGCCGAGCATCGACTCACACGCAAGCCGGTCCGGGTCGTGACGAACGCACCGGAGGTTCCCGCCGGCGTTCCGACGACACCGCGCGATGCACCGTCCAGCAAGGCACTCGTCTACATGGGATCGTTCATGCCGTACAAGAACGTGGAGACACTGGCGAAAGCCGTCGCCGAGCTGCCGGAGTACGAGCTGCACCTGATGAGCCGGGTCGGCGATGCGGATCGCGCTCGGCTCACCGCTGCAGCGCCCACGGCCCGACTGGTGTTCCACAACGGGGCGAGCGACGAGGAGTACTTCGGGCTTCTCCGCGAAGCGACGGCGCTCGTGACTGCGTCGTTCGACGAGGGCTTCGGCATCCCGCTCGTCGAGGCGATGAGCGTGGGGACGCCGGTGGTGGTGAGCGACATTCCCATCTTCCGGGAGATCGGAGCGGATGCCGCTGTGTACGCAGACCCGCACGATCCGTCGTCGTTCGCCGATGCCGTGCGCGGGCTGGAGGCGACGGGGGAGTGGGCGCGAGCTTCCGCACTCAGTGTCGAAGCGGCATCCCGCTATACCTGGGCACGGTCGGCCACATCGCTTCTCGAGGTGCTGAACGAGGTCGCTGGTCAGGCGCGAACCCAGGAGACGGCAGGATCCTGAGCCGCGGCCGCCGCGACCGCGGCGGGTGATTCGGCCCGGATCAGTTCGGCGTCGTGCGATGGCACATTGAAGTCGCCGAGCCCGAGTGAGCCGTCCTCGTGGGTGAAATGGCTGAGCGACAGGTTGCGAATCGAGTCGCCGGGCCGAGGGAGTGCGCCGTCCGTGAGGTGCAGCACCAGTGAGCTGATGACGGCGCCGTGCGTGACGACGAGCACGGATTCGCCCGGATGCCGTCGCGCGATGCGATGCAGCACCGGCAGCGTTCGCTCGACGACGGATCGCCTGGTCTCCTTGCCAGGCACCACCTGGTCGGGGAATCGCTCGATGACCTCGGGATCGGTGAGACCTTCGGCCTCCCCGAAGGAGCGTTCGCGCAGATCGGCATCCGTCTCCGGGTCGGCGTGCATGGCGTCTGCGATGATGCGCGCCGTGTGCAGCGCGCGGGATTGCGGGCTGGAGTAGACGGCCGAGTATCCGGCGCCGGCGAGGCTCGCCGCCGCTGCCCCTGCCTGCGCGATTCCGGTGGTGTTCAGTGGGATGTCCGCTGAACCCTGGATGCGTCGCTGAAGATTCCAATCGGTCTCGCCGTGCCGCACGAGGGTCAGCAGGGTGCGACGGTGAACCGGGTCGGCGGCCCGGGCGCGCTCTCGGCTGCCGCGCGCGTGGTCGCGCGTCACGGAATCAGCGCGTCGGCGAGCGCGACGAGGGTCTCGGACGTTCCGGCGTTCAGTTTCAGCGCCGCACGTGCGTCGCCCTTCGTGTCTCCGCGATTCACCACCACGATCGGCAGCTTACGGCGCCGCGCCTGCTCGACCAGGCGGATGCCGGAGTTCACGGCCAGCGACGATCCGGCGACGAGAAGCGCATCCGCTCCGTCGACGAGCTCCCTGGCCGCTTCGAATCGCAGCGGAGGAACGAACTCGCCGAAGAAGACCACATCGGGCTTGAGCGGGCCGCCGCAGATGCTGCAGACGGGGATGACGAACGAGTCGACGTCGGCCACCTCTGCGTCGCCGTCCGGTGCGATCGTGACCGACTCCGGTCGCGAGATCCACGGATTGAGCTCATCGATCTGCGCAGCGATGTCCTCGCGGGCGTACATCTGCCCGCATGTGAGACACACGACGCGGTCCATGGTGCCGTGCAGCGGGACGACCACGCGGGAGCCGGCCTGATTGTGCAGCCCGTCGACGTTCTGGGTGATGACGCCGGGGATCACGCCCGCCGCCTCCATCGCGGCGAGCGCGCGGTGCCCGGCGTTGGGGGCGGCAGCGCGGAAACGGGCGTATCCCAGGTGGCTTCCGGCCCAATAGCGCTTGCGGGAACGCGGATCGCCCAGGAACTGGGCGAACGACATCGGAGTGCGGCGCGGCGCGCCCTCACCTCTGTAGTCCGGTATGCCGGAGTCCGTGGAGATCCCGGCGCCCGTGAGCACCGCGACCGACCGTTCTGCGAGGATGTCGATAGCGGATTGCAGAGCCGGATCCGCCGTCATCACTGTGCTCACACGCGCCCCCTCATTCGACGTCAGTGTAAACAGCGCAGTTTTCGGAATTGTTTCCCGCACCTGGAAGACCTGAGGCGAAAGACGCCGCATGCGCATCATCCCCATCGATTCGGTCGATGCCCCAGAGCTGTCCGACTTCGCCCGCCTCACCGACGTGGCGCTGCGGCGAGCGCTGGAGCCCGCCGGCGGTCTGTACATCGCGGAGTCGACGAAGGTGATCTCGCGCGCGCTTGCTGCTGGGCACATCCCGCGTTCGGTGCTCGTGCACGACAGGTGGCTCGCGGATCTGGAGCCGCTGCTGGCGGAGCATCCGGATGTCCCCGTGTACGTGGGCACGGAGAGCGCGCTCGAAGCGCTCACCGGCTTCCACCTGCACCGCGGCGCGATGGCGGCGATGCACCGCCCCGTGCTTCCTCCTGTTGAGGAGGTGCTGGAGGGCGCCCGGCGCGTGGTGGTGCTCGAGGACATCGTTGATCACACCAACGTCGGCGCTGCATTCCGGGCGGTCGCCGGTCTCGGTGCGGACGCCGTGCTGGTGTCGCCTCGGTGCGCGGATCCGCTGTATCGACGCAGTGTGCGCGTGAGCATGGGCACGGTGCTCCAGGTGCCGTGGACGCGGATCGATGAGTGGCACGATGCCGCGCCGCGGCTTCACGCCGCCGGATTCCACATCGCCGCTCTCGCGCTGGCAGACGATGCCGTGAGTCTCGACGAGTTCGCCGCACATCCGCCGGAGCGGGTGGCGATGGTGATGGGTGCAGAGGGCGACGGCCTGAGCCGTCGTGCACTGAGCGCGGCGGACACCGTCGTCACGATCCCGATGGCGCACGGCGTGGACTCGTTGAATGTGGCATCCGCTGCGGCCGTGGCGCTGTATGCGCTGCGGGTTCCAGCGACCTCCCAGAGAGACCGCGTTCCTGAGTCGAGCGCATAGGGATGGTCCGTACCATGTCAGCCGTGCCCGAAGATGACGAGACGATCGACAGGACTGCGCGCGCCCTGAGACGGCGGCGTGGACTGCGTCGCCGGCGCGCCGTGGTGTTCACCGGGCTGGGCGTCGTCGCCGCCGTCGCCGCATACACCGTGCTCGCCGCGATCGCTCCGCTCCCGGCCGCCGCAGAGGCTGCATCCGCGTCCTCGACGTCCACCATCACGCCGGCAGCAGTGCAACCGGCGTTCCCAGCCTGGGGGAGTGCCGCCGTCGGCATGGTCGGTCGGGACGACCTGCTGGTGAAGAACGGCAGCATGGCCAGCGAGCCGATCGCGAGCATGACGAAGACGATCACCGCGCTGGTGCTGTTGGACAAGCATCCGATTGCGGCGGGCAGCGATGGGCCGACGATCACGTTCACGAACGCGGACGTGCAGATCCTGCAGCAGGTCTGGGACGAGGACGGCTCCTGGGCGCCCGTCTCCGCGGGAGAGCAGCTGACCGAGAAGCAGGCGCTGACGGCCATGCTCCTGCCCAGCGCGAACAACTACGCCATCTCGCTGGCGAACTGGGGATTCGGCTCCGTGGACGCGTTCCTCACGTACGCGAACTCCTGGCTGAGCGCCCACCACTTCACGGGCACGCGCCTGACCGATCCGTCCGGCCTGGATCCAGGCAGCGTGAGCACGCCCGTCGACCTCGTGGGGATCGGCAAGCTCGTGCTCGCAGACCCTGTGCTCTCCGTCATCGTGGACACGCCGACCGCCACCCTGCCCGGTGCGGGCACCGTGAACAACGGCAACCAGCTGCTCGGGCAGGACGGCATCGTTGGCATCAAGACCGGCTGGACGGATCAGGCCGGACACTGCCTGCTGTTCGCGGCCTCGGTGACGGTGCACGGGCATCCGCTGAAGCTCGTCGGCGTCGTGACCGGTGCACCCGACTACTCGAATCTCTGGTCGGACGTGCCGACTCTCCTGAAGAGCGTCGAGGACGGATTCCACCAGGTGAATGTCGGCACGGCGTCGACCGACTACGGCTCGTACCGCAGCGTGTGGGGCGACTCGGCCGACCTGAAGAGCGAGAAGGCGGGCAGCATCTTCGTCTTCTCGAACGCACCGGTCACCGTGACCGTGCGTTCGGCATCCGTCACCCTGGTGAAGCCGGGGGATGCCGTGGGCACCGTCACGTACAGCGGCAGCGGTCAGACCTTCACGAGCACGCTGACGGTGGCGAAGGCCGTCACGGATCCCGGGCTCGGCTGGAGGCTGACGCACCCATTGCTGCTGTTCCCGTAACCGGTCGTCCGCGCGTCACTGGGCCCGCTCGACCCGGTACGTGAGCCGCGCGATGCCCTCGCCCACCTGTCGCACGGAGTCGAGTCGGAGCGCTGTCGCCGATCCGATCGCGTCGAACAATCGTTCGCCGGACCCCTGGATGACAGGGAACACCAGCAGGCGCACCTCGTCGACCAGGTCGTTCTTCAGCAGAGCCTGCATGAGCTGCCTGCTGCCGTAGGTGACGATGACGCCGTCGAGGTTGCGCTTGAGTTCGGCGACCTCGTCGGCCACGTCGTCCGACAGCACGGTCGAGTTCTGCCACGTCGCCTCATCGATCGTCGACGAGACGACGAATTTGGGCAGAGCGTTGAGGCGCTCCGCCCACACCCCCGTTCGGTTGTTCCAGCGCCGTCCGAAGTACTCGTCGGTGCGACGTCCGAGCAGGAGAGCTGTCGCTTCGATCGCCTCGGCGACCTCCACCTCCGCCCACGCGGCCCGGTCGTCTCGCATGGACGTTTCGAACCAGTCGTCCTTCGATCCGTCTTCTTCCATCGGAACGGAGACGACTCCGTCGAGTGTGATGTTCTCGGTGACGATGAGCTCGGCCATCGTGATCTCCTTCTCGTTCGTACCGCCGTGTCTCCGGCGTGTTCAGCGATGCAGACAGCTGCCGGAGCGCGAACTCGTCGTTCAGGCACCGACCAGTTCGCGCGATGCGCGGTGTCGATACAGGTGCGGCGGATGCCTACCCCCAGCAGAAGGAGACCTGCGACGATGACCCTTGTGACGGCCGACGACCTGCTGACCCGCGCTCGCGCCGGTGACGGCGATGCGTTCCGCGATCTCACCGAGCCGCACCTTCGCGAGCTGCGGGTGCACTGCTACCGGATGCTCGGCTCGATGCAGGACGCTGAGGATGCGCTCCAGGACACGCTCCTGGCAGCGTGGCAAGGGCTTCACGGGTTCGAGGGCCGCTCATCGGTGCGCACCTGGCTGTATCGCGTGGCGACGAACAGATGCCTCAATGTGCGCCGATCCGCGGCGCGCAGGAAGGCCGAGGAATGGAGGATCCCCGGAGTCACGCCGCCCGAGCCGACCAGCCTGGGCGAGGTGGCCTGGCTCGAGCCGTTCCCGGATGCGCTGCTCGATGCATCGGTGGCACCGCCCGGTCCAGAGTCGCACTACGAGCAGAAGGAGGCGATCTCGATCGCCTTCATCACCGCGCTCCAACTCCTGCCGCCTCGCCAGGTGGCCGTGCTGATCCTGCGAGACGTGCTGGGATTCCACGCCGACGAGGTGGCCGACATGCTGGAAACCACCGTCGACTCGGTCAACGGCGCCCTCAAACGCGCGAGGAGCAGTCTTCGGCGGGCGGTCCCGTCGGCGGCAGACATCACGCCTCCCATTGCGGGCTCGAGATCCGAGGCGGACACCGTTGCGCGTTTCGTCGCCGCATACGAGGCGGGAGACGTGCGGGCGGTCATCCGTCTCCTGACCGCAGACGTGTTCATGTCCATGCCGCCGATGGCTCTCGAGTATCGGGGACGCGAGATCGTCGGCGAGTTCTGCGCGCTGCTCTTCGCGTCCGGACGCGCCATCCGACTCGTTCCGACCAGAGCGAACGGTCAGCCGGCGTTCGGCATCTACACGCGAACGGCCGACGGATCCGCCGTGGGCACCGGCCTCATGGTCATCGAGCTGGCGGGCGACCGCGTCGCTGCGATGAACCGTTTCGAGAGCCGTATGCTGTCGCTCTTCGGCCTGCCGCCGGCGCTCGACTGATCGGTGCTGGGGGAGACTCCGGCGTAGGCGGCCTCACCCGAGATGCTCGAGGAAGACGCCGAGGTTGGCCGCGACGATGGCCCTGTCGCCCCGCGCCCACGCGACAGCCGCACGGGCGTGCGCGCGACGTGCGTCCGACAACCGGGGATCCGCCGCATGACGGGACTCCGCGTCGATGATGGCGGCTTGCCGCTCCTCAACGGCTGCCAGGAGCGCCTGGCTCGGCATCGTGATGTCGTAGCCGTCCCGGAACTCGGCCAGCCTGCGCGCCTGATCGGATACCGGCACATTGCCGGAGGTCGTGATGCACCAGGACCAGCCTGCGTAGCCGACGTCGTGCATCGGATCGCCGGGGTGCACACTGTCCCAGTCGATCAGGGCGGCCGGCATCCCCTCCACCATCACGACGTTGAACGGTCCCGGATCGCCATGGACCAGGCAACGACCGCCGAGCGCGATCTCCGTCCCTGCCGTGAGCTCGTGCAGCCGTCGGAGCATGCGGCCCATCTGAGCGTAGGAGCGTTCGTCGCGCTGCAAGGGGTGCTCGGTGGTCGCTCCCTCGACGTAGGAGAAGACGTCGCGACCGGCATCGTCGATGCCGAGACAGCGGGGTGCCCAGGGATACCCCACCGTGTTCAGGAACTGCAGCGCCCGTGCCGCGAAGTCCGACCGGTGATCGCGTGGGCGATGCACCGCGTCTCCGATCCGCACGACACCCGGAGTGGTTCTGCCGCCCTCGAGCACCTCTTCATCCATGTAGGCCTCCGGCGACGTTGCCGCCGCGCGTCGACGGGCTCTGCGAGGATACCGGCGCGTCGGTCGTGCGACCCCACCGCGACGATTCCGGTGACCGGATGGACGCTGAAGACCGAAGTCATCGCCGACGCCCTGGCCCGGCTGAGCAGAGCGCGCGCGTCGAGCCGAGTCACACGCGACGCGGCACCCAGGCGCCCTACAGGGCGGCGTCGCGGTCGCCGGGCAGTGTCACAGGCTCCGGCTCCGGCCGTTTCGGACGAACGTTGTCGCCGCTCGACACGCCCTTGATGCGACGCACGATCCACGGCACGAAGTACTCCTTCGCCCACGTGAGGTCCTCGGCGCGTGCCTCGCGCCACGAGCGTTCAGGCAGAGGCTGCGGCTCTGCGGGATGCAGGTCGTTCGGCACGCCCAGCGTCTGCAGTACCATGCGCGCGACGGTGTGGTGGCCGAGCGGATTCATGTGCAGACGGTCGCTCGACCACAGGCGCTGATCCTGCACCTCGGTGAGCGCCCACTGGTCGGCGACGAGGCATCCGTGCTGCTCCGCGATCACGCGCACGTTCTCGTTGTAGATCGCGACCTTGCCGCGGATGGTCTTGAAGACGGGCGAGAAGCCGACGTCGACGCCGGTGAATACCACGATCGTGGCGCCGGTGACCGACAGGCAGGTGATGACGTCGTCGAAGAGGCGACCGATCTCATCCGGATCCGTGCCAGGACGGATCACGTCGTTGCCGCCCGCGGAGATGGTGATGAGGTCGGGCTCGAGCGCGACGGCAGCATCGACCTGGTCGTCGGCGATCTGCCGGATCAACTTGCCGCGCACCGCGAGGTTCGCATATGCGAAGTCGTCCGTGCTGCGCGCGAGCACCTCCGCCACGCGGTCCGCCCAGCCGCGGAATCCGCCCGGCGCATTCGGGTCGGGATCGCCGATCCCTTCCGTGAACGAGTCGCCGAGAGCGACGTACCGATGGAAGGGATGCAGCGGTTCCGTCATGCGTTCCATTCTGCTCTCGCACGCCGCTGCCCCGGCCCTAGCCCGCCCCGGCCCGCCGCCGGCCGGTACGGCCTGCGAGGTCGGCGGGACAAGGACCGGAGAGATCACGCTCTCGCAACCGAGACCGGAGGAATGCTCCGGTCTCGGTTGCACCCTCCGGCATTCGGAACGCTCAGGAGGGGCACCAAGGGATCCGGCGGAGAAGCCGGCCGAGAAAACCGGCGGTCACCGGGCGGATGCCCGGCGACTGTCAGCCGTGTTCGGTACCGTGGATCCAAGTGAGCACCTCGACCCCCGCCTCCGCCCCGGCCGACGACTGGCAGCCCGATGACGCGCACGAGGATGCCGTGCTCACGCGCATCGACGGAACCCGCCTCGACGGCACAGCGCCAGGCAGCACCGCACCCGACGACACAGCACCAGACGGCACCGCACTCGACGGCACCACGCGCGACGACGCCGGGATCGGAGCCATGTCCCGCGCCGCGCCCGCGGACACGTCTCGCACGGTCGGCACCTGGGCCATCGAGCACCTCTCACCGTCGTTCCCCGCCCGAGCTCCGTGGGGAACGGCGAGCAAGCTCAGGGCGTGGCAGGCGGAGGCGCTGGAGGCCTATTTCCGATACGAGCCGCGCGACTTCCTCGCCGCAGCGACCCCTGGAGCAGGGAAGACCACATTCGCGCTCCGGCTCGCGGTCGAGCTGCTGAAACGGCGAACTGTGGAGCGGGTCACGATCGTCGCACCGACCGAGCACCTCAAACGGCAGTGGGCGGAGGCGGCGGCGCGGGTCGGGATCCCGATCGACCCGAACTTCAAGAACGCGCACGGCCGCTACGGATCGCACTACCGGGGCATCGCCGTCACGTACGCCCAGGTGGCGGTGAACGCGTCGCTGCACAGAGACATCACCATGGACCGCCGCACGCTCGTCATCCTCGACGAAGTGCACCACGGAGGCGACGCGCTCAGCTGGGGCGACGCCATCCGCGAGTCGTTCGAGCGGGCAGAGCGGCGGCTGTCCCTCACCGGGACGCCATTCCGCAGCGACACGTCGCCGATTCCGTTCGTGACGTACCTACAGAACAGGGAAGGCATCCGCACCTCGCGCACCGACTACAACTACGGATACGGCCGCGCGCTTGCCGACGGCGTCGTGCGCCCTGTGCTGTTCATGGTCTACGCGGGCCACATGCGCTGGCGGACGAAGACCGGCGACCAGATGGAGGCCAGGCTCGGCGAGGGCAACACGAAGGACATCACGTCGCAGGCGTGGCGCACAGCGCTCGATCCGAAGGGCGAATGGATCCCGCAGGTGCTGCACGCCGCCGACCGGAGGCTGTCCGAGGTGCGGCAGCAGGTTCCGGATGCCGGTGGACTGGTTATCGCGACCGATCAGGTCGCGGCGCGGGCGTACGCCGCCATCCTGGAGTCCATCTGCGGCGAGAAGGTCACCGTCGTCCTCTCGGACGAGAAGGAGTCCAGCGAGAGGATCGCCGAGTTCGCCGAAGACGACTCGCGATGGATGGTCGCGGTGCGCATGGTCTCCGAAGGCGTGGACGTGCCACGGCTGGCCGTCGGCGTCTACGCAACGAGTGCCTCCACTCCGCTGTTCTTCGCCCAGGCCATCGGACGCTTCGTGCGGGCCAGGCGGCGCGGGGAGACGGCATCCGTGTTCCTGCCCGACGTTCCAGTGCTGATGGCGCTGGCGCGGGCGCTCGAACTGGAGCGCGACCACGCGCTCGACCGTATGTCGACGGACGGCGAAGGAGACCTGTGGAACCCCGAGGACGCCATGATGGCGGCAGCGGAACGGAACGACAAGGCATCCGATTCGCTGCAGCAGGAGTTCGCGTTCGAGGCGTTGGACTCGCATGCGGCCTTCGACCGCGTCATGTACGACGGAACCGAGTTCGGCGGATTCGCCGAGCCGGGCAGCGACGAGGAGTGGGACTTCATCGGCATCCCCGGGCTGCTCGAACCGGACCAGGTGCACGAATTGCTGCGCACCAGGCAGGCGAGGCAGGCCAAGCGGGCGGCGAATCGCAAGCCGTCGGCATCCGGTGAACCGCAGCAGTCACCGCCGGCACCCGTGTACCGCACGCTGAAGGAACAGCGCAGTCTTCTGAACAGCCTCGTCGGCTTGTACGCGAAGAATTCGGGGGAGGCGCACGGGCTCGTGCACGCCGAACTGCGCCGCCTGTGCGGTGGTCCCACCGTCGCACAGGCGAGCGTGACGCAGCTGCAGGCGCGCATCGACCTGCTCCGCAAGCGTCTCGGACACCACTGAGCTGTTTTGTTTTGTGCGCCCGTCCCCGCCGGGCGCACCGCGGTCGACTCGCCGGACAGTCGCGATACTTGCGGCGTACACGCCGCCGCAAGCGAGAGCGTGTCCCGTTACCGAAATGCTGCGCCCGTCCCCGCCGGGCGCACCGCGGTCGGTTGACACAACCCCTCCTATCGAGCGAGCATGTCGGTCGTCTCCCTCCGCATGCCCGCGGCGACGTCGAGCGCGGCCATCAGGTCGTCGGTGAGGTCGTCAACGTGTTCGAGCCCGACCGAGAGCCGCACGACACCGGCGTTCGGCTTCGCGTCGGCCTCGACAGGGCGATGCGTGAGCGACGCCGGATGCTGCACCAGCGAATCCACACCGCCGAGCGACACCGCGTGCGACACCAAGCGGCACGCCTCGGTGAAGCGCACGGCACCGTCGTAGTCGCCGAGGTCGAGCGAGATGAGTGATCCGGGACCCTCCAGCTGCCGACCGAGCAGGCCGAGCGGATCCTGTCCCGGCAGCCCCGGGTACATCACCCGTCGCACAGCAGGATGATCCTGCAGCCGCCTGGCCAGCTCCGCTGCGGTCTCCTGTTGGGCGCACACTCTGATGGGTAGCGTGCGCAGGCCGCGGTGCAGCAGGTACGCCGCGAACGGATGCAGCAGGCCGCCGGTGAGCGCTCTGAGTCCGCGCAGGCGGCGCGCCCAGGCGTCATCCGTCGCGACGACTCCGCCCATCACGTCACCATGACCGCCGAGGTACTTGGTGGCACTGTGCAGCACCAGCCGCGCGCCCTGCTCGGCCGGGCGCTGCAGCACCGGGGAGGCGAACGTGTTGTCGACGAGGACCGGCACGCTGCCCGCCTGCGCGACAGCATCCGCGATGTCGATGAGCTCGAGCGTGGGGTTCGCCGGCGTCTCCAGCACGACGAGACCCGTGTTCGGCCGGATGGCGTCGGCGATACCGTCCGGCGTCGCCCAGGTCACGCTCGTGCCGAGCAGGCCGGTGGCGAGCACGTGATCCGTGCCGCCGTAGAGCGGACGCACCGCGACGATGTGCGGCGTGCCGGCGGCGACGGCGGCCATCAGGCAGGCGGAGAGCGCGGCCATCCCCGAGGCGAAGGCGACGGACTCCTCCGTTCCCTCCAGATCCGCGAGGGCACGCTCGAATCGGGCGACGCCCGGCTGCCACAGCCGCTGATAGACAGCAGAGTCTCCCGGATTCAGCACACCGCCGGTCGCGAGGTTCTCGTACGAATCTCCGCCCGCCTCGATGCCGGGCAGCGGATTCGTCGTCGAGAGATCGATCGGCGGAACGTGCGATCCGGATTCGGCAACACCCTCCATGCCCGCGTGGACCGCGCGGGTCTCCAGGTGGGCGCAAGAGGGCGTACTGGGGTGGATCGACGACACTGTCATGCCTCAATGACAGCAGAATCCACCACCCTTGCGTCTGTGAGTCGAATATGCTGCGAGGAAATCACCTTTCATCACAGATTCTGTGGGAGAGCAGGCCGTTCGGATGTCCGAATCGAAGGTTCCCGAACTCGATCCCGTCGACCGTGCGCTCGTGCTCGCACTCTCAAGCAACGCCCGCATCTCCGGTGCCGCTCTGGCTGCGGAGGCGGGCGTCGCCGAGTCGACGGTCTCGCTGCGGCTGAGGAACCTGCAGCGAAGGGGCGTGATCGCCGGATACCGGCTCGACGTGGACCTGAAGGCTGCGGGCATCCCGCTGCAGGCGATGATCGCGGTGCGGCTGGCGAAGCACTCCCGCGCCCAGATCGACGCATTCCGCGCCGCTGCACCGCACCTGCCAGGCGTGATCGCGCTGTTCCACACGGCGGGTGCCGACGACTACCTGCTGCACGTCGCAGCACGGGATGCCGGAGAGCTGCGCGACTTCGTGCTCGACCACCTCACCGGCAACCCCGCCGTCGCGCACACCGAAACGAGCCTCATCTTCGAGAACGCCGCGGGAGACGGATGGCAGCAGCTCCTCGACGGGCCGTGACCGCGGCGGCGTGATGTCCGTGCGCGGCAGGCGATCGCGCCGCGCACATCCGCCATCGTGGGACTCGGCCTAGCATTCACGAGTGGATCAGAGCGAGCTCGGCGACATCACCGATGACATCCCCGACGACGGCCGCACGGAGACGGTCGTGCAGCGGTCGGACCGCAACTGGTCGGACATCCTGCAAGAGCTGCGGGTGACGCAGACCGGCACTCAGATCATCACCGGGTTCCTGCTCGCGCTGGCGTTCCAGCCCCGATTCACGACTCTGGACGCCTTCTCGTCGACCATCTATCTCGTGCTCGTGTGCCTCGCGGCGACAGCGACCGCGCTCAACCTCACCCCGGTGAGCCTGCACCGCTGGCTGTTCCGGAGGCACGTGAAGCGCGAGCTCGTGGTGATCGGCAACGTGCTGCTGCGCATCACGCTCGCCACGGTGGGCCTGCTCGTGATCGGCGTCGTGCTGTTCATCTTCGACGTCGTGCTGTCGCGCGCCGCCGGGCTCGTGGCCGGCGGCATCACGGCGGCGGTCGTCGTGGCGCTCTGGATCCTTCTGCCGCTGGCGGCCAGGCGGGCCAGAGGTTGACCCGCGACGGAGAGATCTGCGAACCGAGCAGCGAGAGGGCCCCAGACACGACATCGGGCCGCCAGAAAGGCGGCCCGATGCACGGTGACGATTGCGGGTACTCGGTCAGTCGTTGTCCGTGAAGGCGTCCTTGACCTTTTCGCCCGCCTGCTTGAGGTTCGCCTTGGTCTGATCGAACTTGCCCTGCCGCTTCAGCTCGTCGTCGCCGGTGGCGTCACCGGTCGCTTCCTTGGCCTTGCCCCAGAGCTCGTCCTTCTTGTTCTCGAACTTCTCTTCGTTGCCCATGTCGCCTCCCTCTCGAGGTGGTTGCTCACCCGAACTGATCGAGTCATTCGATGCTCGTCGAGAGGCGCAGTGTTCACCAGGGCTTGACATCCGGGTTCCGGCACCGGAAGTCTCTGCGTGCGCAAGCTCTACTGGAAGTTGCGCGAGACGGTGCGCGCCTTCAGCGCAAGGGACTCGAACCGGTCGGCGACGATGTTCACGACCCCTTCCTCCGTGCGCTCCAGGATGCCGCGCACCACCAGCGCCGGCGACTCGCGCGCGATCCTGCGGTAGCGCCCCCACACCCCGACGCTGCAGATCACGTTGAGCATGCCGCCCTCGTCCTCGATGTTCATGAACGTGATCCCGCTGGCCGTCGCGGGCCGCTGCCGGTGCGTGACCACTCCGGCGACTTCGACCCTGGTGCCGGTCTCCACGTGCTGCAGGTCGGCGATGGGGCGGATGCCACGCCCCGCCATCGCCTCCCGAACGTGGTGCATCGGGTGGTCGCCCGGCGAGATCCCCGTCGCCCACAGGTCGTAGACGGTCTGCTCGGATGCCGACAGCACGGGCAGCAGCGGAGGCTGCACGAACACGGCTGTGGAGGGCAGGTAGTCCCGCCGCTCCCTGGATGCCGGCCCTGCAGCCCACAGCGACTGCCTGCGGGTGAGCCCGAGGGACTCGAACGCGCCTGCCGCTGACAGCGCCTCCAGCTGCGGGGCGGTGAGGCCGACGCGGCGGGCGAGGTCGTCCATGCTCGTGTACGGGCCGTATGCATCCCGTTCCTCGACGATGCGCCCCGCGTGCTTCTCACCGATCGTGTTCACGCCGGCGAGGCCGAGGCGCACGGCGAGCGCGCCGTCTCTGCGGTGGGAGAGGGAGACATCCTGGTCGGTGCGGTCGAACTTCTTCGGAATGGACGGCTGCTTCTGTGCGAGGCAGGAGTCCATGCCGCCAGGTGTCGCCGCAGCGGCTGTGCGCTCGTCGACCGATTCGAGGTCCGGATGCACGCCGGAGCTGTTGATGTCGGCGTGACGCACGATCACGCCGTGCCGCACGGCATCCTGGGTGAGCGACTGCGGCGAGTAGAAGCCCATCGGCTGCGCTTTGATCAACGCGGCAAGGAACACCGCGGGATAGTGCAGCTTGAGCCACGAGCTGGCGTAAACGATGAGCGCGAAGCTGAGCGCGTGGCTCTCGGCGAATCCGAAGTCGGCGAACGCCTCGATCTGCGACCAGATGCCCTGCTGTGCCGCTTCGTCGAGTCCGCGCCTCGCCATGCCGCCGAAGACCTTGTCGCGCAGCGTGCCGATCTTCTCGATGCCGCGCTTGGATCCCATCGCCCGCCGCAGCAGGTCCGCATCTTCTCCCGTGCAGTCGCCGATGGCCATCGCCATCTGCATCACCTGCTCCTGGAACAGCGGGATGCCCTTCGTGCGCTCCAGCACCGGAATGAGATCCTCGTGCGCGTACACGACGTCTTCCTTGCCAGCCCTGCGGCGGATGTACGGATGCACGGCCCCACCCTGGATGGGTCCCGGCCGGATCAGCGCCACCTCGATCACGAGGTCGTAGAACTCGCGCGGCAGCAGGCGGGGGAGTGTGCCGAGCTGGGCGCGGCTCTCCACCTGGAACACGCCGATGGCATCAGCCCTGCACAGCATGTCGTAGACCGCCGGCTCCTCTTTGGGCAGGTCGGCGAGCGTCCACTTCTCCCCGAGGTGCTGCTCGACCATGTCGAACATGTACTGCACGGCGGCGAGCATGCCGAGACCGAGCAGGTCGAACTTGACCAGGCCCATCCATTCGCAGTCGTTCTTGTCCCACTGGAGCACCGTGCGGTTCTCCATGCGGGCGTGTTCGACGGGAACCACCTCGCCGACGGGACGATCCGTGAGCACCATGCCGCCGGAGTGGATACCCAGGTGCCGCGGCGCGGTCAGCAGCTGCTTCGAGAGCGTGACCACGGCATCCGGGATGTCGTGGTCGCCGGTGAAGACATCCGGCCCATATCTCTCGACCTGCTTGGACCAGGCGTCCTGTTGTCCCGTGGAGTGGCCGAGCGCCTTCGCCATGTCGCGCACCGCGTTCTTCGGCCGGTAGCTGACCACGTTGGCCACCTGGGCGGCATTTCTGCGGCCGTACTTGCCGAAGACGTACTGGATGACCTCTTCACGCCGCCTGGCGTCGAAGTCCACGTCGATGTCGGGCTCCTCCGGCCGCATGCTGGAGAGGAAGCGCTCGAACGGCAGCTTGTACTGGATGGAGTCCACCGACGTGATCTTCAGGGCGTAGCAGACGGCCGAGTTCGCGGCCGATCCGCGACCCTGGCACAGGATGCCGCGCTCCCGCGCGAACCGCACGATGTCGTACACGATGAGGAAGTAGCCGGGGAAGTCCTTCGCCTCGATCACCGACAGCTCCTGCTCCATGCGCGCCAGCACCGCTTCGGCGCTCGCGTGCGGATAGTCGGCCGGGTATCGCTCCGCGATGCCCTCCTCGACGAGCCGGCGCAGGTAGCTCATCGGCGTGTGGCCATGCGGCACGTCCTGCTTGGGCAGCTTGGGCTTGGCCGAGCTCAGCGAGAAGGCGTGGCTGTCGGCGATCTCGACCGTGCGCTCGATCACGCCCGGGTAGCGCGCGAACCGTTTCGCCATCTCCGCCCCCGTGCGCATCCCGGTGGTCGCCGCCGCGGGAAGCCAGCCGTCGATCTCGTCCAGGCTGCGGCGTGCCCGCACGGCTGCCATCGCCGTGGCGAGCGGCCGCTCCGCCTTCGACGCGTAGTGCACGAGACCCGTCGCGACGGATGCCAGACCCTTGCGCTCGGCCAGCGCGTACAGAACATCGTTGTGCACGGTGTCCAGCGGGGACCCGGTGTCGAACAGCTCGACGACCACGTGCTCGGCGCCGAACAGCTCGACGAGCTCGTCGATGGCGCGGGATGCCGCCCCCACGTCGACTCCGGATGTCGCATCGAAGCCCTGCAGCGCGGCATCCGCGGTCCGTTCCCCGAAGACCCTGACGTCTCCGAACACCGTGCCCATGTCGAGTTCCTGGTGCACCGATCTGCCGAAGACGCCGCCGCCGCTGCCCGCGCCCACTCCTGCGGCGAGCGCCTGCCGCACCGCGCCCTTGCGGCATCCGGTGAGCACGGTCCAGTGGCCGCCGGCCTGGTCGGCGAGTGCGTCGATGTCGTACACCGGCCGTCCCTTCTCGGCATCGGGATGCAGCTGGGCGTCGGTGATCGCGCCAGCCAGCCGGTGGTATCCCTCCTCGCCGCGAGCGAGCACCAGCAGGTGCGTGCCCTCCGGATCCGCCTCGCCGTTCTGCGGCTTCCCGAGCCCGAGCGAGAGTTCTGCGCCGAACACGGTCTTCACCGCCGTGTGGATCTCCGCCGCCTCCGCGAGGCGCACGATGCCGTACATCCCGTCGTGATCCGTGAGGGCGATGGCGTTCAGTCGCAGCCGTGCGGCCTCCTCGATGAGCCGCTCGGGCGCGCTGGCGCCGTCGAGGAAGCTGTAGTGGGAGTGCGCGTGCAGCTCGGCGTACGGCACATACGGGCCGTCGATCGGCGTGATCGGCTCACCTCGGTACGTGCGTCGCTTCACGCTGCGGGCCGGAGAGTCCAGCGCAGCGAGATCTCCCTCAGGCGGACGACGCCCAGACAGGGTGCGCTCCAGTTCCGACCACGGGATCGGCGGGTTCTTCCAGCCCATGTCAGGTCACCCCCGCGCCGATGAGTGAGCCTGTCGGAACCAGCCGGCCGAGAGATCCCCTCCTGCTTCCGCCAAGCCCGACCAGCGATCGGAGCTCAGTCATAGCGAGCCTCGAGCATCCACTGGCCTCGTTCGAGCAGCACGAGCCAGGCGCCGCCGCTCGAGTCGACGAGTTGCAGGCGATGCACGGCGCGGACGGCGTCCGCATCCCACCAGCGTTCCTCGATTGGCCACGGTCCCGCCCATCCTGCAACGCCGAGCGGCCTGCCCGGCACGGGGGAGAAGCCCACCGGATCGGCCGTGAGCTCGCCTGCGTCATCCACGTCGACGGGAGCGCCGGATGCCGCCAGCACCGCGCACCGCACCGGCGGCGAATACACCGTTGACGGCAGCGGCGGCGGGAGGGATCCGGGCCACGGCTTCGCTCGGTCGCCGGCCACGGCATCCGGAGCACGATCGCCCCACGGGACCAGTACCGTGCGATCGGCGAGCATCCGTCCTCCCGCGACGGCGGCGGTGCCGACGGCGTCGTGCCCGAGCATGCTCTGCACGCGGGAGAGCGCGTGGTGCACTCGCTCGTCAGGGCCGCCGCCGAACAGGCCGTCCTCGTGGTGGCTCGCGGCGTCCACCGCCTCCGGCTTCACCGTCACCTCGACGACGGCGGAGTCCAGTCCGCTGTCGACGCCGGCACCTTGCAGCTGCCATCGCACACGATCCACGACGTCGGGCGCCGTGAACCACCTCGGATGCAGCCACGTGCGCTCGCTCTCCGCCCCCGACTCGGAGCGCACCACGATCGTCACCGCCGTGGCCACGAGCTTCTGGGCGGAGAGGGATGCCACGAAGTCGTCAGCGGTCTGCCGGAAGGCGAATGTCACCTCGTCCGCACGCTCCAGTCCCGGTTCGAACGGGATGGATCGCTCCAGCACGGCCTGCGGATCCCTCGGCACCACGACTGTCCGCTCCACACCCGTGGCGAGGGCGTGCGCGCGGACGCCCTCCTGACCGAACCTGTCCTCCAGCTCGAGCGGATCCAGCGCCGCCACGGCCCCGATCGTGTCCAGGCCGAGCCGGTGGAACAGCGTGGTGAGCTGCACGTCGTATCCGAACGCGTCGACCGGCAGCGGGGCGAGGAACGCTGCGGATCCGCCCGGCTCGACGATCAGCACACGATCGTTCGCCGCTGCGGCGTCCGGCGCCCTCGCGCTCCGCCTTCCCCACGGACGCGATGCAGCCCGCGCCGCCTGCTCAGCGGCGAACGGCCCGTCGGCGATGCCCACGCAGGCGTCGGGGGAGCCGTGCTCGGCGGCGACGCGGAGCAGCTGGAATGCCGCGGCATCCTCCCCGCCGTAGAACCGCGCAGGCCCGCGCGCCCGCAGAGCGCACAGCCCCGGCCGAACGGGCTGCACGCCGGGGATCGCCTGCTCGATCGCCGTCAGCAACGGCTCGAACTCCCGCTGGTCGAGTGCGGCGTCGTAGGGCAGCACGACGAGGGACGAGCACCGCGACTGCGCCTCCCGCACGCGCAGCCCACGACGCACGCCCTCGCGCCTCGCCTCTGCCGATGAGGCGAACACCAGCCCCTTGTCGATGAGCGCGACCGGATGCCCGTCCTCCGCCAGCCCGGCAGCCACCGCGGCCCGCACCGGCCAGTCCGGGCACCAGAGCAGCAGTGTGCGGCGTGGACTGTGCTGTTCCGTGCGCCGGTCCCCGCCCGGCACACCGCTGTCGAGTGCCAGCACGGTCTGCACATCGCGGTCCCTCTCTGGGAGCACCTAGCCCACCGCCCTCAGCCGCTGCGACACGTCGGACGCCAAGGCGGGACGACTGCCCTGCGATTGGCCGGCGCGCACGGCGTGCAGCGGAATCGGACGCGGTGCTTTCGTCGCGGGCGCGGCGTCCTGCAGGCGTCCATCGGGTGTCAGCAGGAGCGTCGCCCGACGCTCACGCCCCCACGACCGGCTCTCCGCCGTCACCGTGAGCTCGCGTGCCGCCAGGTAACCGTGCCCTTCACCGACCCCCGACCACGCGCTGGATGCCACACCCACCGTGGCATCCACGCGCGGCCATCGCCCGCAGACGAGCAGCACGGCGCCGCGTTGCCGCAACCGGGCTGCCAGCCTGGCCGCCTCCGCATCGCCGACCATGGTCCTGGGAGTGGTGACGACGACGCTCACCGCATCCGCCAGCGCCGCCGTCACGCTGAACCACCTGTCGCCGGGATACGGCACCAGCACCAGCCGGTCGAGGTCGACGCCGGACAGTGCGGCAGCCTCGGCGCCGAACCCCGGCATCCCCACCACGGCGCACCATGCACCGTCGGCGCTGGGGCCTGCGAGCAGCGCCATGAGGATGGAAGTGGACCCTCCGACCGAGTACACCCCACCCGGTTGCAGCCCGCCGCCGGGGAGAAGCGCCCCCAGCGCGGGATGCGTTGGCAGTGCGCCGTCGTCCACCCTGGTGCGTTCCAGCTCGCCCAGCTTCGAACGCAGGCTCAGCAGCCGATCCAGGTCGGCTCGTGCCCGCTCGACTGCTGCGCGATCGTCCTGCCCCGCGCGCTCAGAGGAGCCGGCTCGAGCGCCATCCCACGACTCGTCGGCACCAGCACGCCGCTCCGCAGCGGCACTCTCCCATGGCTCCGCCGGGGAGGCGGGGGAGTAGTACTCGGCGAGAAGCGTCACTCTTCCAGTTTCGAACGCATATTCGAAACTGTCAAACCTCTACGGCGTGTTGTCCCGTTCACTCATTCGGGGAAGAATTCCGTCCTCGACGCTCGTTCCTGCTCACCCGTGGACCGCTGAGCGAGACGAGTGAGCCCATCTGCGGTGCCGAGTAGCCTTCCGAGAGAACAACACAAGGCTGAGAAGCACCGCCGACAGGAGGTCGCACATGTGCGGACGTTTCGCGATGGACGACGACGTCAACGAGCTCATCACGGAGTTCGTCGCCGCGGGCGGCGACCTGAACGACTGGCGTCCGAGCTACTCGATCGCGCCGACCGACGTCGTGCCCATCGTGAGGGAGCGAGTCGACAAGGGCACGGGGGAGGTGCGACGCAGCGTCGACGGCGCCGTGTGGGACTTCCACCCCGCCTTCATGCGCGAATCCAAGCGTCCCAACTTCAACGCCCGCATCGAGACCGTGACGAGCAACGGACTCTGGAAGGGTGCATTCGCCTCCTCGAGGGCCATCGTCCCGATGCGCGGCTACTACGAGTGGACGGGCGAGCCCGGCCACAAGCGCGCCCACTTCCTGCACTCGGGCGACGGCGGCCTGCTGGCAGCTGCAGGCATCTACACGGTGCGCAAGGTCGACGACGAGTGGCAGGTGTCCACCGCGATCATCACCAGGGAGGCCAGGGACGCCTCAGGCGAGATCCACGACCGCATGCCGGTCTTCCTCGAGCGGGACGCCTGGGACGAGTTCCTCACCCCCGACAAGCTCGACGAGCCCGGCAAGCAGAACATGGTCCAGCTGCTGACGGCTGAATCCGAGAAGGTGGCGGGCACCGTCACGAGCTACGAAGTCGACCCGAAGGTGAACAACTCCCGCACGGCCGATCCCGACGATCCGTCGCTCATCGAGCCGCTCGCATCCTGACGCGACGCGACTCGGTGACACCGATGCACCACATCGCGTCGACTAGAGAACGGCCGGGGGAGTGAGCGGCGGATCCACCTTCTCCGATGTCACGACGGCATCCCGGTCGGCAACGGCGCCATAGACGGCGGAGACGATGTCGGATCGAGTCGCGCCCTTGTGCGTCGGACGGTGCCGGTAGCGCACGGCGAGCGTCGCACGATCCGGGGCGAGTGCCACGAAGAGCACCTCGGCGTGCTTGCCGTCGATGAGCGAGCTCACCCCCGCGCAGGCCGAGCGGATGCCCTCCACGACCGAGTCGAGATCGTCGCGATCCCGATACCTCACCCGCACCTCGAGCTCGCCGCGGAGCGCCGTGCGCTCCGACTCGTTCAGGAACGGATTGGACAGCACGCTCGCGTTCGGGATGTGCGCGATGGATCCGTCGAACTGCCGCACGGCGACCGACCGCCCATTGATCTCGGCCACCACGCCCTCGTAGTCGCCGATCCGCACGACGTCACCCCTGGTGAACGGCCGCCGCGTCTGGATGACGAGTCCGGCCGCATAGTTCTCGGCGATCCCGCGCAGCGCCAGAACCGCGATCACCGCGAGCACGATCGCCAGAGCGATCACCGGCTGGATGGGAGCACCGAGGAACGTGAGCGCTATCCCGACGCCGAGCAGGATGAGCACCAGCCGCACCGTGCTGGCGATCCGCTTCGCCACGGTCTCAGGGATGCTGGGAATGCGGGCGAGCAGAGCCTGAGTACCGCGCTTGGCCAGCACCCCGAAGACGATGCCCAGCACAACGCTGATCACCGCGAAGGCCACATCCCAGGGATCGAGCCCTGCGAGGAATCCCGCCGCGTCGCTGGCATTCGGCGTGTCCGCGTGCATCGAGTCCCCTCTCGTCGCGTCCACGTCAGCGTGGCACGGCGTCTGCAGCGGGTGCCTGTGCCACGCGGCAGCGCGCGGAGCGTCCGCCTGCATCCGCCGTTCGCTGCCCACTGCCGATGCCGACACGACGGTCCGGCGGCGGCGCCGTGGCATACTGCCGCGGTGGCCGACATCGAGCTGGCGCCCGCCGCCGGGGGATCCGTGACCCTCCACGATGCCCGCCGGTCGCTGAAGCGCCCGGTGGAGCTGGAGCCGTTCCAGATCGGGGTCTATGCCCTCACCCAGGAGCAGCTGGCCGAGCTCATCGGCGAGACGGCGTCGCATCCACGCCGGCCGGCCGTCGATGTCAGCTGGCTGCGCGCGATCCGCGTCTGCAACGCCGCATCCGAGTGGGAGGGCCTCGATGCGGCGTACACGTTCGACGGCGAAGACGTCACCTGGCACGTGGACTCGGACGGCTACCGCCTTCCGACAGAGGCCGAATGGGAATTCGCGTGTCGTGCCGGCTCGATCGGTCCGCAGTACGGGCCGCTCGCGGAGATCGCCTGGACCAGCACAGATGGCGTCGGATCGCCGCAGAACGTTGGCGGCAAGCATCCGAACCTGAACGGCCTGTTCGACACCCTCGGCAACGTGTGGGAATGGTGCTGGGACCTGCTCGACCCCGCACGCTACGGCGCCTATCGCGTGTTCCGCGGCGGTGGATTCGCGGATGACGCATGGAGCGTCCGCGCATCGACTCGCCGCGGCGGCGACCCGCGCACACATCAGGACGACGTGGGCGTCCGCCTCGCCCGCGGTGGATTCGACTCCGAGGACGAGGCTCAGGGGTGGTCGGCCATTGCCGACCGCGAACGGGCGCTGGGATCCGGTCCCGTCCCCTTCGGCTGGACGCCGTTGCGCTGAGTGGGTCCGGTTCGTCGAGCACCGAGACCGAGGCTCGGCTTCGAAGCGATGCTTCGAAACCGCGAGGGGGGACTTGTCCCTGCGGCCCCTCCACACCCTGCTTCGCAGCGCGCGGAGCCTCTGGCCGCGGGGGCCCACCCGGGGCGGTTCAAGGGGACACCCTTATGCGCAAACGAAAGAGAGCCGGTCCACTGGACCGGCTCTCTTTGGTTTGTGCGCGAGGGGGGACTTGAACCCCCACGCCCGATAAAGGGCACTAGCACCTCAAGCTAGCGCGTCTGCCTATTCCGCCACCCGCGCGCAGTTCGGAAGTTGAGGTTTCAACCGCCGACGTACGAGATTAGCACGGTTTCAGAGGGCCTCCGTGCACACCGGGAGCACCACTGGAGGGGGCGGATCGCAGGGGATCCGATTGGTCGCGGTGTGCGCATGGCCGGTAGCGTTGCAGCATGACCACCCCGAACGACGCCGAGCAGAGTGCCGTCGAGCGGGAGCCCGAGCCGCAGCTCGATGAGACCGCCCGGATCGCCAGGGACCTCATCCGCATCGACACCACGAACTGGGGTGAGGGGCGGGCCAAGGGCGAGACGGATGCCGCCGCCTACGTCAGCGACCACCTCGCCTCCCTCGGGCTCCAGCCGCGCACGTACGAGTCCCGTCCAGACCGCACAACGGTCATCGCACGCGTCGAGGGACGCAGCAAGGACAAGCCGGCCCTGGTCGTGCACGGGCACCTGGATGTCGTCCCAGCGGATCCCGCCGACTGGACCTTCGATCCGTTCGCCGGCGAGATCCACGACGGGTTGCTCTGGGGCCGCGGCGCCGTGGACATGAAGAACATGGACGCGATGATCCTCACGGCGCTCGGCGACATCGTCCGGGCGGGGGAGGCTCCGGAACGCGACCTGGTCATCGCGTTCTTCGCCGACGAGGAGGACGGTGGACTCTTCGGCTCGCATTTCATGGTGGACGAGCATCCCGAGGTGTTCGAGGGCGCGACAGAGGCCATCAGCGAGGTCGGCGGATACTCGGTCGACGTCGGCGGAAAGCGCGCGTATCTGTTGCAGACGGGGGAGAAGTCCCTGGTCTGGATCCGGCTGATCGCCCGCGGTCGCGCCGCCCACGGATCCCGTATGGTCGCGGACAACGCCGTCACCAAGCTCGCCGAGGCGGTCGTCGCCATCGGACGGCACGAGTGGCCGCTGCGGCTGACCGACACGACCACGCAGCTGATCGGAGAGCTGGCACGCCTGCTCGGGGTCGACCCGGTCGCTCTCGGACCCGACGAGGTGGTGCTGCGCAGCGGAACGGCATCCGGGTTCATCCGCGCGACGCTGCGCACCACGAGCAACCCCACGCTGCTGAAGGCTGGCTACAAGCACAATGTGGTGCCGGAGCGCGCGGAAGCGCTCGTGGACATCCGCACGCTCGCCGGCGAAGAGGACGACGTGCTCCTGAAGGTGCGCGAGTTGGTCGACGACGAGGTCGACATCGAGATCGTTCATCGCGACATCGGGCTTGAGGCTCCGTTCGCCGGCCAACTGGTCGATGCGATGAGGGATGCCCTGCTGACGCACGATCGCGACGCCGTCGTGCTGCCGTACCTCCTTTCCGGAGGAACGGACAACAAGGCACTCAGCCGCCTCGGCATCACCGGATACGGATTCGCTCCGCTTCAGCTGCCGGCAGGCATCGACTTCCCAGCCATGTTCCACGGCGTCGACGAGCGCGTGCCGCTCGACTCGCTCGTGTTCGGACGCACCGTCCTGCGCCACCTCCTGGCCACCTACTGACCGAAAGGGTGCGATGGACTTCGTCAACGCGCTGATCCTCGGCCTCGTGCAGGGGCTCACCGAGTTCCTTCCCATCTCCTCGAGCGCTCACGTGCGCATCGTCGGCGAGCTCATCGGCACGGGAGCGGATCCCGGGGCTGCATTCACCGCCATCATCCAGCTCGGCACCGAGCTGGCGGTGCTCGTGTACTTCTGGCGCGACGTGACCCACATCATCAAGCAGTGGTTCCTGGCACTGTTCGGGCGCATTCCGCGGGGCGACGCGACCGCCAAGCTGGGCTGGATGATCATCGTCGGCAGCATCCCGATCGTCATCCTCGGCCTGCTGTTCCAGAAAGACATCGAGACGACGTTCCGCTCGCTGTGGATCGTCGCGATCATGCTCATCGTGTTCGCGATCGTCCTGTGGCTCGCCGATCACTTCGGTGCGAAGACGCGCCGCGTGTCAGAGCTCACGTGGGGTCACGCGGCCATCTACGGTCTCGCCCAGTCCCTCGCGCTGATTCCTGGCGTCTCACGATCCGGCGGCACCATCTCCGCCGGACTGTTCATGGGCTATCAGCGCAGCGCTGCTGCCCGGTATTCGTTCCTGCTCGCCATGCCGGCCGTGTTCGGCAGCGGACTGTACGAGCTGTACAAGTCCGTGAAGCATCCGTGCATCGCGGGCAGCGCCGAGGCTGCAGCAGGCACGTGCACGCCCGAGGTGTTCAACGCGCTCGACACGTTCGGAGCCACGGTCGTCGCGTTCGCGGTCGGCCTGCTCGTGATCGCGTTCTTCATGCGGTACATCTCGCGCCACAGTTTCCTGCCGTTCGTGATCTACCGCATCGTCATCGGCGTACTGCTCATGATCCTTCTGGCGACGGGGGTCCTGAGTGCCTGAGGCGTGGCCAAGGCCGTCCGTTCCCCGGCTGCCGGGAAGCGGCACGGCGCCGCAGCTGTTCGACAGCGCGTCGAACAGCTACCAGTGCTCGACCCCCGAGGACCCGGTCGCGCGGCTCTACGTGTGCGGCATCACCCCGTACGACGCGACGCACATCGGGCATGCCAACACCTATCTCGCCTTCGACACGCTGCAGAGGGTCTGGCTGGACGCGGGCCTCGAAGTGCACTACGCGCAGAACATCACGGATGTCGACGACCCGCTCCTGGAGCGCGCAACAGCCACCGGCGTCGACTGGCGCGACCTCGCCGCCCAGCAGATCGAGCTGTTCCGGGGCGACATGGAGGCGCTGCGCATCCTTCCTCCTCAGGACTACGTCGCCGTCACCGAGGTGATCGATGAGATCGCGGATGCCGTCGCCCTCCTCCTCGAGCGCGGCACGGCTTACCGCGTGCCCACCCCAGACACCAAGGGGGGCACCGGGGCCGGCGACGGATCCGACACCGACGACGTGTACTTCGATGTCGCGGCGGCCGCGCAGACGAGCCCCTGGCGAATCGGCGACGAGAGCAACCTCGACCGGGCCACGATGCTCGCCCTGTCGGCCGAGCGCGGCGGCGACCCGGATCGACCGGGCAAACGCGACCAACTCGATCCGCTCCTGTGGCGGGCGGCACGCGACGGCGAGCCGGCGTGGGACTCCGTGGTGGGCCGCGGCCGTCCCGGCTGGCACATCGAGTGCTCGGTCATCGCACTGAAGCACCTCGGACATGATTTCACCGTGCAGGGCGGCGGAGCAGACCTGCTGTTCCCGCACCACGAACTGAGTGCCGGGCACGCAGCTGCGCTGAGCGGACATCCGCTCGCCAAGGTCTACAGCCACGCGGGCTTGATCGCCTACCAGGGCGAGAAGATGAGCAAGTCTCTGGGCAACCTGGTCCTCGTCTCACGGCTGGTGGAGGAGGGCGTCGATCCCGCGGCTGTCCGGCTCGCGCTGCTCGCCCACCACTATCGCACCGAATGGGAGTGGACCCCGGAGGGCCTGCGCGAGGCGGAGTCACGGCTGGCTGCCTGGCGCAGCATCCGCGCGGATCCGGCCGGCGTGAAGGCGGACGACGTTCTCGCCACTGTCCGTGCGCGCCTCGCAGACGACCTCGACACCCCTGGCGCCTTGGCCGCAGTCGATGCGGCGGCCGATTCGGGTGTCGACGATCCAGAACTCGTCAGCGGCCTGGTGGACGCGCTGCTCGGCGTCGTGCTCTGACCGCTGCTGTTCGCTGTCCTTACTCGCGACGCCAGGGCTCGTCCGGCCCCCGGCCGTCGCCCTTGTCACCGCGACCGTCGCCTCGACGACGCAGGTAGCGCTCGAACTCCTGAGCGATCGCCTCGCCACTCGCCTCTGGCGAGTCGACGGTGTCGCGCGCCTGCTCCAACTGCTCGATGTAGGCGGCCATGTCCTCGTCGTCCGCTGCCAGCGCGTCGATGCCGCTCTCCCAGGCTGCGGAGTCGGCGACGAGGTCGCCGCGCGGAACAGTCACGTCGATGATCTGCTCGAGCTTCTCGATGAGCGCCAGCATCGCCTTCGGGCTGGGGGAGTTGTGCACGTAGTGCGGAACGGATGCCCACAGCGACAGCGTGGGAATGCCCACCGCCTCCGCCGCATCGGCGAACACGCTCAGGATTCCGACCGGCCCTTCGTACGTCGGCCGCTCCACCCCCAGCTCCGCGCGCACCTGCTGATTCTCGCTCGAGGAGTGCACCGAGATGGGACGTGTGTGCGGAACGTCGGCGAGCATGGATCCGAGCAGCACGACGGCGTCGATCCCTGCGGCGAGCGCTGCATCGATCAGTTCGGCCGTGAACGCCTTCCAGCTGCGGGACGGCTCCGTTCCGAGCAGGAGGAAGAGGTTGCCGACCCCCGTGCCGCTCGCGTGGTACTCGGCGACGTCCTCGAGAGGGTCGATCCGAATGCCGGGCGACACCGGCGCGTACACCACAGATCCCGGCCACTCCAGCCGTCGCTGGCCCTCCTCGTCTGCCGCGAGGGTGGGACGGTTGAACTGGAAGTCGTAGTAGAGCTCGGGGTCGATGGTCGCCACCGGCACCACGTCGAGCGCGTCCTTGAGGGTGCGCACGGCCCCGCTGGCTGCCTCTCCTGCGTCGTTCCACCCCTCGAACGCGACGACGAGGATGCGTCCGTCGAAGATCCGGCTGTCGTTGCTCACGCTTGGATTCCGCTCCCGCTCCGTGCCCGGTCGGACACGCCTACCCAGGATAGGCTGGATGCCCGTGACCGCATTCCCCTCCGCCGTCCTGTTCGACATGGACGGCACCCTCGTCGACACCGAGCCGTACTGGATGCAGGCGGAGACGGAGCTCGTGCACGAGCACGGCGGATCCTGGACCCACGACGACGCGCTCATCCTCGTCGGATCCGGTCTCTGGGAGTCGGCCAAGGTGTTCCAGCAGCACGGTGTGGACCTCGACGCCGACACGATCGTGGCGACGCTCACGCGTCGCGTGCAGCAGCAGCTGGACGAGCACGGGGTGCCGTGGCGTCCGGGCGCTAAGGAGCTTTTGCTCGACATCCGTCAGCACGGTGTCAAGACGGCGCTGGTGACCATGTCGATCCGCGACATGGCTGAGCAGATCGTCGGGCACATCCCGTTCGAGGGCTTCGACGTGCTCGTCACGGGCGACGAGGTGGAGCGGCCGAAGCCGTTCGCAGACCCGTATCTCGATGCGGCCCGCCTGCTCGGCGTGCGCGCGCAGGACTGCATCGCCATCGAGGACTCGATGAACGGGCTGGCCTCCGCCGTCGCGGCCGGAACCGTCGCGATCGGCGTTCCGCACATGATTCCGCTGCCGGAAAGCGACGAGCACACCCTGTGGCCCACGCTCGACGGCCGCACCTTCACCGACCTGGCGGCACTGTTCGAGGAGCGTGCAGCGTGAGCGACCACGAGCTTCCCGCCGCGTCCGGTCCGTTCCGCGCAGGCGATCGTGTGCAGCTGACCGGCCCGCGCGGACACCTGCACACGATCACGCTCGAGCCGGGCAAGGTGTTCCACACGCACCGCGGCCCGCTGCCGCACGATGCCATCATCGGCCGGCCAGACGGGTCCGTCGTCGCCAACGAGGCCGGCATCGAGCACCTCGCACTGCGCCCGCTGCTCACCGACTTCGTCATGTCCATGCCGCGTGGCGCCGCGATCGTCTATCCGAAGGACGCAGCGCAGATCCTCGCGCAGGCCGACATCTTCCCCGGGGCGACCGTCGTCGAGGCCGGCGTGGGTTCCGGCGCCCTGTCCCTGTGGCTGCTGCGCGCCATCGGTCCGGAAGGGCGCCTGGCGTCCTTCGAGCGCCGTGACGAGTTCGCGGATGTCGCGCGCGGCAACGTCGAGACCTTCTTCGGCCGCCTGCCCGACACCTGGTCCCTCACCGTCGGCGACCTGCAGGAGGAGCTGCCGAACGCGCTCCCCGACGGCAGTGTCGACCGGATCGTGCTCGACATGCTCGCGCCCTGGGAGTGCGTGGATGCCTGCGCCACCGCCCTGAAGCCCGGCGGCGTACTCCTTTGTTACGTCGCGACCGTCACCCAGCTGTCCCGCGTGGCTGAGGCGATCCGTGCAAGCGGATCCTTCACCCGGCCCGTCTCCAACGAGACGATGGTGCGCGGATGGCACGTCGAGGGTCTCGCCGTGCGACCGGACCACCGCATGATCGCGCACACCGGATTCCTCATCACGGCGCGTCTTCTCGCTCCTGGCACCGTTCTCCCCGAGTTGAAGCGACGGGCGTCGAAGAGCGAGTACAGCGACGAAGACGTCGAGGCCTGGACGCCAGGCGCCCTCGGCGAGCGGGTGGTGAGCCCGAAGAGCCTGCGCAAGCGAGTGCGCGAGGCATCCGAATCCGCCCGACTCGCTCGCGAACGCGACGAGAGCGCCGGGGACTCCTCTCCGGCGGAGGGTGATAACACCGTCGACTAGCATGGGGTGCCGGAGCGCCGCCTGCTCCGATCCCGTCGTCTTTCATCGAAAGAGGAATCGTGCGCACACTCCTGCCACGCACAGCCATGGACCGCATCGTCTCGGACCGTCCGGCCGCCGACCGCACTGGAACCGGACGCAGCGTCCCCGCTCGTCGGATCGGAGTCGTCCTGTCCGCCGCGGCGCTCGTCGCCTTGGCACTCACCGGATGCTCGGCCTCCGCGAGCAGTTCCTGCGTGCAGCCGGGAGATGCCTCGACCCTGGTGCGTTCGTCGGCCAGCCCGACTGAGTCCACCGGTTCGTTCCCGAAGCCTCTGCACGCCGACTCGCTGCAGAAGAGCACCATCAAGGCGGGTTCCGGCGACCAGATCACGGCCGGCCAGCCCGTCGTGATCACGCTGGGAATCTTCAACGGCCTCAACGGCAAAGCGCTGTCCTCGCCGGAGAGCGGACTCATCTCGGCTTCGACGTCGGGGAGCACGATCCCTGGCGTGCAGAAGGCGCTGCTGTGCAGCCGGGTCGGCTCCCGCATCGCCGTCACCGGCACCGTCGGGCAGATCCTCGGCAGCCAGCAGCAGTCGGGCCTTCCCGCCTCGACGACCGTCGTGGCGGTCACCAACGTGACGAAGGCCTTCCTCGCCCGCGCGAACGGCGCACCGCGTCCCGCACAGCCGGGAATGCCCACCGTCGTGCTCGCACCCAACGGCCAGCCGGGCATCAAGATCCCGTCGCACGACGCGCCGACCGCCCTCAAGACCGCTGTGCTCAAGCAGGGCTCCGGCGCCGTGATCAAGAAGAACGAGTCGGTCGTCGTCAACTACACGGCCGTGGCGTGGAGCGCCCCCGACACCGTGGCGTCCTCCTCGTGGAGCGATGGCTCCGCGGCCATCTGGCCGGAGAGCGACGGCTCGGTGCCCACGACGGTGTCGAAGCAGCTGACGGGTCAGCAGGTCGGCAGCCAGCTCATCATCGTGACCCCCGGCAGCAACGCCACCGCCTACGTCGTCGACATCCTGGGCATCGCCAAGTAGCGACCGCTTCGGAACACCGGAAGGCGGGTGTCGGACAGCGCGCGACGACCACGCGCGCTGCCTCGCACGCGCTCGCGCCGCACCTTAGGATGGCCTGCGTGTCCCCACAGAAGGTATCGGTCGAGGAGCGCCTTTTCTCTCTCGTGCTCACGCTCGTGGCCACGGAATCGGGGCTGACGAAGAACGAGATCCTCTCCAGCGTCCAGGGATACAACTCCCGTTTCCGCGACGGCGGAGACAACAGTGCGCTCGAGCGCCAGTTCGAGCGCGACAAGGACGACATCCGCGAGCTCGGCATCCCGTTGGAGACGGTCGAGAATCCGGGGGACCCCGGCAACAACCAGGCGCTGCGCTACCGCATCCCCAAGGCCGTCTACGACCTGCCCGCCGACATCACGTTCACGCCGCGCGAGATGGCGTTGCTCCGCCTCGCCGCCACGGTGTGGCGCGAGGGGTCCCTGTCGTCCGACTCCCGCCGCGCGATCATGAAGCTGCGCACGCTCGGCGTGGAGGCCGACGACCCCGTGGTGGGGTTCGCGCCGCGCGTGCGCACTCGCGAGGCCGCCTTCGAGCCGTTCGAGGTCGCGCTGGAGCGAAACGCCGTGGTGCACTTCGAGTACCTGAAACCCGGCGAGAGCCAGCCGACCAAGCGCGTCGTCGAGCCGCTCGCCCTCGTGCAGTTCCACGGCCGCTGGCTGCTGCACGCCCATGACAGGGGAGTGGATGCCCCGCGCACCTTCCTCCTGTCCCGCGTCATCGGCAAGCCACGCGTCACGCAGCTGTCCTTCACCCGCCGGGGCACGGATTACGCCTCCAAAGCGATCGACGAACTGCAGGCGATCTGGGAGCGCAACGCCGCCGAACTCGACGTGCAGCCGGGAACGGATGCCTGGGTGCGGCTGAGCAAGCGCGAAGACACGCGGGTCAACGAGGACGGCAATCTGATGGTGCACTACTCCGACACGGCACTCCTCGCCGACGAACTCGCCGGATACGGGCCGGAGGTCCGCGTCATCTGGCCGTCCAGGCTCGTCGACGCGGTGCGCGACAGGCTCGGCATCGCCTTGCACGCGCACACGGCCGTCACCGCCGGAAACGGAGAGGCGGATGCCCGTGGCTGACACCGCAACACCCCGCGACGCCCGCGACAAGCTGGCCCTGCTGCTCTCGCTCATCCCGTACCTGATGGACAACGAGAGCGTCCCCGTCGCAGATGCCGCCGCCGCCTTCGACGTCTCGCCGAAGCAGATCCGCGATGCCGTTCACCTCATCGCCGTGTCGGGGCTGCCCGGAGAGTCGCACGCCTATCTCCCCGGCGATCTCTTCGACATCGATTGGGACGAGCTGGAGGAGCACGATCGCATCGCGCTCACGCACACCGTCGCGATCGACGACACACCGAGGCTGTCGGCGCGCGAGGCCGCGGCACTGATCGCCGGACTCCAGTACCTCAGCTCGCTGCCGGAGCACGCGGATCGCGACGCCATGGCATCCCTCATGGCGAAGCTGGAACGCGGAACGGCGACCGGCGCTGCCCAGGTGGCCGTCGCGCCGGCTGCGTTGCGCGACACCGTCGCGACCGTGCGCGAGGCCATCGAGCGTCGCACTCAGCTCGACTTCGACTACGTCAGCGCGCGCGGCGATTCGGAACGCCGTACGGTCGACCCGTTGCGCGTCGAGTCCGTCAACGACGACTGGTATCTGCGCGGCTGGTGCCACCTCCGCAAAGCGGTTCGCACCTTTCGCATCGACCGCATCGACCACCTCGTCTCCACCGGAAAGCCGATCAGCGAACACGCGGCGGGCGTCGTGCTCCCCGAGCGGATGTTCCAGGGCTCGGCAGAGGATCTCACCGTCTCCGTCGACGTCGCTGCACCGTCGCTTCCGCTGATCGCCGACTACATCCCGGAAGACGCGGAACGCGTCCACGAGGGCGACCTCGTGCATACGAAGGTGCGCGTCGCGCACTATCACGGTCTCAAGCGCCTTGTCGCGCGGTTCGCGGGGCAGGTCGTCGTGACCGCACCGGATGACGCAAGGGCCGCCGTCGCCGAATGGGTGCGTGCCGGCGCCGAGCGCTACGAGGAGGCCGGCCAGGCATCCGCCGCCGAATCCGCCGGCAAGGGGCCCGACGCGTAGGCTTGATGACATGCCGTGGTGGTCGTGGGTCGTGATCTGGGTGGTGCTCGTGCTCGCCCTGCTCGGCATGGTCGGCTACCTCGGTTACCGGCTGTTCGTGAAGGCGATGACGACTCTACGGGCACTGGGCGAACTCACCGAGAAGTCCGACTTGTTGTCCGCTCGGTTCGACGAGACCGCGGAGCCGGCGTTCCATCCCGCCGTGCTGGGACCCGTCCGTGAATACGCTGGGCTCTGGGAGGCCCGACGTGCACGCATTGCAACGATCAGGCATACTCGGCGGGAAGTCCGAATCCGACGCGGTAAACTCCTCGTGAGTGCCGACCCCAGTCGGTTCTCCCACTTACTCCGAAAGCGAAACTGACATGCTTGGCGATCTCTTCAGCGGATGGCACATCTGGATCATCCTGCTCATCATCGTGCTCCTGTTCGGCGCGACCCGTCTGCCCGCACTGGCGCGGAGCATCGGCCAGTCCACGCGCATCTTCAAGAAGGAGATCCGCGAGGGACACGAAGAAGACGAGGCCGCCGAGGCCGCCAAGGATTCGAAGGCTGAGTCCAAGGCTGCGCCGGCTGCGGCTGAGAAGCCCGCCGACAAGATCTAGCCGTGAGCACCGCCGCTCGAACCAAGCGCGGCAGCAACCCCGAAGGCAGGATGTCCCTGGGGGCACACCTTCGGGAACTGAAGAACCGCTTCTTCTGGATCGCTGGGGGAATCCTCGTCGGCGCGATCGCTGGCTGGTTCCTCGAACCGTATGTATGGACCGCGATCAGCCTGCCGGTGCACGAGATTGCAAAGTCGCAACACGCAAGCATCAACTGGCCGAACGTCACTGCCGCCTTCGACCTGAAGCTGCAACTGAGTGTCTACATCGGCATCATCATCACGTCGCCGCTGTGGTTGTATCAGATCTTCGCGTTCCTCACGCCAGGGCTGAACCGCAAGGAGAAGGGTTACACCTTCGGGTTCTTCTTCACCGCCGTACCTCTTTTCCTCGCGGGATGCGCGGCCGGTTGGTGGGTTGTTCCGCACATCGTCAACGTGCTCACCAGCTTCGTCCCGAGCGGTGAGACCACGCTGCTGGTGGCGTCCGACTACTTCAACTTCGTGTTGAAGCTGATCATCGTCATCGGCATCGCGTTCGTGCTGCCGGTGTTCGTCGTGCTGCTCAACTTCATGCGAGTCATCAGTGCGAAGGCGATCATCAAGGCCTGGCGTTGGGCGATTCTGACGATCATGGTCTTCACCGCGATCGCCACCCCCAGTGCCGACGTCATCTCGATGTTCCTGCTCGCGCTGCCGTTGGTGGTGCTCTACCTGCTCGCGTGGGGTGTGTCCTGGTTGCACGACCGCCGCATCGCCAAGCGCGCACTCGACATCGAGGCAGAGCTCGCGTCCTGATCGCAGACAGCGCGGAGCCCGTCGCCTTTTGGGTGACGGGCTCCGCGCTGTCCGGGTAGGCGCCAAGGACCGTGCTGGGCACGCTCCACCGTCCGGAGCCGTCCCCGTGCGACGTCGCGGTCACTCCTGCGTGGCGACAGGGGCCACGCCATAGGCTGGCCTGATGACCGACCAGCTCTCGCCGGCCGAACGGTATGCCGTCTCACGCGGCCGTGGCGGGCATCCTCGGCTCGAGGAGTTCCGGCAACGGCAGCGTTTCGATCTCGATCCGTTCCAACGCGAAGCGTGCGCGAGCCTGGAAGACGGCCACAGCGTGCTCGTCGCGGCTCCCACGGGAGCAGGCAAGACGATCGTCGCGGCGTTCGCCGTCGCCCTCGCCATGCGCGAGAAGCGCGCCAAGGTGTTCTACACGACTCCCATGAAGGCGCTGTCCAACCAGAAGTACCAGGAGTTCGTCGACGAGTACGGCCCGGATGACGTCGGCCTCCTCACCGGCGACACCAACGTGAACGCGGGTGCCCGGGTGGTGGTGATGACCACCGAGGTGTTGCGCAACATGCTCTACGCCGAATCGGATCTGCTCGCCGACCTCGCCTACGTCGTGATGGATGAGGTGCACTACCTCGCAGACCGGTTCCGCGGTGCCGTCTGGGAAGAGGTGATCATCCACCTCTCGAGCGAGGTGCGGCTCGTGTCGCTGTCGGCGACCGTGTCCAACGCGGAGGAGTTCGGAGACTGGCTGCAAGCCGTCCGCGGGGACACCGATGTGATCGTGTCCGAGAACCGTCCGGTGCCGCTCGAGCAGCACGTGCTCGTGCGGCAGCGTCTCGTCGACCTCTTCGAATCGGCGGCCAGGGGTGCGGCCAACCGCGTCAATCCGGAGCTCGTCCAGATGGCCCGTGTCGGCGGACGTCCGTCTGGATCCCGTCAGTTCGGCGACCGCGGTCGGCGGCATTCACGAGGCGGCCGCCCGGATACCGGAAGGCTGGACCGTCCGGATGTCGTGCGTCTCCTCGACGACCACAATCTGTTGCCGGCCATCGTCTTCGTGTTCAGCCGGGCGGGGTGCGATCAGGCGGTCGCGCAGGTGCTGCGGTCGGGTATCCGTCTCACCGAAGCGCACGAGCGCGACGAGATCCGTCGGGTGGCGGAGGAGCGCTGCCGCACCATCGCTGACGAGGACCTGGCCGTTCTCGGCTATTGGGAGTGGCTGGAGGGCCTGCAGCGCGGAGTGGCGGCGCACCACGCCGGGCTCCTGCCCGCTTTCAAGGAGGTCGTCGAGGAACTCTTCCAACGCAAGCTCGTGAAGGTGGTGTTCGCGACGGAGACACTTGCGCTGGGCATCAACATGCCGGCCCGTACCGTCGTCCTGGAGCGCCTGGAGAAGTTCAACGGCGAGGCGAGGGTGCCGATCACGCCGGGGGAGTACACGCAGCTGACGGGTCGTGCCGGACGGCGAGGGATCGACGTCGAAGGGCACTGCGTCATCCAGTGGCGCGATGGGCTGGATCCGCAGGCGGTGGCGGCGCTGGCGTCGCGCCGCAGCTATCCGCTCAACTCGAGCTTCAGACCCACCTACAACATGGCGGTCAACCTGGTCGCCCAGTTCGGCCGGGACCGCACCCGCGAGATCCTCGAGTCGTCGTTCGCGCAGTTCCAGGCGGACCGCGCCGTCGTCGACCTGGCGCGCACGGTGCGCAAACAGGAGGAGTCCCTCGCCGGATACCAGCGTGCCATGCAGTGCCACCTCGGCGACTTCGCGGAATACGCTGCCCTGCGCCGTCAGCTGAGCGATCTGGAGCGCACGAGCGCCAGGTCCGGCTCGCAGAGCAATGCCGCCAGAGAGCGTCGCAGTCGCGAGCTGGCGGACCTGCGACGTCGGATGAAGCAACACCCCTGCCACGGCTGCGCCGAACGCGAGCAGCACGCCAGATGGGCTGAGCGCTGGTGGCGCCTGAAGCGGGAGACGGATGCCCTCACGCGCCAGATCCGCACGCGAACGGGCGCCGTCGCGACAGTCTTCGATCGAGTGGCCGACGTGCTCCTCGAGCTCGGCTACCTCACGGACCGCGACGGAACGCTGGCGCCGACGCAGCACGGACGGGTCCTCGGTCGGATCTACGGCGAACGCGACCTGCTGGTCGCCGAGTGCCTACGGCGCAACGTCTGGACCCAGCTCGATGCACCGGGTCTCGCCGCGATGGCCTGCGCCCTCGTGTTCGAGCCGCGACGGGACGAGCAGAATCCGGCAGAGCGGTTCCTCCCGCGCGGGCCGTTCCGCGAGGCGCTGCAGAAGACCGAGCTGCTCTGGGCGCGGCTTGACGAGCTGGAGCGCGAGAACCGGCTCCCTGGAAGCGATCCGCTGGCCACGGCACTGTGCGTCGCGATGCACCAGTGGGCGTCCGGACGTTCTCTGGCTGCCGTGCTGACCGAGGCTGACCTGCCGGCCGGCGACTTCGTGCGGTGGGCGAAGCAGGTGATCGATCTGCTCGATCAGCTCACGGGAGTGGCAACGGGTGGGCTGTCATCCGTCGCGCGAGACGCGCTGGTCGCTGTTCGGCGGGGGATCGTCGCGTACTCGGGCGTCGGATAAGACCCGCGGGCGGCTCCGAGCCGACGTGCGGTGGATGCAAGGCACCGTCCCCTATGCTCGATCTTCGTGAATCCGCCGCGCCGCCCGCTTCTGCCGCTGTGGGCCGCGGTCATCCTCGGGATCGGCGGGGGAGTGGTCTACGACGGCGCGTTCCCCGCGATCGACGTCTGGCCCCTCGCCTTCGTAGGGCTGGCGCTCATGCTGGTGGCGCTCATCGGCCGTTCCATCGGTGGAGCGATCCTCGTCGGATTCCTCTCCGGACTGGCGTTCTACCTGACCCAGGTGTCGTGGACGGCGCTGTACCTCGGTCCGGTGCCGTGGATCGCGCTCTCGGTCTTCGAGTCCCTGTTGTTCGCTCTGGGAGCGGTCGCGATCACCCTGGCGTACCGCTGGATCCCTCGAGCATTCCCGAGCGCTCCAGGGCGCCTGGGGCTGCTCCCGGTGGCCATAGCAGGGCTCTGGACGGGTCGGGAGTGGCTGTCCGGCAACTGGCCGTACGGCGGGTTCGCATGGGGGAGGGCTGCGCTGTCCCAGTCGCATGGTCCGCTCGCCCACCTCGTCGCGTGGTTCGGCATCGCAGGCGTCTCCTTCATCATGGTCTGGCTCGTCGCGCTGGCGATCGAGTGCGTCCGGTACCCCCAGCGCCCGTTCGCGCCGTCGCTCGATCCCGCATCAGGACGGACGGATGCCACGGCTCGGCGTCCCTGGATCCGCATCGCCGTCGCGCTGGCGGCGATCGCCCTGGTGCTCGGGGTCCCGCTGTGGCCCGCCACCACCTCCGGCACCACACGGATCGGCGCTGTGCAGGGCAACGGTCCGGCCGGATACTTCGACGGCGCCCAGCCAGGCGACGTGATGAACGCGCAGATTCAGGCCACGATCCCACTCATCGGCAAGCACCCCGACATGGTGGTGTGGCCGGAGGGAAGCGCCGACATCGACCCGACGAGGGATTGGTCGTCCGCCGACGTGCTCGACAACCTCAGCGCGCGCCTCGGCGCCCCCATGATCGTCGGCACCATCACCAACCGGCACGGCAAGTATTTCAACACGTCGCTGCTCTGGAAGTCGGGCAAGGGCGTCGTCGACTACTACGACAAGAAGCATCCTGTCCCGTTCGGCGAATACGTTCCGGATCGCTCGTTCTGGATGCCGTTCGCCCCGAGCCTGCTGGGCCTGATCCAACGTCAATACACTCCGGGAACCCGCGACAACGTCTTCGACGTGAACGGCATACGTGCCGGCATCTCCATCTGCTTCGACATCGTCGACGACCAGCTCACGACAGACATGATGAACGGCGGAGCGCAGGTCATTCTGGCGCAGACCAACAACGCCGATTTCGGGCGCACGAAGGAGAACATGCAGCAGCTGGCGATCGCTCGACTCAGAGCGATCGAGACCGGCCGCAGCCTCGTCAACATCTCCACGGTCGGCACCAGCCAGATCATCGATCCTGACGGCCGCACGATCGCGCAGATCGCCGCCTACAAGCCGGGGGCGATGATCGAGGATGTCCCGCTCGGCACCACGACGACGCCTGCGACCTTGCTCAGCCGTGCGCTGGAGGTCTTGGCGTGCGGGCTCGGGCTGGGCGCCCTCGTGGTCGCGGCCTTCACGGCTCCGCGTGCCGCCCGAGCTTCCAAGGGCGCGCGCCGGCGCTGACGGACCGCACGGCCGGATGCCGGGGCGAAAGCCCGAATCCGGTAGCACGTCACGGCACGCACACGAAGACGCAGCCCGCCGGAGCAGGCTGCGTCACGAATGTCCGGCCGGTGGCCGACGAGCGATCAGGCGCCGATCTTGTGCTCTCCACGGCGTGCCCGCAGGTATGCGAGCCGTTCCTCGAGGAGCTCCTCCAGCTCGGCACGCGTGCGGCGCTCGAGCAGCATGTCCCAGTGACTGCGCGGGGCCTTCACGTCTGAGCGGTCCACCTCGACGGGTGAGTCGTTGACGAGCAATGTGGCCTCGTGCCCGCAGTACTTGCACTCCCACGTCTCGGGTGCTTCGGCGTCGGCTGCGAACACGACGGGCGTCTCCCGGTCGCACTTCGAGCACTTGTAGTTGTACGTCGTGCGGGCAGAAAACGTGACGCCTTCTTCGCTCTGTAGGCTCTGGGCGCCCAGTCTCATACCGCGCAAGCTGCGATCTGCCATTGTGTGGTCTCCTTCTCGCGATGCATCCACACTTATAAACCGTCAAGCTGGGCATTCTCTGCCCGGCGCGCGCGGGGATTCAGCCTCCTTTCAGGAGATTTTCTTCATTCGACCGTTTTCGCCCAGGCCTCGAATCACTCCCACGAGGGTGTCGCAGCGGTCCGAGATGATGCCGTCGACGCCCATCCCGAGCAGTTCGTGCATCTCCTGTGAATCGTTCACGGTCCAGACGTGCACCTCGCGCCCGGCGTTCTGCACCGCCCGCACGAACGCGGGGGAGACCACCCGGATCGCGCCGCGACGATGGGGAACCTGCACGGCGTCGACATCGCGCAAGGCCAGCCGCACCAGAGCGCCCAGTCGAAGCCAGACACCGATCAGGGTGAGCACGACTCCGGGTGTGGATGCCGACGTGGCGGCTCCCGGCAGGCGCCGCACGGCTCGACGACGACGGCCTTGGTCGAAGGAGGTGATGAGCACGCGGGATGCTGCATCCGCCGCGGCGATGGCGTTCAGCGCAGGATCGAGTGCGGCATCCGTCTTGACGTCGATGTTGAATCGCGCCGACGGGAACTCCGCGAGAGCTTCCGCCAACGTCGCCAGTCGTCCGCCGCCTGCGAGTTCCAAGGCGCGCAGCTCATCCATCCGCAGACTCTCCACCGGGCCGGCGACAGCGGTGACACGGGCGAGGTCGTCGTCGTGGAAGATCACGCAAACGCCATCTGCACTGGCATGCACGTCCGTCTCCAGAATGTCAGCCCCAGCCTTCAGCGCGGCAGCGAAGGCGGGCAACGTGTTCTCCGCGCAGGCAAGGGCGAGCCCCCGGTGCGCGATCGCACGCGGGGGCTTCCCATCGAAATACCTGACCGGATCAGCCATCCGAGCGGTGCGCAGGACCGTCGGCGCCCCGACCATCGGCGCCCGAGGCCCCGTTGTTCGTTCCGGATGCCTCGTCGGCCGACGTCGGTGCCGGTTGGGCCGCAGGCGGTGCCGGAGCGACGTCCGCCGATGATCCGTCGCCAGAGGCGACAGGCGGAACGACGGGTGCACCGGTCAGGCCCGGAACGGGACGCTCTTCCGCCTTGGCTGCTTCGGCCTCCGCTTCCGCAACCGCCGCGTCGGCCGAGTCATCCGACAGGTCGGCATAGTCGATCGTCCGAGCAGTGGCGGCCGGAGCATCCGCGTCTGGCGCCTCCGCCCCTCCGCCCGCACTCGGTGGCATGAAGCCCGCGAACGGGCCGCCCTTGCCGCGTGTGGCGAAGCCTTCGCCGATTCCGCGCAGGGCCTCCGTGAACTCGCTCGGGATGAACCACATCTTGTTCGACGGGCTCTCCGCGATCTTCGGCAGAGTCTGCAGGTACTGGTACGCCAGCAGCAGGTTGTCGGGCTGACCCTCGTGGATGGCCGTGAAGACCGTCTGGATGGCCTTCGCCTGACCCTCGGCGTTGAGCACCTGGGCACGCGCGGATCCCTCGGCGTTCAGGATCGCGGCCTGCTTCGTGCCCTCCGCCGTGAGGATCGCCGACTGCTTGGTGCCCTCCGCGGTCAGGATGAGCGCTCGACGATCACGTTCTGCGCGCATCTGCTTCTCCATCGAGTCCTGGATGGACGCGGGCGGGTCGATCGCCTTCAGCTCGACGCGGCTCACTCGGATGCCCCACTTGCCCGTTGCCTCGTCGAGCACGCTGCGCAGCTGGCTGTTGATGTTGTCGCGGCTGGTGAGCGTCTCCTCCAGGTTGAGCCCGCCGACGACGTTACGGAGCGTTGTGGTGGTCAGCTGCTCGACCGCGCTGAGATAGTTGGCGATCTCGTAGGTTGCTGCACGGGCATCCGTCACCTGGAAGTACACGACGGTGTCGATGGAGACCACGAGGTTGTCCTCGGTGATCACGGGCTGCGGCGGGAAACTCACCACTTGTTCGCGCATGTCGATGAGAGGACGCAGCCGATCGATGAACGGCACCAGCAGGTTCAATCCGGGCATGAGCGTCTTGTGGTAGCGCCCCAGCCGCTCGACGATTCCTGCGGTCGCCTGTGGCACGATGCGCACAGACCGGAACAGCGTGACCAGCACGAAGATGAGAACGATCGCGACGATGATCGCCACGATGATTTGGATCACGAGTACCTCCACGTCGGTCATCTCGTCGAACCCCCCGCTGGCGCGACGACCGCTGTCGCACCCTCGATAGCCTTCACGTGCACCAGCGCGCCCGGCTCGAGCTGCGCACGCTGATCTGCTGCATCCGCGACAAGACGGGAGGTCCAGACCTCGCCGTTGGCCAGCCGCACCAAGCCCTTGCCGTCGCCGCCGAATGTCTGGACGACCCTGCCCTCCTGGCCGAGGAGCAGGGCGACGTTGCTCTTCGTCGGATCCTCGCCACGCCGGAGTGCTTTCAACAGCGGTGGTCGCAACAGGAAGAGCAGGAGGATCGACAGCACGGCGGCTACAAGGAGCTGCGCCCACCAGGGGAAGCCGAAGAGACCGCTGATCAGACCGCCGAGGGATCCGATCGCGAGCATGAGGAACACGAAGTCGAGCGAGAGCATCTCGATCGTGATGAACACGAGGATCAGCACCAGCCAGCCGATCCAGGCATACGACGAAACGACGTCCATGTCGCTTGCTCCCTCCGCGCTCGGTGAGACGCTACCAGCATGCGACTGCGGCACCACAAGAGATCCGGTGCGATTCCGTGAGTTCGATGCCTGTTCGCGCATACCCGTCGACCGCGACGGGGCTCGGATGGCGATTCGGGGGCGCATTCGGTGCCTGAGATACTGTCTTGGTGCCTTCGGGCCGACCGTTCGTGCCGCATCGTGCAAGGAGATCCACCAGTGACCAGTCCTCTCGCCCCGTCGTCCCTGAGCGGCAAGCGCGCCCTCGTCACGGGATCCTCGCGCGGCATCGGCGCCGACACCGTTTCGTACTTCGCTGGGGCCGGCGCGAGCGTCGTGATCAACTACCGCAACAAAGAGGCTCGCGCGCGCAAGCTCGCCGACTCGATCGAGGCATCCGGCGGGACCGCCGTCGTGATCGGCGCCGACCTGACCGATCCCGAGTCCGTCGCCGCGATGTTCGCCGACGCCGAGGAGAAGCTCGGCGGGCTGGACATCCTGGTGCTCAATGCGTCGGGCGGCATGGAGGCCGGCATGGAGTCCGACTACGCCATGAAGCTGAACCGCGATGCGCAGGTGAACGTCCTCGAAGCGGCGCTCCCGCTTCTCGGCGACGGATCCCGCGTGGTCTTCGTGACGAGCCACCAGGCGCACTTCATCCGCACCACGCCGACCATGCCGGAGTACGAGCAGGTCGCGCTCAGCAAGCGTGCGGGGGAGGACGCGCTGCGTGAGCTGATCCCCGAACTGGATGAACGCGGCATCGGCTTCGTCGTCGTCTCGGGCGACATGATCGAGGGCACCATCACGGCCACACTGCTGGAGCGGGCCAACCCCGGTGCGATCCAGGCCCGCAAGGATGCCGCCGGTCGCCTCTACAACGTGAGTGAGTTCGCCGCAGAGGTGGCGAGGGCCGCCGTCGAGCCGGTCCCGGCGGACCACACGCGGCTGATCGGCGAGATCGACGATTTCGGTGCTGAGGCGTGATGGTCTGACATCCGCTTCCTCATGAAGAAGGTCCCCGGAGCCAGAACGGCTCAGGGGACCTTCTTCATGACGGATCAGGCGTCGGCGCCCTTCCAGGTGAAGGCGCGGATGACCTGGATGATGCCGAGGACGACCAGCGAGATGCCCAGCAGCCACCAGAGCACCGCTGCACCCCAGAGCGGGGAGAACAGCAGGATGATGCCCGCGATGATGCTGAGGATCGCGAAGAACACCGTCCAGCCCTTCGACCGTGCCTCCCCGAGCGCCGTCAGCGAGACGATGCCCTCGACGATCCACATGATTCCGACCAGGATGCCGAGGAACACGGCGAGCCACGCGGTGGTCTGACCGAGTTCGATAAACGCGATGACGCCGGCGATGATGAAGAGGATTCCGAGGACGATGTGGCCGACTCGCGCCCAACCACCCATCGATCTCGCGAAGATGCCGAGGCCGGCATAGACCAGGCCGCCGACGATCGCATAGATGGCGATGATGGCCGTCACGACCATGGCGGTCCTCGCCGGCCACACCAGGATGAGGATCCCGACCACGAGGGCGACGACACCGCCGACGCCGAGCGCGGTACGGATCCCATTCACCGCTGATTTCGCGGCAGGACTTTCAGCGGACATGAGGCTACCTTCCCTGAGAGCATGCTGTGAGCTTTGACCGCAGCCTAAGCGCGAGTCGCCGCCGAACCCGGCTCATCCGAACGGATTCACCCGATTCGTGTCACACCCGTGACGCAGCCGTGGGGGAGAGAGCACGGGCGTCCGTCGATCATGAAGTGCCGTCGGCCAGGCGCTCGTGTCGAAGGGAACCACGGACGCGACTGTGCAAGGACCGTCTCGTTCCGGGTGTCGCATAAGCCCAGCGGGCCGCTCGTGCACTGCGTCGACAAGACACCAGACGATGTAGACAGGTCTGTGTACCAGGGACATCAGAACCCGAAGTTTCATGTACTTATCGAAGGTTTCGGAAGCCATCTCGATGACGCAGTGCCGTGCCTCTCGGCCGACGAACACGGACGACAATCGCTGATCAGGACCGGAAACCACATCGGATGAACGGCCAGGCGATAACCGGAGCCACGATTCGATTGATGTCCGATAATGCACATTATGTCAGATTGGATTGAGACAGCCTCCCCTTTGGTCGCCCGGTCAGCGCTAGCCACCCACCTGGTTGCTGCTCGGAGGCTGCGGTCAGTGAGCGCTCGGACGCTGCTGCCGGGCGGCTGCCGTCGCACGGATGAACACCCAGATCACGCCGAGAACCGCGACCAGAACGGCAATCCAGTAGGTCGCGGGTGCGATGAGCCCGAAGATGCTCGCTACGAGGGCCACCACGAACGCAATCGTCGCAGGCAGCACCGCTGCCGCGTGGCCCGCTCTCCACGCGTCGTCGCTGCGCTCGAGCGCCGGAATCTTGACGCCGAAGTACCTGTTCCGCCCAAGTCCTCCGCGGCCCGCCACGACACAGGTGATCGCCAGCACGAGGAGAAGACCTGTGAAGATCCATGCGAGTACATCGATCAGCACGACCACTCCCCTCGCTCCGCGAGTTCGCCTCGCCGAAGCGAATGTACCGCTGGCAATGTCGTGACAACCGGACGCCACGGCGCCTCGCCGCACCCTGACGGCGGCTCCCTCGAATCGGAAAGGGGCCGGGGATCGGTGCGGACTCCGCGAGATCGGCCCCTCCCCTGGCGTCATGCACGTGGGAGGGGCCGGTCTCGGACGTGCCCGTCCGGGCGAATGTCCGGTGATCAGCTCGAGCCGGAGGTCAAGCTCCCGGTCCGTTCTTGGCCGTGACGTCCGCGACGGCTCGACCGCCGTTGGCGCTCACCCCGATCTGGACTCCGGATCCGATTCCGCCCAGTACACCGCTCGCGTCCACCTCGATCTCAGCCGTGGCCGAACCCCCTGGCGGGATGCTCGCGACGATCGGGACCGGGAACTTGTTGGGATCCCGTCCGGTCACCGGCGGCAGGCCGCGCACCTGAACCCTGCCGTTGGCCCGCCATTGCACGGAGTCGAACCGCACGTCGTTCGCCGCGGCATTGCCGGTGTTGTGGACCGTCACCTTCCAGGTGCCCTTGCTGTTGCCGCTCTTCTCCACGAGCTCGGCTGTTGCGTCGAGCACAGCCTTGCCCTGCGACTGGCCTTCATCGACCTCGAGCAGGATGGTGTCCCATCCCAGGCCGTTGCCGGCAGCTGCGCCGCTCCCCCGGGTGAACGTGATCGTGTTGCTCCCGACGACCAAGGCGCTCGCCGGGAAGGTCAGGACTGCGGTGCGCGGGTATCCGCTCCGGTCTGCCTGGCGCGCGATCGTCGAGTCGTTGTTGTTCGGCAGCGATCCTGTGACCACGGACGTGTTCCCGTTCACGGCGACCGTGGGACGGCTGCCTTGCTGCATGGCCGTCGCCACTGTCAGGTACGCCGTGCCCGACGGCACGCGGTCGAGTGTGAACGAGACGGTCCACGTCCCGCCCTGGGTCTGCGCGTAGTACCAGTCGGTCGGTTCCCAGTTCTCCCCTACCGCGAACGCCAGCGTTCCTGGCACTTCCCCTGGCTTCTCGTAGGCACGCGGCTCCGAGTGCACGGGAGACTTCGTCGCCAGAGCGAACTCCTGGGTGCTGCGGTCGGACCGACCGATCTGCCACAAGAACGTCGACCTGCTCGTCGGCGCCCACGTGATCGTGCCCAGATCCGTCTTCTTTCCTGTGACGGAGACACCCGTCTGCTGATACTGCTCGACCACGGAGCCTTTGGAGGCGAACGCATACAAGGTGTAGCTGGCCGGAGTGGTCGTTCCCGGAGCCCATGCCGGCGGGATGCCGGGCAGCGAGAATGAGCCGTCCGCATCCGTCTTCACCCAGTACGTGGGCTCGTGGATCGTGTACACGTCGGTGACCGTCTGCGTCGACAGCAGCACATAGAAGCCGTCGGCGGGCCGTCCGTCCGCGAGCCGGAGCGTCCCGGTGACGGTCGATCGCGCGCCCGGATCCGGATAGAGGCCGTCCACGATCCAGGAAGCGCCCGCCCGGTTCTCGGCGATCTCGATCTGGGCCGCCGCGGCCGCGTTGGCGATGACCTCGTCATCCGTCGCACCCGTCGACAGGTGCGTGTACCAGGGTCCGTACAGTCGCCGATAGCCCTGGTTCAGCGCGTAGCTCGGCAACCCGTAGTGGTTCGCGCCGAAGTAGTTGAGGATCAGTGCGTCCTGGTGGATCGCCAGGTCCTGATGGTCGGGGCCGACTCCGTAGAACGCGCACAGCGTGTCTTCTGTGACCCCGCCCAACGGTGTCAGCCATGCGCCGAAGCCGTGGCCGTAGTGCCCGAACATCGGGTTCTCGTGGTGGTAGAGGCTCCAGTTGTATTTCGTGTAGATGTAGCCGGCGGGCAGGTTGCCCGAATTGTCGTCCGGCGACGGCAGGTTCGGGTTGTTCACACCGTCGACTCGCCAGGTCTCGTCCTGCACCTGCTGCTGCGTGGCGAGGTACGCGTACGTGGGCTGCTTCCCGCCGCCGCGCTCCCAGTTGTACGCGTTGTCCAGGATCGCCCTGTCCCAGCGGGCGTTCATGCGCACTTCGTTGATCGACGTGGCCGCCGCGGCCGTGAGGATGTCGTAGCCGTACAGGCCTCGCTTCCCCCGGCGCATGATCAGGTGGTGTTCGTGCTGGAGCGGCGTGCTGGTCGTATCGAGGAACGCGACCTCGACGAGATCCCGCGAGACACGGAGCACGCGCACCTGCGTGCAGACGAGCCTCGTCTTACCGCCGCCGGCGTCGATGTAGAACGAGTGCTGGCGATCGGGATCCCGCGGATCGACGCCGTTGAGGTTGTGCGCCAGTTCGGTGCCGTCCACAACGATCGACGTCGCCGTGATCGACGTGTCCGTCCACCCGGTGACAACCCCGCCCACGGCGTCGTCCCGCCCGAACGTGAACTTCACGAGCCCGTTGTCGAGCACAAGAGACGGCACCTGATCGGGAAACGCATAGTCCCCCACTGCCGCGGGCTGACCGCCGATGGTCGCGCTGACGTCGCCGTGCCCTGGCGGCAGGTCTGCCGTCGCGTGCGCGGCGGACGCCTCCGCCGTGCTGGCTGCGATGGCTCCGGCGGTCACCGCGCCGAACAACCCCAACGCGGAACGTCGAGACAACCCTTGCTTCCCCAACTCCATGAACTGCTCCCTTGCGTTTCACTGTGGTGAATGAATCGTTTCACATGCAGGTGGGAGCCTACTCTCGTCCAGCGCGCGCATGGCCTATCAGTCTGATTCGATGTTCGAATCATTCGACAGCGCGACCGGAGTGGAAGAGCAAGGACGAGCGATAGCGTCGTTCCGTGGATCCCAGACAGCTGGCGTGCGCGATCGCCGCATCACTCGGACTGCCGACGAGCCATGCAGTCATCCTCCCCGGCGGCAACGAGAACCACGTCGTACGGGTGTCCGGCGACCGGAGCGACATCGTGGTCCGGTTCGCGAGAGACGGCGCACGAAACGACGATCCGTTCGACATCGAAGCGTGGTCCCTTCGGGAGCTGGAGCGCACCGGTGTGAGCAGCTCGCGCCTCGTGGCCCGCGGGTGGCTCGACGACACGTCCTATCTGGTCGTCGACTACGTTCCGGGAGCACCGGCATCCGCCGACGACCTCGAGGCGTGGAGGGCGATCGGTGAGTTCATCGCCGCACTCTCGCACATCGACACGTCGACGGCGCCTGAGGCACTCTTCTCGCGCTTCGGTCGCGACCTCGACGCAGCCTGGGACGAGCACCTGGCATACAACCTGAGCTCGCTGGCCGACGTCGATCCGCTGATCGGTCTCGGTGTCTACGCAATGAGCGACCGGAAGCCGCTCCACAGTCTCCTGTCTTCTCTGAGATCCAGGAGCCTGCCGCAAGGCATCGTGCACGGCGACCTCTCCACCAGGAACGTGGTGGCTGACGACGGGTACGTGATCATCGACTGGGGTACGGCGCAGGTCGGCCCGACCTTGTTGGCCGACCTCGAACGCATCCGCCGCTGGATGCTGCTCGGCGACGAGGAGTCAGTGGTGACTCCGGATGCCTGGGGTGTGGTCCTCAGCGGTGCGGGGCTCCGCTCGTCGGAGGTCGAACCCGTCCTCGACGAGCTCACGGCCCTGCACGCACTGGACGTCGTCCGGTGGGCTCTGGATCGACGACCGGATCGTCTCGACGAGCTCGCTGCCGAGTCCACACGACTTCTCCGCCTGGTGCTATGAGCGAAGCAAACGAAGGTGTTGCCCGCGATCGCGAGCTGCGTCGGTTCGTCATCGTCGCCCCGTTGGTGCCGCTTCGTGTCGGCGACGAGTTCGCCGCGGATGCGTGGCCACTCCACGTCACGCTCGTGCCGCCCTTCAGCGCACCGATGGCTCCACCTGCGTTGTCCCGCATCATCGAGACCGCCTGCAACGGCATCGCCACGCTGACCGTGCATGCGACCGGCAAACAGTTCTTCGGCCGTCGCCGCGATGTTCCCGTCGTCACGCTCGACTTGTCTCCGGAGCTGCTCCGCCTGCATGTCGCGCTGCTCGACGCCCTCGAACCTTCGATCAGGCAGCCCTTCGACGCGCACCATGTCCGTGACGGATACCGACCGCACGTGACGACTCGGCACGCGTCGGACATCCAGCCCGGATCCGCCGTCTCGCTGCCCACGGTCGCCTCGGTCGACCAGCATCCCGACGGCGACCGTCACCGTCGACGGGTCGTGTCGATGACCGTGCTCGGCGGATGATCGAGCCTGACCGGAATCGGCTCCGCCCGAGTCCGTCCGAGTGGCGCGAACCCAAGCCCTCAGGAGCCGGCGCCGAACCCCGACTCCACCAGCGCGACCAACGCGTCGACGGCATCCGTCGCGGCCGGATCATCGGTGGCGATCTCCACGGAAGAGCCCTGGGAGAGCCCCAGCGAGAGGATTCCCAGCAGACTCCGCGCGTCCTTCCCGTTGACCGTCACCTTGCCACCGAGCGAGGTCGCCAGTTTCACGAACTCTGCGGCCGGCCGGGCGTGGAGTCCGTCGGGGTTGATGAGGGTCGCCGACCGTGAATACCCTGCGGTGCTCTCGGACGACGGCTGCCCCACCTCGATCGTGCGTGCCGATCCACTGTCCGGCCGACCGGTGGCCGCCTGCGCGACCTCCGCAAGCACTCCCCCTGTCTGAGCCCTGACGCCGGCCGCAACCGCGCCCTCCACGAGCGGCCCGTCCGCCGGGACCACGCGCCGGGTCCAGTCGGTCCCCAGGAGCTCCAGCGCGGTCTCTGCACCCATCACCGCCGAACCCAGGTCGGAGACGACGACCACGCCGGCACCGGTGTCCGCGTCGCGGATCGCCTGCATGACGCGCTCGACATCCGTGCCGAGTCGCCCGTCTGCCGTGCCGCCCGCCGCGATGACCGTGACGTCGGGACTCGTTTCCCCGACGAGGTCAACGACGCCGCGCGCGATCAGGTCGCTGTGCGACACCACGACGAGTCCGACCAGCGGCTGGTCGCTCATGCGACTGCCGCCTCCGCCGCGGCCTGCAGAAGGATCACGGTCGACGCAGCCCCCGGATCCCGATGCCCAACCGCACGCTCACCCAGATAGCTCGCCCGCCCCTTGTGCGGCAGCAATGCATCCGTCGCAGAAGCGCCCCGCTCGCCCCCTGAAGCCGCAGCAGCCAGCACCGCTGCCGGGTCTGCGCCAGCGGATGCCGCTCCTCGCGCATCCGCGACTGCAGCAGACCAAGCGTCCACCATCGTCTTGTCGCCCGGCGCGGCATGACCGCGCTCCTCGATGCCGCCCAGCGCCGCATCGAGCAGCGCGACCACATCAGCGGAGTCGAGCACATCTTTGCCCGCCACGGCATCTGCCGCCCGGAGGAATGCCGTACCGTACAGCGGTCCCGCTGCGCCGCCCACGGAGGAGATCAGCCGCATCGCCGTCGTCCGCAGGACGTCCGACGGGGTCGCGTCCGTTCCTGACTCGGCGAGGACCGACCGCACCGCGGCGAACCCGCGGTTCATGTTCTCGCCGTGATCGCCGTCGCCGATCGCGCGGTCGAGTTCGCTCAGTTCAGGCGCACGCACCTCGATGTCGTCGGCCGCCTGCGTCAGCCAGCGGATCGTCCATGCCGTGTCCAAAGTCATCTCATCCTCATCGATCTGTTTCGCGTCCACCGATCAGCGCCCGTGATCACATGCCCCAGTGCAGTGCGGCCGTGTGCACCGGTGCGTCCCATAGGCCGAGCAGTTCGTCGTCGACCGAGGCCAACGACACGGAGAAGCCGGCCATGTCCAGCGAAGTCGCGAACGATCCGACCAACGACCTGGCGATCTCGACGCCCGCGGCCTCGAACCGTTCCGCCACCCGTCGATAGATCACGTAGAGTTCGGCGACCGGCGTCGCGCCCATGCCGTTGACGAGCGCGATCACGCGCTCGCCTCGAGCCCGCGGAAGATCCTCGAGCACCGCATCGAGAACCATGTCGGCGAGTTCGTCGGCGGCGGCCATCGTCATGCGGGCCCGACCTCGCTCGCCGTGGATGCCGATTCCGAACTCGATCTCATCGTCCGCCAGCTCGAAGCTCTGCTTGCCGGAATGCGGAACGGTGGGCGCAGCGATCGCGACGCCCATCGACCGCGTGGATGCCACCATCCGCTGGGCGAGCCCGACAAGGGAGTCCAGATCATCGCCGCGCTCGGCGGCCGCGCCGACGATCTTCTCGATGATGACCGTTCCCGCCACACCGCGTCGACCGGCCGTGAACTCGGAGTTCTGCACGGCGACGTCGTCGTCGATCACGACTGTGCGCACCTGGATGCCGTCCAGCGCAGCGAACTCGGCGGCCGTCTCGAAGTTGAGCACGTCTCCGGTGTAGTTCTTCACCAGGTACAGAACGCCACGGCCTCCGTCGGCGGCCCTGGTCGCCGCGAGGATGGGATCCGGTGTCGGCGACGTGAAGATCTCGCCGGGCACTGCGGCATCCAGCATGCCGACGCCGACGAAACCGATGTGGAGAGGCTCGTGTCCGCTGCCTCCCCCCGACACGATCCCGACCTTGCCGCTGGGTCGACCCGCGCGAGCGACGTACGTCGGATCGATGCCCACCCGCACGATGTCGCGGTGCGCCACGGCGAAGCCGGCCACGGCATCCGCTACGAACGCTCTGGGATCATTCACCAGCTTCTTCACGTTCGACCTCCCGACCGGTCAGCCTTCCGGCTCATCCGGCGGCAGCGATCCATTCGTCGAGCTTGGCGGACGCCGCGCCGGAATCGATCGTCTGCGCCGCGACCGCGAGCTTGTCCGAGAACCGCTCGAGGATGCTGCGCTGACCGCTCGCAGGGTCAGCCGCCAGTTCGTACGACACCAGGCCGGCCGCCGCGTTCAGCAGAACGATGTCGCGCACCGGTCCTCGCTCTCCGGCCAAGACCGCACGCACGACCGCCGCGTTGTGGACGGCGTCTCCGCCCTTGAGGTCCGCGATGTCGGCACGGGGCAGACCGAGGTCACGTGGGTCGATGTCGTGCTCGGTGACGAGGCCTCGTGCGACCTCCCACACGTGGCTGTGACCGGTCGTCGAAAGCTCGTCGAGGCCGTCGTCACCTCGGAACACGAGCGCCGTCGCCCCGCGGGTCTGGAAGACGCCGACGATCAGCGGAACGCGGTCGAGCTGAGCCACTCCGACCGCGGAGGCTTCGGGACGGGCCGGGTTGATCAGGGGGCCGAGGATGTTGAACACCGTCGGAATGCCGAGCTCACGACGCACGGCGGCCGCGTTCCCGTATCCCGGGTGGAAGAGGGAGGCGAAGGCGAAGGTGATCCCCGTCTTGTCGAAGACCTCGGCGACTCGTTCGGCCGGCATGGCGAGATCGAGCCCGAGAGCCGCGAGCACGTCCGACGACCCCGAACGCGAGCTGGCGGCGCGGTTCCCATGCTTGATCACGGGGACTCCGGATGCCGCTGCCACGATGGACGCCGTCGTCGACACGTTGACGGTGCCGTAGCGGTCGCCCCCTGTACCGACGATATCGAGCGCCATCGGGTCCAGTCGCAGGGGGACGGCATGCTCAAGGATGGCGTCCCGGAATCCGACGATCTCGTCGACCGTTTCTCCCTTGGTGCGCAGCGCGACCAAGAATCCGGCGAGCTGTGCATCGGTCGCCTGACCGGTCATCACCTGTTCCATCGCCCATGCTGCGTCGGCGACACTCAGGTGCTCGCCATCGAGCAGAGTGGAGATGATCGTCGGCCAGGTCCGGGTTTCCGCCATGTCTGAAATCTTAGGGGTGTCCGACCAGCGCACGCGCAGGGCGGAAACGCTGAAATCGCCAGGACGAGGCGCACGCCTTCGTCGTGCGGCGCCGACGATCTGCTTTGGGCGTCGACCGGCGCCGTTCCGGTGCCTCGTCAGGGCATATCCCTTGTCGATGGCCCCTGTCCGGGCCGCATTCGGCGCGCGAATGCGAAAACGGTCCCACGAAATCGGCCATAATGGGGAGCGTGACGAGCACCTCGATTTCCCCTTCGGCTTCGGCGCCGACGATCAACCGCCCCAATGTGGTGGCCGTCGGAACGATCGTCTGGCTGGGAAGCGAGGTGATGTTCTTCGCGGGACTCTTCGCCATCTACTTCACGCTGCGCTCCACGTCGCCTCAATTGTGGGCCGCGGAGACGGCGCACCTCAACGTTCCTTACGCGCTGACGAACACACTGATCCTGGTCGCCAGCTCCTTCACCTGCCAGTTCGGTGTCTTCGCCGCTGAGCGCTTCCAGTCGAGGTCGACCGGTTGGAGCCCTCGCAAGTGGGGGATGGTCGAGTGGTTCACGCTCAGCTATGCACTGGGCGCCATCTTCGTTGCCGGCCAGGTCGTCGAGTACGCGACCCTCGTCGGTGAGGGCGTCACCATCGACGGAAACGCCTACGGTTCGGCCTTCTACCTCACGACCGGCTTCCACGCACTCCACGTCACCGGCGGGCTCATCGCCATGCTCTTCGTGGTCGGACGCGCTTTCGCCGTTCGCAGGTTCGGAGACAAGGAGGCGACGAGCGCCATCGTCGTCTCGTACTACTGGCACTTCGTCGACGTCGTGTGGATCGGGCTCTTCCTGGTCATCTACGTCCTCAAATAGAAATCAGGAGCAGAGCACCTCAATGCGCGAGACAACGCACAAGACCGCTCGCAAGCGCAAGGCGGGCCGCAGGCATCCACTCGCCACTGTCGCATTGATCGCGATCGGGCTGGGGCTGACCGGAGGCGCGTACGCCGCGTTCAACGCGACCGGATCGAACGCCGACGCCACGTCGTCGAGCTCGAGCGATATCGACTCCGGCAAGAAGCTCTTCCAGGCGAACTGCGCGACCTGTCATGGGCTCGAAGCCCAGGGCACCGACGAGGCGCCCAGCCTGATCGGCGTCGGCGCCGCCGCGGTCGACTTCCAGGTCGGAACCGGTCGCATGCCGATGGCCATGCAGGGCCCGCAGGCCCAGGAGAAGCCGGTCCAGTTCACGCAGGACGAGATCGACCAGCTTGCGGCCTATGTCGCGTCGCTGGCGCCCGGGCCCGGTGTCCCCGACTCGGAGTACACCGACGGCAACGGCGATGCCGCCAAGGGTGCCGAACTGTTCCGCGTCAACTGCGCCATGTGCCACAACGTGGCCGGCGCCGGCGGTGCGCTCACCGAGGGCAAGTACGCTCCTCCGCTGCGCGGCGTCACGCCCACTCACGTCTACGAGGCAATGCTCACCGGGCCGCAGAACATGCCGGTGTTCAACGACCGGAACATCTCGCCCGAGGGCAAGCGAGACATCATCACGTACTTGAAGTTCATCCAGGCCAACCCTTCGCCCGGCGGATTCGAACTCGGATCGCTCGGCCCGGTCGCCGAGGGCTTGTTCATCTGGATCTTCGGCCTGGGTTCGATCGTCGCTCTGACGGTCTGGATCACGGCCAAATCGAACTGATGCGCGTCGCGCGGATCGCACACGAGCGCAAGAAGGAGAGCAATGGCACAGGACGATAACGGCGGCACGGAGATCACGCCCGCCGCCTCGTCGGCCGTCGACCACCGTCCCGGCGACCCTGGCACTGCCGTGATCGTGCAGGACGCGGTGGAGAACCCCGGGTTCCCGCCGCACCGCGCGCGGATCACGGACAAGGACCCGCGCAAGCAGCGCCGCGCCGAGCGCACGATCTACACGCTCTTCTACCTTTCGATCGTCGGAAGCATCTGGGCCATCGCCGCCTACATCGCGTTCCCGATCGAGTCCGGAAAGATCTCGGATCTCCGCATCAGCACGCTGGCCATCGGACTCGGCATCACGCTTGCGCTTCTCGCCATCGGCTTCGGTGCCGTGCACTGGGCCAAGGCCCTGATGGTCGACAAGGAGGGCATCGACATCCGGCACCCCGTCCAGGGGTCCGATGAGACCCGCGACCGGGCCGTCGAGATCTTCAAGGAAGCCGACCAGGAGTCCGGGTTCGGTCGTCGCACGCTGATCCGCAATTCGCTGATCGGCGCGCTCGTCGCCTTCCCGCTGCCCGCGATCGTGCTCTTCCGCGGCCTGGGCCCGATGGACCAGGATCCGGTCAAGCTCCTCTCCCACACGATGTGGAAGGAAGGCACCCGGCTCACGATCGACCCGTCCGGCACGCCTATCAAGGCCTCCGACGTGACCATCGGGTCCGTCTTCCACGTCATCCCCGAGGGGCTCAACGACAAGGAAGACGCTCTCGACCAGAAGGCCAAGGCCGCCGTTCTGCTCATGCGTCTCGATCCGAAGGACCTCCACCCGACGCACGGGCGCGCGAGCTGGGCCTACGACGGCATCGTCGCGTACTCGAAGATCTGCACGCACGTCGGATGCCCCGTGGCGCTCTACGAGCAGCAGACGCACCACCTCCTCTGCCCGTGCCACCAGTCGCAGTTCGACATCACCCACGAGGCACGAGTCATCTTCGGTCCGGCGAACCGGCCGCTGCCGCAGCTGCCGATCGAAGTGGATGCCGACGGATACCTCGTCGCGCAGAGCGATTTCCATGAGCCCGTGGGCCCGAGTTTCTGGGAGCGTCATTGACCGCCACCACCGCCGCTGAAACCACGGCCAAGAAGCGCAGCTTCACCGCTGCAGCGTCGAACTACATCGATGAGCGCACGAGCATCTCGGGCGTCGTCAAGGAATTCGGTCGCAAGATCTTCCCCGACCACTGGTCGTTCCTGCTCGGCGAGATCGCCCTGTACAGCTTCATCGTCATCCTGATCACGGGAACGTTCCTCACGTTCTTCTTCCAGGCCTCGCAGGCCGATGTGATCTACCACGGTTCCTGGGTGCCGCTGAAGGGCATCCAGATGTCCGCTGCGATGAACTCCACATTGAACATCTCGTTCGACATCCGCGGTGGTCTTCTGGTCCGTCAGATCCACCACTGGGCGGCGCTCCTGTTCGTCGCATCCATCGGCCTGCACATGCTGCGCATCTTCTTCACGGGTGCGTTCCGCAAGCCGCGCGAGCTCAACTGGGTGATCGGCTTCACGCTGTTCGTCCTCGCCATGGCAGAGGGCTTCACCGGATACTCGCTCCCCGACGACCTGCTGTCCGGAAACGGTCTGCGCATCATCGACGGTCTGATCAAGGGAATCCCTGTGATCGGAACCTGGACGTCGTTCCTGCTCTTCGGTGGTGAGTTCCCCGGCACCGCGATCGTCGGACGCCTGTACACGCTGCACATCCTGCTGCTGCCGGCGCTCGTCGTTGCGTTCATCGCGCTGCACCTGGTGTTCGTCGTCGTGCACAAGCACACCCAGTACGCGGGCCCTGGACGCACGCAGCAGAACGTTTCGGGCTACCCGATCCTCCCTGTCTACGCCGCCAAGGCCGGCGGATTCTTCTTCATCGTCTTCGGCGTCGTCGCGCTCATCGCGTCCTTCTTCACGATCAACCCGATCTGGTTGTATGGCCCGTACGACCCATCGCCCGTCTCCGCTGGTACACAGCCGGACTGGTACATCGGGTTCGCCGACGGCATGCTGCGCCTCGTCCCACCGCACTGGGAGTTCGTCTGGCTTGACAGGACGTGGTCGCTGAACATTCTGGTGCCCGTCGTGATCCTGGTGCTGTTCCTCGTCCTCGTCGCGATCTATCCGTTCGTCGAGGCATGGGTCAGCGGTGACAAGCGCGAGCACCACATCCTCGACCGTCCGCGCAACCAGGCGACCCGCACCGCGATCGGCGCCGCCGGCGTCACGTTCTACGCGACGATGTGGGCAGCCGCGAGCTCCGACCTCGTGGCGACGCACTTCAAGCTCACGATGGAAGGCGTCATCCACACCCTCCAGGTCACGCTGATTCTCGGCCCTATCGTCGCGTATTTCATTACGAAGCGCATCTGCATCGCTCTGCAGAAGAAGGACCGCTCGATCGCCCTGCACGGATACGAGTCCGGACGCATCGTCAAGCTGCCGGGTGGCGAGTTCATCGAGGTCCACCAGCAGCTCGACGAGTACGAGCGGTGGCGCCTGGTGAGCTATGACACGTACCAGCCGCTCATGCTCCGCCCGAACTCCCGCGGCAAGATCACCGCTGGCAACCGCCTCCGTTCCGGCATGTCCCGTTGGTTCTTCGAGGATCGTCTCGAGCCCGTGACCAAGGGCGAGCTCGAGTCCGGTCACGGTCACCACTGAGTCCGTCGAACTGATTCACGGTCGGGCACCGATGTCCCTCACGACGTTGTCGGAGTGGCTTCGGTGCCCGATCTGTTTTCTGCCGCTCGAGGCGATGCCTCCGCTCGCCCTGGGCTGCGACGACGGACACCGGTTCGACGTCAACAAGCACGGATACGTCAGCATGCTCGCCACGCAGCCGCGCGTGGCCGGCGACACCCCGCAGATGCTCGACGCGCGGGCGGACTTGCTCTCGAGCGGTGCCTACGATGCGGTTGCGCACCTCATCACCGAGAATGTGCTCGGCGGTCGAACGGAGCGAGTCATCGACGCCGGAACCGGCACAGGGCACTACTCGGCGAAGATCTCATCGCGGCTGTCACGTTCCGCTCGGATCCTCGCGACGGACATCGCCGCGGATGCCGTCCGACGCAGTGTGCGCCACATCGGCCGCGAGCGAGCCGACGGACTCGTCGCAGACACCTGGCGGCCCCTGCCCATCCGCGACGGCGTTGCGGATGCCGTGGTCAACGTCTTCGCACCACGGAATCCTGAGGAGTTCCGTCGCGTCCTCAAGGACGATGGACGACTCGTGATCGCACTCCCCCAGCAGGATCATCTCATCGAGCTGCGCGAGGCGCTCCCCATGCTGGATGTGCCGCCTGACAAGTCTCAACGACTCGCCGAAGACTTCTCTGCGCACTTCACCCTGGAGCACAGTGCGACGGCTCGATACCGTCTCTCGGTCACTCGTGACACAGCCGTTGCATTGCGCACGATGGGCCCGTCGGGCCACCACACCGCGGCGCAGGGTCCGATGGTCCCTGCCGCGTTGCCACGCGAGGTCACTGTCGCGGTGGACGTGCTTCGCTTCCGACCGAACACCGTCCGGCCGCGCACCCGCCGCAGCGACGACCAGCTGTCTTCATCATCATCCGTCGACTGATCGGCAGGTCGCCCGCGCACGGACGCCCGTGCGACGTCGCGCAGTGCGACCGCACTGGCCCGGCAACTCCACGGTGACAGGGACGGGCTCTATGAGCAGCCCACCATAGCCCGGATCATCCATCGATCACTCCATGTGTGACCGAAGCAACCCTGCGCAACGGTCGCTGTGTACGGCCTGTACGGCCTGTACGGCAACCGCACACGGTCGCTCTACTGCCATTGGACGACGTGCCTGTAGCGAACCGAAGAAGCACTCGCCTTCCTTGCACTTACGCTTGGTTGAGCGTCGTGCAGCCCCCATGTGACTCGGCACGCCGACCACTCGGACCTAGGAAACTCGCGGGACGCTCTCCTGTGGCGATCCCACAACGGCATCGATGCGGCCAGACATAGCATTCCGGTCGGGAGAACAACCTGCCACGGACAGGCCATTACGCACGACGAGACATAAGCAAAAAGGAAGGCGCGCCATGCAGATGGCGCGCCTTCCTTTCGTTGAAGCAAGCTGTGGGATCAGCGGGCGAAGTAGCCCCTGTAGTACTCGTAGACCCATCCGACGAGGCTCACCGCGGCGAGAGCGCCGCCGATCGGAACGATCCACCATCCGACCGCGATACCGAGGGCGCCGAGCGCGACAGACAGACCAAGCATGAACGGCCACCAGCTCCACGGGCTGAAGTGCCCGAGCTCGGGATCGCCGTCATCGATATTGGCGTCCAGACGATCTTCCGGAAGCTCCACGCCACCCTGCGTGGCATGCGTGCGACCGAGGAAGAAGGCGATGAAGGCACCGAGGATGCCGGTCAGTGTCAGAGCCACCGTGCCGACAGGCTCGATCTCATGGTTCGGATAGTAGAACCACGCCCACACGGTGTACGCGATCGCAACTATCCAGAAGAAGATCGCGATGATCCAGAAAACTGTCGCGCTGACGCGCATGCTACTTCACCTCTGCAGAGTCGACACCAACGGATGTTGTCGAGGCACCGGCGCCGATAGCCACCGGCACTCCCACCTCCGGATGGTTCAGGTCGAACGCCGGCGACTCGCTACGGATACGCGGGATCGACGTGAAGTTGTGTCGCGGCGGCGGGCAGCTGGTCGCCCACTCGAGCGAGCGTCCGTAGCCCCAGGGGTCGTTCACTGTCACCTTCGCTCCCGAACGTGCGGTGATGTACACGTTCAGAAGGAACGGGATCATGGAGATCGCCAGGAGCGCGGCACCGAAGGTGGAGACCTGGTTCATCCACGTGAATCCGTCTTGCGGCAGATACGTGTAGTAGCGACGCGGCATGCCGATGACGCCCAGCCAGTGCTGGATCAGGAACGTGGTGTGGAACCCGATGAACAGCAGCCAGAAGTGCCACTTGCCCAGCTTGTCGTTGAGCATTTTTCCGGTCCACTTCGGCCACCAGAAGTAGAAGCCGGAGAACATCGCGAACACGACCGTTCCGAACACCACGTAGTGGAAGTGCGCCACGACGAAGTAGGAGTCGGAGACGTGGAAGTCGAGCGGCGGAGAGGCCAGGATCACACCCGTGAGGCCACCGAAGGTGAATGTCACGAGGAATCCGATCGCCCACAGCATCGGAGACTCGAACGTGATGGAACCGCGCCACATGGTGCCGATCCAGTTGAAGATCTTCACGCCCGTCGGGACCGCGATGAGCATGGTCATCAGGGAGAAGAACGGCAGGAGCACCATTCCCGTGACGTACATGTGGTGCGCCCACACCGTGACGGACAGCGCAGCGATCGAGATCGTCGCGTAGACCAGCGTCTTGTATCCGAAGACCGGCTTACGGCTGAAGACAGGGAACACCTCTGACACGATTCCGAAGAACGGCAACGCGATGATGTACACCTCGGGATGGCCGAAGAACCAGAACAGGTGCTGCCAGAGGATCGCACCGCCATTGGCAGCATCGAAGACGTGGGCACCGAGTATGCGGTCCGCGGCTGCAGCGAAGATGGCGGCCGCGAGAACCGGGAATGCCATCAGAACGAGGATCGACGTGACGAGCGCATTCCAGGTGAAGATCGGCATGCGGAACATGGTCATACCGGGAGCGCGCAGCGTGATGATCGTCGTGATGAAGTTCACCGCACCGAGGATGGTTCCGAAACCGGAGATTCCGAGGCCGAGCATCCACATGTTGCCGCCGAGCCCCGGTGAGAACGTCGTCGACGCCAGAGGCTGATACGCGAACCAGCCGAACGACGCGGCACCCTGCGGGGTGAGGAATCCGGCGACGGCGATGAGCGATCCGAAGTTGTACAACCAGTAGGCGAAGGCGTTCAGACGCGGGAACGCCACGTCGGGAGCACCGATCTGCAGCGGCATGATCACGTTCACGAATCCGGCGAAGAGCGGCGTCGCGAACATCAGCAGCATGATCGTGCCGTGCATCGTGAACAGCTGGTTGTACTGCTCACGGGTCTGGACGACCTCGAGACCGGGCTCGAACAGCTGAGCGCGGATGATCAGCGCCATGATGCCGCCGATGCAGAAGTACACGAACGACGTGATCAGGTACATGTACCCGATGGTCTTGTGATCCGTCGAGGTGATCCAGTTGACCAGGATGTTGCCCTTGCGATGAATCTTCGTCGCACCGAGAATCTGAGTGGTCGGCGACGGCGTGACCGTCGAAGGAGCAGGTGCTGTGGTAGTACTCATTCTCCGCGTGCCTTAGTCGTTGTTCTTCGGTGCGCCGGTGCCGGGCAGGTTCGTATTGCGGTCGACATCGGAACCGAGCGTTCCGGTGTATCCACGGTCCTTCAGATCCTGAATGTGCTGCTGGTACTCATCCTCGGAGACCACCTTGACGTTGAAGAGCATGGCCGAGTGGTACTCACCGCAGAGCTCGGCGCACTTGCCCGCGTAGGTGCCCTCCTTGGTGGGCTCCAGGTACATGTAGTTCGTGTGCCCCGGAATCACGTCCTTCTTGTAGAGGAAGGCGGGAACCCAGAACGAGTGGATGACGTCACGCGAGCTCAGCTTGATCGTGACCTTCTTGTCGACGGGGAGGTACAAGGTCGGGATCTGGCTCTCGACGACCGACCCCTTCGATGCGCCGGACTGGTCGTCGGGCTGCGCCTGGATGCCCGGGTCGTACACGCCGTCCGACAGGTAGTTGAAGTCCCACGACCACTGCTTGGCATACACCTGCACGGTCATGTCGGGGTGGGCGTATGGCTTCTCGATGGTGTCCTGGGCACGCGTGGTGAAGGCGAAGAAGCCGATGATCAGCACGAACGGCACGATCGTGTAGAAGATCTCGATCGGCATGTTGTACCGGAGCTGCGCCGGAATGCCCGTCTGCCCCTTGCGACGTCGATAGACGATGACGCACCAGATGATGAGGCCCCACACCAGGAGTCCGACCAGCAGGAGCACGATCCACGATGTGACCCAGAGCCCGGAGACGAGTTCGGTGTGGTTGGTGACCGGAGTCTTGCCGTCGAAGCCGGGAAGGAACCCATTCAACTGAGACTGGGTGCAACCGGCCAGAACCAGAGCGACTAAAGCTGCGACCGGAATTGCAGCCCATCGGAAACGGCGATTGTGACGCACCGGTGACCTTTCGAGTAAATCGTGAGCAGAGCGGCATCCACCCTGCGTTGACCTTCGCCTAGCCTATCGCCATCCGAGAGGGTGGTGCGTGCCGAAGGCGCTCTCGCGTGGCGCCAGGAGGCGGGTCGGAGATGCGAAAAGGACCGGCTGATCGGCCGGTCCTTTTCGTGAACAGCAAGTGGGGTGAAGGCGCGTATTCACGCTCCGCGCTCGACGTGTTCGATCGGTTCAGGGAAGCACGAACCGCGTTCTGCGCTTGCCCGAGGCGTCAGTGGAAGCTGTCTCCGCACGCGCAACTACCCGATGCATTGGGGTTGTCGATGGTGAATCCCTGCTTCTGGATCGTGTCTTCGAAATCGATCGTCGCACCGTCGAGGTACGGTGCGCTCATCTTGTCGACGATCACCTCGACACCGTCGAAGTCGACCGTTCCGTCGCCGTCCATGAACCGCTCGTCGAAGTACAGCTGGTAGATCAAGCCGGAGCATCCTCCTGGCTGAACGGCCAGACGCAGACGCAGATCGTCACGGCCCTCCTGCTCCAGGAGGCTGCGCACCTTGCCGGCCGCGGCATCCGTGAGCAGCACGCCGTGAGCCTTGGGCTCGGCGAGGGTGCCCGTGCCGGTGAGAGTCGTGTCGCTCATCGAGTGCCTCGTTCTTTCATAACGTCGAATCTGTCCCCAGTGTAAATCAGCCGACTGGTTTATTCAGGCGAGCCAGCAGCAGGGATTCGGTGAGGATCGCTCGCCGGAAGACCCCGAGGTGCAGCGATTCGTTCGGGCTGTGCGCCCGCGTGTCGGGATCCTCGACGCCGGTCACCAGAATCTGCGCATCCGGGAACTCGCGGACCAGATCCGCGATGAAGGGGATGCTGCCGCCGATTCCGGTCTCGACGGGTTCGGCACCCCACGCGTCTCGCATGGCCTCTTTGGCGGCCGTGGCCGCCCATCCGCTCGTGTCGACGAGGAAGGGATCGCCGAGGTCCACCTCGTCGATCTCGATGTGCGCACCGAAAGCGTCGCGCGAGCGGATGTGCCGCTCCAGCGCCGCGTACGCCTCGCGCGCCGCTTGTCCTGGTGCCACACGGGCACTGATGCGCACTGCGACGGAAGGAAGCAGCGTGTTGGATGCATTGGCCACGCTCGGCGCATCGATACCCGTGACCGTGATGGTGGGCTGGTTCCAGAGTCGCGACAGCACCGGACCACGCCCGACGAGCGCGACGCCGTCGAGCACGGCGGCATCCGTGCGCAGCTGTTCCTCGGAGAACTCCGGAACCTCGGCATCGTGCGACGTCATGCCCTCGACGGCGACCGAGCCGTTCTCGTCGTGCAGGGTCGCGAGCAGCTTCGCGAGGGCGAGCATGGCATCCGGCACTCCCCCGCCGTACATGCCGGAGTGGGATGCGTGGGCGAGCGTGGACACCGTGAGCCGGAAGGTGACGTTGCCGCGGAGCCCCACGGTGAGCGCCGGGATGTCGACGCTCCAGTTGTCGGAGTCCGCCACGACGATCGCGTCGGCGGCGAGCATCGCCTTGTGCTCGGCGAGGAAGTTCGCGAACGACCGCGAGCCGAACTCCTCCTCCCCCTCGATGAAGACCGCGAGGCCGAGGTCGAAGTCGTTGCCGATGACGGCGGTGAGTGCACGGATGGATGCGACGTGGGCCATCACGCCCGCCTTGTCGTCCGCGGCGCCACGTGCGTACAGCCGGTCGCCGCGGACCGTCGGTTCGAACGGCGACGTCTCCCAGTCTTCGTCCTTTCCAGGCGGCTGGACGTCGTGGTGCGCATACAGCAGGACGGTGGGAGCACCGTTCCTGGGCTCCCTGCGAGCGATGACGGCCGGCCGGCCCTTCTCGTCGCCGTCGCCGATGGTCGATTGGGCGATCTCCACTGTGTCGAAGACGTCGAGTGCGCGCAGGAGCGAGGCGACAGCATCCGCACTGCGAGCGACGTTCTCCGGATCGAACGCCGACCAGGAGACGGACGGGATGCGCACCAGATCGGTGAGATCGGCGACCGCCAGCGGCATTCCGTCTTGAACGGCTCGACTCAGGGACACTGTCAGGTCTGCCTGTGGCTGATCCTCTTCGCTCATGCGGGTAATCTTAATCGGACGACTATCAAGGACTTTCCCGTGGCCAAACGAGCAGAAACCACCGCAACACCGGCTGAAGAAGCCGAGCAAACGCCGACGAGCGGCAAGGGTCACGCGACCCCTAGCCGTGCCACACGCGAGGCAGCGCGGAAGCGCCCCTTGGTGCCGGCCGACCGCAAGGCGGCGGCGCGTGACGCGCGCGGCAAGAACGCCGAGGCGCGCGAGCGCGCACGCGTCGGCATGGCCGCCGGCGACGAGCGCTATCTGACGCAACGCGATCGCGGTCCGCAGCGGCGCTTCGTCCGCGACTACGTGGACGCGCGGTACACCGTTGCCGAGTTCCTGATGCCGGTGATGCTGGTGATCATCGTGCTGACCTTCATCCCCGTGCCGGCCCTTCAGTACTACGGCATCATCGTGCTCTGGCTGTTCTTCGCCCTCGCGATCATCGACTCCGCGATCATGACGTTCACGATGAAGCGTCGGCTGCGTGGCAAGTTCGCCACGATCGAGCGCGGTCTGACGTGGTACGCGGTCATGCGGGCCCTGCAGTTCCGCATGATCCGTATGCCGAAGCCGCAGGTCAGGCGCGGCCAGTACCCGGCATAGCCCGGACCACGACCGATGACGATCATCGCCGCGGCCGACGGCTCAGCTCTGGGTAATCCCGGTCCCGCAGGGTGGGCGTGGTATGTCGACGACGACACCTGGGCGGCCGGCGGATGGCCGCACGGGACCAACAACATGGGCGAGCTCATGGCTGTGATCGATCTCTTCGAGTCGACCGCTGGAGAATCCGACGACCTGCGCGTGCTGTGCGACAGCCAGTACGTCATCAATGCCGTCACCAAGTGGATGCCGGGGTGGAAGCGTCGCGGCTGGCGCAAGGCGGACGGTTCGCCGGTGCAGAACCTGGATCTGCTCAAGCGACTCGATGCGGCGCTGGCCGGCCGCGACTATGCGTTCGAGTGGGTGCGCGGCCACAACGGTCACGAGCTCAACGAGGCTGCCGACGAGCGGGCGCGCGGCGCCGCGACCGCGTATCAGAAGCGCGCGCCGGTCGACGGCGGCCCCGGATGGGGCGGTACGCGGCGCTCCGGCACCTCGATCGTCTCGACGGATGCCGGACCGACGCACGGGCAGCGCCCCGAGATGACGGATGCCGGTCAGGCGCCCGCGCCGACGCTCTTCGACGAACTTCCGCTCGATGAGACGGATGAGGAGACCGTGCTCCGACAGGAGCGGGCGCTCTTGGATCCACGCATCCGCGAGGACGTCGCCGAGATCGGTGTGCTGCTCCACCCGGAGTTCGTCGAGGTCGGTAGATCCGGTCGGCTGTGGTCGAAGGACGAGGTGGCGCTCTCACCCGTCACCGAGGGGACGATCGCAGACATCGTTTCGGTCGACCTCGTCTCGCCCGGGGTCATGCAGCTGGTCTATCGCACGACGGATGCCCGCGGTACGACTCTGCGCAGTTCGCTGTGGCTTCGCAGCGGACCACGCTGGCGGCTGCGGTTCCACCAGGGAACGCCCGCCACCGACTAGCGGGTCGCGGCGCTGAGCCGGTCGAGGCCGCGGTTGATGGACCGTGCCCACAGCGGACCCAGATAAATGAAGGCCGAGTAGCCCTGCACGAGGGTGGCACCGGCATCCAGACGTTCGCGCACGTCGTCCGCTGTTTCGACGCCGCCCACCGAGATGATGCACAGCTCGGGCGCCACCGCGGCCCGAAGGAGACGCAGCACCTCGATCGACCGCTGCGCGAGCGGACGACCGGACAGTCCGCCTGCGCCGGCGGCCTGCACCGTCGCCGCGTCCGTTGCGAGTCCATCTCGGGAGATCGTCGTGTTGGTCGCGATGATGCCGTCCAGGCCGAGCCCGCCGACGAGCTCCGCGATGGCGAGGATGTCGTCGTCTGCGAGATCCGGCGCGATCTTCACCAGGAGAGGGGTTGTGCCCGCCTCCTCCTTGACCGCCGCGAGCAGCGGACGAAGCGAGTCGAGGGCCTGCAGGTCCCGAAGGCCGGGCGTGTTCGGTGAGCTGACATTCACCACGAGGTAGTCGGCGACGGGGGCGGCGGCACGAGCCGACGTGCGGTAGTCGGCAACAGCATCCGCGACATCGACGACGCGCGACTTGCCGATGTTGATGCCGATGACCGGCCTGCGCCGTGCCGTGCGCGCCTTGGCCACGAGCGCGGCCGCCGCCTGGGCGCCGTCGTTGTTGAAGCCCATGCGATTGATGATCGCGCGGTCGGGAATGAGGCGGAACAAGCGTGGCCGGGGGTTGCCGGGCTGCGGGATGGCGGTGACGGTGCCGACCTCGACGTGACCGAATCCGAGCGCACCGAGTCCGAGGATGGCGGTGGCGTTCTTGTCGAACCCGGCGGCTACGCCGAAGGGGGTCGGGAAGGTGAGCCCGAGCGCTCTGACCGATTGGTCCGTGCGCGGCATGGTGATGCGCGACGCGAGGCGGCGCAGGCCGAGTGCGGGAAGCATCCGGATCACCGCGAACGCGAGATGGTGGGCCCGTTCGGGGTCCATGTGCCGGAAGACGAGCGAGAACAGGATGCGATACATGCCTGTGCAACCCTATAGGCGATTGAGGTGAGAGGAGAGCGAACTCGCGTTCGCGCTCCCGAGCCGATTGAGCCTATGAGCGGCGGAGCCGCGATAGAGGCGATTGAAGCGAGAGGGGAGCGAACTCGCGTTCGCTCCCCCGAGCCGATCGAGCGGAAGAGTGGCCCCAGCCGCGATCGGTCCCGTCGCTACTCGATGCCGGCCGGTCGGCCGTGGTGCTCCTCGCGCAACGTCGTGATGGCGGCTTCGAAGTCGTCGAGCGAGTCGAATGCCTGGTAGACGCTGGCGAAGCGCAGGTAGGCGACCTCGTCCAGTTCGCGAAGCGGCGGCAGCACGGCGAGTCCGATCTCATTGGCGTCGATCTGGGACACGCCGGTCGCGCGGACCGACTCCTCTACTTTCTGGGCGAGGAGTGCGAGATCCGTGTCCGTCACGGGTCTGCCCTGGCAGGCCTTGCGCACACCGGACATGATCTTCTCGCGGCTGAACGGCTCGGCGACGCCGCTCCGCTTGATGACGTTGAGGCTCGCCGTCTCGATGGTCGAGAAGCGTCTGCCGCATTCCGGGCACTGGCGTCGTCGCCTGATCGAGAGCCCGTCGTCCGAGGTGCGGGAGTCGACGACGCGCGAGTCCGGATGGCGGCAGAAGGGGCAGAACATGGTGTGCTCAGGCTATCCGACGGCGGTCATCGTGTGGCGAAGCGTGCGCTGACGGCTTCCCCGTGCGCCGGCAGCAGCTCGGCCGTCGCAAGGGCGACGACGTCGTCCGAGACGGATGCCAGGCCCTCCGCGTCGTAGCGGATGACCTGCTGCGGTCGCAGGAACGTGTACGCGCCAAGGCCTGACGAGTAGCGCGCTGATCCGCCCGTGGGCAGCACGTGGTTGGATCCAGCCATGTAGTCGCCAAGGCTGACCGGAGAATGGCTGCCCAGGAAGATGGCGCCGGCGTTCCGGATGCCGGCCAGGGTGCGGGCCGGATCGACCGTGTGCACCTCGAGGTGCTCCGGCGCGTACGCATCGCTGAATCGGACAGCCTGCGTCTCGTCGTCCACAAGGACGATCGCCGACTGCGGCCCGGCGAGGGCGGTCGCCGCGCGCGCGGCGTTGCCCGTCTGCACGACCGCCACGTCAAGCTGCCGCCGGACTGCGGCTGCGAATTCCTCCGAGTCGGTGACCAGCAGGGATGCAGCAGCCTCGTCGTGCTCGGCCTGGCTCAGCAGGTCCGCGGCGACCAGTGCAGGGTCGGCGGACGCATCCGCGATGACCAGGATCTCGGTAGTCCCGGCTTCGGCGTCGATGCCGACAACCCCGCGCACCAGGCGCTTCGCCGCCGCCACGTAGATGTTGCCGGGGCCGGTGACGATGTCCGCGGCATCCAGTCCGAGGTCGGGGACTCCGTAGGCGAGTGCCCCGATGGCGCCCGCGCCGCCGATGGCGTACACCTCCTCGAGGCCGATGAGGCCGGCGGCTCCCAGGATGACCGGGTGCACTCCCCCGTCGTGCTCCCGCTGCGCCGGACTCGCCAATGCAACAGAACCGACCCCGGCGACGAGTGCGGGGATGGCATTCATGACCACGCTGGAGGCTAGGGGTGCTTTGCCACCCGGCACGTAGAGACCGGCACGCGTGACCGGTTGCCAACGTTGCTCGACGACGGCACCTGCGCCGAGGCGGGTGGATGCCGCGGGAGGCACCTGGGCGGCGCTCACGGCCCTGACCCGGTTGATGGCGTGCTCCAGGGCGTCACGCACGGCAGGTGCAAGGGCATCCACCGCCGCCCGGATGTCGGCATCCGAAACTCGGAGTGCTGACGGACGGACCCCGTCGAAACGCTCGGCCTGGTCGAGCAGAGCGGCCGACCCGCGGTGGCGCACGTCGTCGATCAGCGCGGAAGCGGCATCCGTCGCCACCGTGATGTCGATGGTGGGACGGGGAACAGCACCGCGAAGGGCGTCGTCGTCGAGGGTCTGGCCACGGAGGTCGATGGTCTGCACCCCGACATTGTAGGGGCGGTCACCTGAGGCGGATCGTCGTGACGGCGACCAGGCCCTCAGAGCGACGACCGGATGCCCGCCCCGCCGTCGATGACCAGTGTCTGGCCGGTCATCCACGAAGCGTCGTCGGACAGCAGGAAGGCCACAGGGCCGGCGACGTCGTCCGGCTCGCCGAGCCTCTGCAAGGGGTAGCGCGCAGCGGCTTCGGCTTCGCGCCCTTCGTAGAGGCTCCGCGCGAACGCCGTCTTCACGACCGCGGGGGCAACGGCGTTCACCCGGATGCTCGGCGCGAGTTCGGCCGCGAGCTGCGTGGTCAGTCCGATGAGCGCCGCCTTCGTCACGCCGTAGAACGCGATGCCGGGACTCGCGGAGATGCCGGAGACGGAGGCGATGTTCACCACGGATCCGCTCAGGCCGGAGGCGACCGCATCCCGTGTCCACTCGAACGCTGCGAGGACGTTGACGTCGACCATCTTGCGGACTGCGCCGAGATCGGCCCCGAGCGATGGCCCGAACAGCGGGTTGATGCCCGCGTTGTTGACCAGGTGGTCGATGCGGCCGTACCGATCGAGTGCGTGCGCGAGCACCGCTTGACGATGGGCCGCGTCGTCCGCCTTGCCTGCGACGGCGGTGGCGTGATCCGATCCCAGTTCGGCGATGGCTTCGTCCAGGCCTTCCTGGTGTCGGCCGGTGATCACCACCCGCGCACCCTCATCGATGAGTCGGGCGGCGATGGCCAACCCGATTCCCCTGCTCGCACCCGTGATGATCGCAACTCGATCGGTGAATCGTGCCATGCTCGCTCCTTCGCGCCACTGCCCATTGTGGCCGCCGTCGAGCGCTGCACGAAACGAGGGTTGCTCTGCACCTGCACACCGGACGATCGCGCCAGACGACGGCGTCGTCGGGATCCAGCGGACCTCAGACGAGGCAGGCGGGCCCGAGCAGACCCTTCAGCTCTCCGTACAGGTCCGCCGACACGCTGACGCGATAAGGCAGTTCGAACACGCGCGCCGTGCTCCCCTTCACCAGCCGCAACCGCACCTCGCCGTCGCCTGCATGGCGGATGAGCATGTCCCCGAGGTCCTGAACCACATCAGTCGTCGCGCGCTGGTCGGGCATCGTGATCACGAGTGGACCGGACGGGCCCGCCATCGCCGAACCGAGGTCGGGGGTGAACAGGCTGTAAGCGTGCAGGTTCATGCCGTCGTCTCGGAGGCTCACGCGTCCGCGCACCACGACGATCGAATCGCCGACGAGCGCCGGTCCGAACTCCTGGTACGCCTTGCCCATGAACATGACGGTGATCTCGCCGCCGAAGTCCTCGACCGTGATCATGCCGTATTGGTTGCCGGACTGCTTCGCCACGCGATGCTGCACACCCGTCACGAGCCCGGCGATCGTCACCGTGTCGCCGTCCTGCGTCGACTCCGACGCTGTCAGGTCGGCGATCGATGTGCTCGCCTGCTTCGCGAGTTCGAGTTCGAGGCCCGCGAGCGGATGGTCGGACACGTAGAGGCCGAGCATCTCGCGCTCGAAAGCGAGTTTCTGCCTTTTGTCCCACTCGGGCTTCTGAGGCACGAGTGACACCGGACCCGCGTCCGGCTCGTCGGCGAGCAGCATGTCGAAGTCGAACCCGGCCTGGCCGGTCGCCTCGACCCGCTTGTCGTTGACCACCGACTCGACGGCGCCCTCGTGCACCTCCAGCAGTGCCCGGCGCGAGTCTCCGAACGAGTCGAAAGCGCCGGCCTTGATCAGAGACTCCGTGGTTCGCTTGTTCGCGACGTGAAGCGGCACCTTCTTGAGGTAGTCGTGGAACGACTCGAAGCGTCCCTTCTCCTCGCGAGCCTGGCGGATGCCGTCCACGACGTTGCTGCCGACGTTGCGCACCGCACCCAGCCCGAACCGCACATCATCTCCGACGGCAGCGAAGAATCCGATGGACTCGTTCACGTCCGGCGGGAGCACCCGGATCCCCATGCGACGGCACTCGTTGAGGTACAGCGCCATCTTGTCCTTGGAATCGCCGACGCTGGTCAGGAGTGCCGCCATGTACTCGGCAGGATAGTGCGCCTTGAGATAAGCGGTCCAGTACGAGACGACACCGTATGCAGCGGAGTGCGCCTTGTTGAACGCGTAGTCCGAGAACGGAAGCAGGATCTCCCAGAGCTTGTCGATGGCGGCCTGCGAATAGCCGCGCTCCTGCATCCCGCCGAAGAATCCGGCCTGCTGCTTGTCCAACTCCGACTTCTTCTTCTTGCCCATCGCGCGGCGGAGGATGTCTGCCTGTCCGAGCGAGAACCCGGCCACCTTCTGCGCGATGGCCATCACCTGCTCCTGGTAGATGATCAGGCCGTAGCTGGTGTTGAGGATGTCCTTCAGCGGCTCCTCGAGTTCGGGATGGATGGGCGTGATCGGCTGCAGCCCGTTCTTGCGAAGCGCGTAGTTGATGTGCGAGTTCGCCCCCATCGGCCCCGGACGGTACAGCGCGATGAGTGCCGAGATGTCCTCGAAGTTGTCCGGCTTCATCTGGCGCAGCAGAGCGCGCATCGGTCCGCCGTCGAGCTGGAACACGCCGAGGGTGTCGCCCCTGGTCAGGAGGTCGTACGCGGGACGGTCGTCCAGCGGCAGCCCCTCCAGGTCGAGCTCGAAGGCCTGATTCGCCTTGATGTTGTCCAGCGCGTCACTGATGATCGTCAGGTTCCGCAGGCCGAGGAAGTCCATCTTGATGAGGCCGAGGGATTCGGCCGCCGGATAGTCGAGCTGAGTGACGATCTGGCCGTCCTGCTCCCGCTTCATGATCGGGATCACGTCGATGATCGGGTCCGACGACATGATCACGCCAGCCGCGTGCACGCCCCACTGGCGCTTCAGACCTTCCAGCCCGAGCGCCGTGTCGAACACCGTCCTGGCTTCCGGATCGCCTTCGACGACGGCGCGAAGCTCGACGGCTTCCTTGTACCTGGGGCTGGTCTTGTCGAACACCTGGTAGAGCGGGATGTCCTTGCCCATCACGGCGGGCGGCATCGCCTTGGTGAGCTTCTCCCCCATCGAGAACGGGAAGCCGAGCACGCGGCCGGCGTCTTTCAAGGCCTGCTTCGCCTTGATCGTGCCGTAGGTCACGATCTGGGACACGCGCTCCGCGCCGTACTTCTCCGTGACGTACTTCACGGCCTCGAGGCGGCGACGGTCGTCGAAGTCGACGTCGAAGTCCGGCATGGAGACGCGATCGGGGTTCAGGAATCGTTCGAAGATGAGCCCGTGCTCGAGCGGATCGAGATCCGTGATGCGCATGGCGTACGCCGCCATCGATCCGGCACCTGATCCACGGCCGGGGCCGACCCGGATGCCGTTGTTCTTCGACCAGTTGATGAAGTCGGCGACGACGAGGAAGTAGCCGGGGAACCCCATCTGGAGGATGATGCCGGTCTCGTATTCGGCCTGCGCCTGGACCTTCTCCGGGATCCCCTCCGGGTAACGCTGCTCCAGCCCGGAGTTGACCTCCTTGACGAACCAGCTCTCCTCGGTCTCGCCTTCCGGCACCGGGAACTTCGGCATGTACTTTCCGGTGCTGAGTTCGAAGTCGATCTCGCAACGCTCTGCGATGTCCAGCGTGGTGTCGCACGCTTCCGGCAGCTCCCGGAAGAGGTCGCGCATCTCCTGCGGCGACTTGAGGTAGTAGGCGCCCTCCGGCTCGAGCTGGAATCGCTTCGGGTCGTTCAGCGTCGACCCCGACTGCACGCAGAGCAGCGCCGCGTGGGACTTCGCGTCCTCCGCATGCGTGTAGTGCAGGTCGTTGGTGGCGACGAGGCGCAGATCCAGGTCCTTGGCGAGGCGGAGCAGGTCCTTGCGCACTCGCGACTCGAGGCCCAGTCCGTGCTCCATGAGTTCGACGAAGAAGTTGTCCTTGCCGAAGATGTCGCGGTACTCGGCTGCCGCCTTCACCGCCTCGTCGTACTGCCCGAGCCGAAGCCTGGTCTGCACCTCGCCGCTCGGGCAGCCCGTCGTGGCGATGATGCCCTTCGAGTATTTCTCGAGCAGCTCGCGGTCCATGCGCGGCTTGAAGTAGTAGCCCTCGATCGACGCGAGGGACGACATCCGGAAGAGGTTGTGCATGCCCTCCGTCGTCTCGGCGAGCATCGTCATGTGCGTGTACGCCCCACTGCCTGAGACGTCGTCCTCGCCACCGTTGCCCCAGCGCACGCGCGTTCGGTCGCTGCGATGCGTCCCGGGCGTCAGATAGGCCTCGGTGCCGATGATCGGCTTGATGCCGGCGGCGGTCGCGGCACGCCAGAACTCGAAAGCGGCGAACATGTTGCCGTGGTCGGTGACGGCGATCGCCGGCATTCCGTGACCGACGGCGGCGTCCATCAGGGGGCCGATCTTCGCCGCCCCGTCGAGCATCGAATACTCGCTGTGCACGTGCAGGTGGACGAAGGAATCTGTCGCCACGTCTGGATGCCTCCCGATCGATTGAAGTCCCAGCCTAGTTCGCCGGTCGCCCGAGGCCCGAGGTCGACAGCGGTGTTCCCGAACCTCGTCGGATGGCGTCGTCGAATCCGGCGATCAGGCCTCGCCCAACACGTCGACGGCGTGCTGAAGATCACTCGGATAGGCAGAGGTGAAGGTCACCCATTCGCCGTCCGCCGGATGCTCGAACGCGAGCTGATGCGCGTGCAGCCACTGCCGCGTGAGTCCGAGCCGGGCGGACAGCGTGGGGTCGGCGCCGTACATGGCATCCCCGATACACGGATGCCGCTGCGCGGCCATGTGCACCCGGATCTGATGCGTGCGGCCGGTCTCCAGATGGATCTCCAGCAGGCTCGCGGCCGGGAAGGCCTCGAGCGTCTCATAGTGCGTCACCGACGGCTTGCCCGAAGCCGTCACCGCGAACTTCCAGTCGGATCGCGGGTGCCGCCCGATGGGTGCGTCGATCGTTCCGCTCAGGGGATCCGGATGCCCTTGCACCACCGCGTGGTAGATCTTCTCGACCTCGCGGTCGTGGAACGCGCGCTTGAGCGCCGCGTACGCCCGCTCGCTCTTCGCGACGACCATGAGGCCGCTGGTGCCAGCGTCGAGACGATGGACGATGCCCGCGCGTTCCGCCGCGCCCGATGTCGAGACCCGGTACCCGGCGCCGGCGAGGGCGCCGACGACCGTCGGACCTTCCCACCCGATCGACGGATGCGCTGCCACCCCGGCCGGTTTGTCCACCACGATGATGTCGTCGTCGTCATACACCACACCGAGCTCGGGGACGACGACCGGGACGATCTGGACAGGAGCCTTCGGCGCCCAACTGATCTCCAGCCAGGCGCCGGCGTCGAGCCGATCGGACTTGCCGAGCACGCGGCCGTCGAGCACGACACCGCCGGACTCGGCGACCTCGGCCGCGAAGCTACGGGAGAATCCCAGGAGCTTGGCGACGCCTGCGTCCACACGCGAGCCGGCGAGGCCGTCCGGCACGGGCAGACTGCGATACTCGGTCATCGGTCCGACCGCCCCGTTCGGCCTCGCACCGCTTCGATCGCACCGGCCGCCCGGATGTCCTCGGTCGAGTCAGGCACGACCGTCGACCGGACCCCCGGCATCGCCCAGCAGCAGCGCCCGCGACTCGGCGCGGTCGCGTCCGTCCGTGGAGTTGCCGGACTCGGGGTCCTGCGAGGATTCGCTGCCGTCGGCGTCCGCGGTCGAAGGCTCGACATCCGCCTCCTCGGTGGCTGACGATGCCGTGCCGCCGTTCTCGGACGCCGTCGCGCCGTCCGCGGGTACCTCGGCAGCATCCGCAGTCTTCGCTGCACGCTTGCCGTCCAGGCCGACGCCCAGCACGGTCAGCAGCAGGAAGAGGATCATCGCTGCGACGATCGCGGAGTCCGCCAGGTTGAAAATGGCCGGCAACAGCGGGATCCGGATGAAGTCGACGACCTCGCCGACTCCGAACCCCGGCGGACGGAACAGACGATCCGTCAGGTTGCCGAGCAGACCGCCGAGGACGAGCCCGAACACGAGGGCCCACACCCAAGAACGAATCCGGCGCGCGTACCAGATGACGAAGATCAGGACGGCGGTCGCGACGATGGAGAAGATCCATGTCGATCCGGTGCCGATCGAGAACGCAGCGCCGGGATTGCGGTCGTATTCGAAGATGAGCAGGTTGCCCAGGATGTTCTGCGGCTCGCGGAACGGCAGGTTGTTCACAACCCACCATTTCGCCAGCTGGTCGAGAGTGAGAACGACGAGCGCGACGAGGACGAGCAGGATGATCGCGCGAACGCTGACCTTCCCGACGGGTTTAGCCTCCAAAGCTCTGGAACGTCGGCGGCGTCTGCCGGTCGTCTCCGGCGGCGACCGTAGCGAACTGTCCGGAGACCGCGGGGTTGCCACCCGTCTTGAATCCGTTCGTTCCTACGCCTGTGCTGTCGAGGTCGCGAAGGTGGGTCTCGATGTAGCTCTTCAGCTTCGCGCGGTAGTCGCGCTCGAACGAGCGGAGCTCTTCGATCTGACGCTCGATACCCGTGCGCTCGCTCTCGAGTGCCGTGATCTGGGCACGCTGCTTGGCCTCGGCTTCCGCCACAACGCGGGCGGCAGTTGCGTGACCTTCTGCGATGAGCGCATCGCGCTTCTCGACACCCTCGCGCACATGCTCCTCGTGCAGACGACGGGCCAGCTGAAGGAGATTGTTCGTGCTCTCCGTCTCATCCACGGAGGACACGACGGGCTGAGGCGCCACGACGACCGGCGCGGGTGCCGCGATGGCCTGCGTCTGCTCGGACGCGGCGTTGCGCTGCAACTCGGCGATCCGCGAGTCGGATCCAACGAGGCGCTGCTTGAGCTCCTCGTTCTCCTGGTTCAGACGGCGCAACTCGACGACGACCTCATCGAGGAAGTCATCGACCTCGTCCTGGTCGTAGCCCTCACGGAATTTGGTCGGTTGGAACCGCTTGTTGACGACGTCTTCCGGAGTTAGCGCCATGGCCTACCACCCTTAGAGCTTGTGATTTCGAACAGTGGATAACGTTCAGCTAACGCTAGCAAAGTCGGCTGCGACGATGCCATTGCAGGCCTGACCTGCGTCATGAGATGAACGACGAAGCAATGTACATGCCGATGATGCACACGAACATCGTCAACGTCCAGCCGAAGTCCAGGGCGACGGGGCCCAGAGACAACGGAGGCAGTAGACGACGGAAGAACTTGATCGGAGGATCGGTCACCGTTAAGGCGGCCTCGGCGAGCACGAGACCGAAGCCTCGCGGACGCCAGCTCCTCGCGAAGGTACGCACGAGATCAAGCACGAACCGCACCCAGAGCACCACGAAGAAGATCAGGAACACGTAGTACGCGACGGTCGCGATGATCGAAACTGCGAGGGGCACAGAACAAGTATGGGGGACGTCGCCTGTGCCTCGCCTGCGGCGATTCTCAGGTCGGCCGAACAGCTCAGGCGCCGGCGAAGAACGACGCCTCGACGTCGTTGCCCACCGCTGATGCTCCCCCGGAGACCATCACGTGCTCAGGCGAGAGCAGGAACACCTTGCTGGTGACCTTCTCGATCTTCCCCCGCAGGCCCTGCGTCAGGCCGCTCGAGAAGTCGATCATCCGCTGCGCCTCCGACTCGCTCATCTGCGACAGGTTGAGGATGACGGGGACGCCCTCTCGGAACGATTCCGCGATCATCTTCGCGTCGCTGTACTGGCGAGGGTGGACCGTCAGGATTTCATTCATTTCTTGCACCGTCGCATTCCGTGCCGGGGTCGGCTTGCGCAAGGGTGTGACGGGCGCCTTGGCCGGTGCAGCGTGATGCTGCTGCACTGGCGCGACAGGTGCCGGATGCGCAGGGGCGACCGGTTCTTCGTCGTACTCAAGCTCGTCTTCGACGAGGCCGAGGTAGGCCATCGTCTTCTTGAGCGGGTTAGCCATGGGATCCTCCGTGTACTCGAGGTCTTGCGGTCTGGCCGGTCGTCGGCGCGTTCCGACTCAAGGCTAAGCACGCTCCGGCCGCTTTCCCGTGATTGCGGTGCCGATCCGCACGTGTGTCGCGCCTTCGGCGATCGCGTCGGCGTAGTCGCCCGACATCCCGGCCGAGATCGCTGTGGCCTCGGGAGCGATCGTGCGGAGGATTTCGGATGCCTCACGCACCCTGGCGAACGCCCTCCTCGGCTCCTCGCCCAACGGTGCGACCGCCATGACGCCACGCAGCCGCAGACCAGGAGTCGTCAGCACGCGGTCGGCCAGCGACGGCAAATCGGCGCCCGTGACACCGCCGCGTCCGGGATCGTCCGTCAGAGCCAGTTGGAGGAAGCAGTCGAGTTCGGATTCGTCCGAACGCAACGCGTCGGCGAGAGCCGGGCGATCCACGGAGTGCACCGCTGAGGCGAAGCCGCGGACGATCCGAGCCTTGTTGGTCTGCAGCTGCCCGATGAAGTGCCAGCGCAGCGGATCGGCGGTCGTGCCCGATCCGACCTCCGCGGCCTTCGCTGCGGCTTCCTGCGCCCGGTTCTCCCCCACATCGCGCACACCCAGTGCGACGAGGTCGCGCACGAGGGAAGGCGGATGGAACTTCGTCACCACGATGGTCGTGACCTCCGAAGGGTCTCTGCCTGCCGCACGCGCGGCATCCGCCACGCTCTGCTGCACCAGAACGAGCCGTTCGGCGAGGCCGTCCACCCCTGACGCATCGTTCACTTCAGGAAGTCGGGCACGTCCAGCACGTCGTCGTCATCGAAGGACGGGTCATTGACCGCTGCCTCGACGAGCTTGGAGTCGACATCGGACCAGGTGCCCTGAGTCGGAACGTCCTCCTCCTCGAGAGACTGCGTGTCCTCGAGCTCGGAGCCGGTACCGCCGGCGGCCGGCGCCGATCCGCCTGCCACGAACGTCGACCGCCTCACCTCGGCCGGCTTCGTCTGCGGTTCGCCTCCGTCGAAGCCCGCAGCGATCACCGTGACACGCACCTCGTCGCCGAGAGTGTCGTCGATGACCGCACCGAAGATGATGTTGGCCTCGGGATGCACGGCCTCCTGAACGAGACGGGCCGCGTCGTTGATCTCGAAGATGCCCAGGTTGGAACCGCCCTGGATCGAGAGCAGCACTCCGCGCGCGCCCTCGATGCTCGCTTCCAGAAGCGGGGACGCGACGGCGAGCTCGGCGGCCTTGATCGCGCGATCCGCTCCGCGAGAGGATCCGATGCCCATGAGGGCGGATCCGGCTCCGTGCATGACCGACTTCACGTCGGCGAAGTCGAGGTTGATCAGGCCCGGCGTCGTGATGAGGTCCGTGATGCCCTGGACACCGGCGAGGAGAACCTGGTCGGCGGTGGCGAACGCCTCGAGCATGCTGATGCCGCGGTCGCTGATCTCGAGCAGTCGATCGTTCGGCACGACGATGAGGGTGTCGACCTCTTCTTTCAGGCGAGCGACCCCCGCCTCGGCCTGATCCTGTCGACGCTTGCCCTCGAATCCGAACGGCTTGGTGACCACACCGATCGTCAGCGCTCCGATCGACTTGGCGATGCGGGCGACGACGGGCGCGCCTCCGGTGCCTGTTCCACCGCCCTCACCGGCGGTGACGAAGACCATGTCGGCGCCGGTGAGCGCCTCCTCGATCTCCTCAGCGTGATCCTCGGCGGCCCGACGACCGACCTCGGGATCCGCTCCGGCGCCGAGGCCCCTGGTGATCTCGCGGCCGACGTCGAGCTTGACGTCGGCGTCGCTCATCAGCAGCGCCTGGGCGTCCGTGTTGATGGCGATGAACTCGACGCCACGAAGCCCGAGCTCGATCATGCGGTTCACGGCGTTCACACCGCCGCCGCCGATGCCGACGACCTTGATCACGGCAAGGTAGTTCTGGTTCATTGTCACGACACGCCTCCGCTGGCAACCTTCAACTTCAAGTCGAGGCTTAAAGTTATGCTCGGTATGCATTTACTACGCCCGACGTTATGCGCGCCCTGCTCCCCCACCGTGCAGATCTGCCGCGTGTCGTCCGACGTCCCATCGTATTGGTCCGCGGCAGTCCCGCGTGACGAGTCGACGCGTTCGTTCGTCGGGTGGGCGCTCAGCGGCTGACGGGACTGTTCGGAGACGAGACGTCGTAGACGGATGCGCCGGGCGCGGCCTTCTGCAGATCCACCAGCACCGTCACCTTGAGATCGGCATCCTCCGGGCCGCCCCAGACCACTGTCACTCCGGAGAGGAACTTCAGGGTGACGTCCTCGGAGCCGGTGGCGCTCGCGGTATCGACCTGACTGAGCGTCGCTGCCGGAAGCGCCGCCAACACTGCAGCAGAGGCCGCGAACTCCTTGCGTTTCGAGGATTCCGAGGCGTCGGCCGGAATCGACACGATCGGGTATCCGCCCGGTCTCTGCGCGGTGGTCTGCATGACCACGCCTGCCTGATCGACCAGCTGATATCCGGAAGGGATCTGCAGCAGAGCGACGGGCGTGCGCTCCTGGATCCGTACCACGAGCGTTCCGGGGGGATCCGCCTCGGTGCTGTAGCTGCGGATGAGCGGGAATCCCGCGAGCTGTTTGCGCACCGCACCGTAGTCGATCAGTGGCAGTGGCGTTCCGAGCTGACCCTTGAGTGCATCCCGGATCGAGCTGGCCTGCACCCGCTGGGTTCCGACGACGTCGATCGACCGGAGCGCCATCGCCGGGGAAATGGACACGAGCGCTGCGCCGGCGAGCACGAGCACCACGGACCCCGTGCCGATCAGCCATGCCAGCCGCCTGCGACGAGCGGCGCGGGTGAACCTCTTGACCTCGGCGCGCTCGTATCGGCGCCGCCGACGCGAAGCAGTCCGGACGCTCGGGGTCGTGGCCGGGGAGGTCTGGAGTGCGGAGCCTGCGCCCGTCCGTCCCTTGTTCCGCGACGACGCCGTCTTGGACGCGGCAGAGGCTTCGGTCGAAGCGGACTTCGCTGCGGCGGTCTTCTGCGCGCTCTTCGTCGTTGTGGCCTTCGACGCGGATGTCTTCTTCGCTCGCGGCTCGGGGCCCGGCTCGTCGTCGCGGCTCCCCTGCATCGCGCCCGAACGGACCACCGGGATCGGCTGCGTGTCGGCGTCCGGTTCCGAGCGTCGCGGAGCATCCAGGACCGCCGTGGTCCGCGCGGAGGGCTTCTTCGGCTCAGCGACAGGGCTCCCCGATTCGGTGCCGCTTCGGATGGTCGCCCGCGACGCGGCGTCGGACCCGGCGGGGCGCGACGGCGTCCGCGCCGTGAGGCGCGCGGCCTGGTTCTCGAAGCCCTGGGGACGCTTCACGCGTCAGCCGTCCGCCCGTCGGAGCGAGTCGAGGAGCTGGGGCACGATGCGATAAACGTCACCGCAGCCGAGTGTGATGACGAAGTCGCCGTCGCGCGCGATGGCCGCCGTGCGATCGGCCGCCTCCTGCCAGTCGGAGATGAAGGCGACCTTCGACTGGTCGTGGAATCCACCGGAGACGAGTGCACCGGTCACTCCGGGAACGGGGTCCTCCCGCGCCCCGAACACGTCGAGCACGATCGTCTCATCGGCGTACTGCTCCAGCGTGTCGGCGAATTCCTGGGCGAGCCGTTGGGTGCGGCTGTAGGTGTGCGGCTGGTGAACGGCGATGATCCGCCCGTCTCCGACGACGGTCCTTGCAGCTTCGAGGACGGCCTTCACCTCAGCGGGGTGATGTGCGTAGTCGTCGTAGACGCTCACGCCGCCGATGGTTCCGTGCAGCTCGAAACGGCGGTGCGTGCCGCCGAAGGATTCCAGTGCGGCCGCAGCAGCATCCGGTTCGATGCCGAGATACGTCAGGACGGCGAAGGCCCCGGCAGCGTTGTGGGCTTGATGCCGGCCCGGCACGCGCAGCCGCACGTCGTACCGCCCCCCGTTCCACAGGATGCTGAAAGCGACGGGCCCGTCCGTCGTGATGTCGGTCACGCGAACGTCGGCGCCCTCGGACTCACCGAAGGTGACGACGTTCGGATTCGAGATGCGCGGAGTCACCGACCGCGCCCCCTCGTCATCGGCTGAGATGACCACAAGGTCACGCGCCTTGTCCGCGAACGCGACGAACGCGTCCTCCACCGCTCCGTACGAGCCGTAATGGTCGAGGTGGTCGTCGTCGATGTTCAGGATCAGAGCGACTGCGGTGTCGTAGAGGAGGAAGGATCCGTCTGACTCGTCGGCCTCGATGACGAACAGGTCGGACTCTCCGCGCCTGGCGTTCGTCTCCAGACCTTCGATGACCGCACCGTTCACGAAGCTCGGGTCGGCGCCGAGGCCGACCAGCGCGGTTGCGATCATGCCTGTCGTGCCCGACTTGCCGTGCGCACCGGCCACCGCGACGAGTCGGTTGCCGCTCGTGAGCCACGCCAACGCCTGGGAACGGTGCAGAACAGGAATGCCATGACTCAGCGCGTACTGATACTCCGGGTTGTCCTGCCAGAGCGCGCCCGTCACCACCAGCGTGTCCGCGTCGGCGACGTTCGATGCAGCGTGCCCGATGTGGATGTCGGCACCGAGTTCGCGCAGTGCCCGCGTGTACTCGTTCTCGACGCGATCCGAGCCCGTGACCGGGATGCCGGCCTGGAGGAAGAGCCGCGCGATCCCGCTCATGCCAGAGCCGCCGACGCCGACGAAATGCACCCGTCCGATCGTCTCCGGGAGCGTCAGTGTCAGATCGGGCTTGATCACGGTGCGGGGGTGTCCTGTCTGTCGTAGCGGCGAGAGTGCGCTGGAGCTCGGCCTGAATCCAGTATGCCGTCAGCGACCGGAGCGGTCTGTGCGGCCCGGCTGAGTGTCACGGACCCGCGCTTCGGCGATCAGGGACAGCATCCGCTCGGCGCCGTCGCGAACGCCGACCGCGGCAGCCGCCTCGGCCATGTGCGCCAGGGCCGCCGGGTCGGCCAGGATCGGGAGCACGGAGTCGCGCAGGCGTTCCGGGGTGAAGTCCGCATCGTCGATCAGCACGGCCCCGCCCGCCGACACGACGCCAGCCGCGTTGAACCGTTGCTCTCCGTTGCCCACCGCGTATGGCACGTAGAAGGCCGGGATGCCCAGCGCCGAGAGTTCGCTGACAGTCGCGGCCCCGGCACGCGAGATCGCGGCGTCGGCGACGGCGAGGGCGAAGTCCATCCGGTCGCAGTAGTCGATCAGGTGGTAGCCGTCCACGCCCGGGTCGGAGAACTCGGCCGAGCCGCCCTGGATGTGCAGCACCTGGTATCCGGCGCCGACGAGAGCCTCGGCGGATGACGTCACCGTCGCGTTGATGCGGCGGGCGCCCAGCGATCCGCCCGTAACGAGAAGCGTTGGGCGATCCTCGAGTCCGAAGTATGCGAGGGCGTCTGGGCGAGCGGCGGCGCGGTCGAGATCCTCGATCTCGCGACGCAGCGGCATCCCGACGAATCGCGCATGAGAGATGGCCGTGTTCTCGAAGGCCACGCCGACGAAGCGTGTGTAACGAGCGCCGAGCTTGTTGGCCATGCCCGGCTTCGCATTCGCCTCGTGCAGCACGAGCGGGATGCCCTCGCGGTGCGCCGCCGAGTATGCGGGAGCCGATGCGTATCCGCCGAAGCCGACGACGGCGTCCACCTTCCTGGACTCGATCAGGCGTCGCACGGTCGCCATGCTGGAACGGAATCGCGCAGGAAAGCGGAGGGCAGCCGCATCCGGTCGGCGGGGGAAGGGCAGTTTCGCGATGGTCACCAGCTCGTAGCCCCTGGCCGGTACCAGCCTGGCCTCGAGCCCTTCGGCCGTGCCGAGGACGATGATCTCGGCGTCCGGTTCGGCACGGCGCAGGGCGTCGGAGACGGCGAGCAACGGATTGACGTGGCCGGCGGTGCCCCCGCCGGCCATCAGGTACACGGTCATCGCGGCTGCGCCTTGCGCGCCTTCTTGGGCGAGGTGGTCCTGGTGAAGGACAGAACGACGCCGATGCCGAACAACGAGGAGATCAGGGCGGTACCTCCGGATGAGATCAGGGGAAGCGGGACGCCCAAGGTGGGAACCAGCCCGAGGACGACGCCGATGTTCACGAGAGCCTGGCCGATCAGCCAGACCGTCACCGCCGCCGTCACCGTTCGGGCGAAGGGGTCGGTGTTCGCGTTCATGATACGGATCAGCACCACGGCCAGGAAAACGAACAGCCCGAGCACGACGATCGCACCGATGAGTCCGAGCTCCTCACCGATGATCGAGAAGATGAAGTCCGTGCTGGCAGCGGGAAGCCAATTCCACTTCGACGTCGAGTTGCCGAGGCCGACTCCGAAGATGCCGCCGCGCGCCAAGCCGAAGTCGCTCTGCTGCATCTGCCAGCCGGTGCTCGTCGGATCCGTGCCGCCGGGATGCAAGAAGCTCAGGATGCGCTCCAGCCGGCTCGTGCGCGAAACCGCGAAGACCACTGCGATTCCCGAGGCGATCACTGCCGTTGTGAACAGCTGACGCAGCGGGATGCCGACGAAGAACATCGTGCCGAGCACGATCGCAGCCATGATCAGCGTCGTTCCGAGGTCGCCTCCGCCGAGCACCAGTCCGATCGCGACGACCGAGACGATGCACACCGGCAGAAGCCCGTACTTCCACTGACGGATGCGCTCCCACTTCAGCGCGACGAACATGCCCAGCCACAGCACGAGGCTGATCTTGATGAGCTCTGACGGCTGGAACGCGTATCCGCCGATCTCCAGCCAGTTCTTGTTCTGGTTGATCCGCACGCCGAGGCTCGTGAACACGGTGGCGGCCTGCAGCCCGCAGGATGCGATGAGCATCGGCCATGCCAGCCGCTTCCACCATGCGGATGGGATGCGCGAGGCGACGAGCATCAGCGGAACACCGATCGCCGCGAAGATGCCCTGGCTGAGGAAGCGGGCGAAGAAGTTGTCGTCGTCCGTGTGCGAGTCGACGGACGACGACGAGAGCACCATCACCAGGCCGAAGACGACCATGAAGAGCGTGATGCCGAGCAGCAGGAAGTAGTTGGACGACTCCGACTGGAAGACCCGGCTCATGGTGATGCGGGCAGCGAGAAGCCCGCGCGTGGCCGCATCGACTTCGGTCTGAGCCGACCTGGCCTGCCCGGATCTGGGCTGAGGAGACCTCGGCTGTGTGGCCTTGGTCGGCGCTGACCTCGTTTGCGAGGCTTTGGGCGCCGGCCGAACGGAACTCGACGCCGACTGAGTCGTTCGCTGGGCGGGCCGAGCGGTGGCGCGAGAGGTCTGCGCCTGGCGTCGAGCGGGCGTTGCACGCGATCCGCCCGCCTGGGTAGGAGCTGTCACGGTGCCTCCTCCCCCGATCGGTCGCGCAATCGCGCTCTGGTCTCTTGCGCGGACTCTCGCCGCGCAGTCCGGAAGTGCCCGGTGGTTCTCAGCCCCCGAGGAAGTCGCGCACGGCCTGCGCGAACCGGTCCCCTCGTTCGGCGAAACCGGAGAACTGGTCGAACGACGCTGCCGCGGGCGCAAGGAGGACCGTGTCTCCCTCACGCGCCAATGACGCTGCCGAGCGGACCGCCTCCGGCATCACCTGCTCAGTCTCTCCGGCCTCGACGACGACGATCGGCACGTTCGGCGCGTGTCGTCGGAATGCTGCCAGCACGGGCTCATGATCGACTCCGATCACAACGACCCCGGTGAGGCGATCGGCGTGACGGGACACCACGTCATCGATCTCGACGCCCTTCAGGTCACCGCCGAGAACCCACACAACGGAGTCGTAGGCACGCAGCGACGCATCAGCAGCATGCGGGTTCGTGGCCTTGGAGTCATCCACCCATGCCACACCGCCAGCTTCGGCGACGAGCTCGATGCGGTGGGCATCGAGCCGGAAGGACTCCAGGGCCTCGTGGATCGTTTGCGCCGAAACGCCGAACGAACGGACGAGAGCGCTCGCCGCCAGGATGTTGGCGACCACGTGCGGAGCCGCGAGGCCGACCGTTCGCAACTCGTCCAGCGTCGTGAGCTCCAGCGCCGCGGTGGCGCGATCGTCAAGGAACGCCCTATCGCAGAGAATGCCGTCGACGATGCCGAAGTCGCTCGGGCCAGGAGCATCGAGACCGAAACCGATCGCGCGAGCGCCTTCCACCACGTCGGCGTCCTCGACCATGCTGAGGGTTGCGGCATCCGCACGGTTGTAGACGCAGGCGACCTTCGTGTTGTCGTACACCTTGCCCTTGGCACTGGCGTATTCGGTCATCGAGCCGTGGAAGTCGAGGTGGTCCTCCGCCAGGTTGAGGCACACGCTGGAGAACGGGAAGACCTCGCCGCCGGCGTTCCGATTCAGCCAGTGCAGCTGGTAGCTGGAGAGCTCGACGACGAGGACGTCGAAACCCTGCGGATCACGGACGGCGTCGAGCACGGGGATCCCGATGTTCCCGCACGGTGCGGCTCGAAAACCGTCCGCGACCAGGAGCGTCGCGGCGAGCCGAGTGGTGGTCGTCTTGCCGTTGGTGCCGGTGATGCAGATCCACTCGGCGGCAGGAGTCACCTTGTCCCGAACCCGCCACCCGAGCTCTACGTCGCTCCAGACGGCGATTCCGTGCGCGTCCGCCCACTCCAGGACCGCGTGATCGGGATGGAACACGCCTGACGTGACGACGACGACCTCCGGATCGAAGGAGGTGACGGCATCCGGGACCGACTCGAGCGGATCGATGACGAGGCGTGCACCGATCACATCGAGCAGTCGAGCACGCTCATCGTGCCGCGTGTGCGCCGCCACCAGCACATCAGCGCCCAGCTCTGCGAGCGTATCCGCGCTCGAGAACGCTGCGACGCCCAGTCCGAGGACCAGCACGCGAAGGCCGCTCCAGTCCGATCGCCAGCTGGTCAGCTCGGCGAGCCTGGCTGACGCGGCGTCGGATGGGGTCACGTCGTCCTCGACAGCCACTCGAGGTAGAACGAGCCCACGCCGGCGGCCACGAGGAGGCCCGCAATGATCCAGAAGCGCACGACGACCGTGACTTCGGCCCATCCTTTGAGCTCGAAATGATGATGGATCGGACTCATGCGGAAGATGCGTTTGCCGTGCGACACCTTGAAGTACGCCCGCTGCAGGATGACGGATCCCGCCTCGATCACGAAAAGGCCGCCGATGAGCACGAGCAGGAGCTCGGTGTGGCTGAGGATGGCCAGCGCGGCCAGTGCGCCGCCGAGCGCGAGCGAGCCGGTGTCGCCGAGGAAGATCTGCGCGGGAGACGTGTTCCACCACAGGAATCCGACGAGGGATCCGACGATTGCCGCCGCGACGACCGCGAGGTCGAGCGGATCCCGCACGGTGTAGCACTTGAAGAGGTTGTCGGTATCGATCGTGTCGCTGAAGCAGGATTGGTTGAACTGCCAGAACCCGATGATGATGTACGAGCCGATCGCGAGGATCGACGCGCCGGTCGCGAGGCCGTCGAGGCCGTCCGTGACGTTGACGCCGTTCGACGTCGCCGTGGTGATGAGGTTCACCCAGATCAGATACAGGATGATGCCGATCACCGGGATGCCGCCGATCACCATCAGGTCGATCGGGAGGTCCCTGATGAATGAGATCTGCGTCGATGCCGGCGTGACGCCCTGCTCGCTCGGGAAGTTGATCGCCAGGATGCCGAAGACCGTCGCGACAACGACCTGGCCCGCGACCTTGGACCATCCGCCGAGTCCGAGGCTGCGCTGTTTGCGGGTCTTCATGAAGTCGTCGACGAAACCGACGATGCCGAGACCCACCATCATCAGCAGCACGAGGAGCGGAGAGACGGACAGGCCGTCACCGCCGTTGATCAGCACCGCGACGAAATAGCCGACCAACGTGGCGAGGATGATGACGATGCCGCCCATGGTCGCCGTTCCGCGCTTGGCGTGGTGCGACTGCGGTCCGTCGTCTCGGATGAACTGGCCCCAGCCCAACCGATGGAAGATCTTGACGAACACCGGCGTCAAGAACAACGAGAAGGCCAAGGAGAGCGCTCCGGCCGTCAGTAGTGCTCTCACGAGAAAAGGTCTCCCAATCGGTCTCCCAGGTGGCGAAGTCCGGCGGAGTTCGACGACTTCACCAGGACGGTGTCACCGTCCCTCAGCAGGTCTTTCAGCAGGTCGAACGCCTCGTCCTGCGTCTCCACGAATTTCGACTCACCGTCCCACGAGCCCTCGTTGATCGTGGAGATGTGCATGCGGCGAGCCCCGGATCCGACGATCACGGCCTGGTCGATGCCGAGCCGCACGATCATGAGACCGATCCGGTCGTGCTCGGGCCCAGAGGCCTCCCCCAGCTCGCTCATCTCGCCGAGGACCGCGATCGCGCGCCCGCCGGGTTCGCGGAGTTGCACGAGCGTCTTCAGCGCGGCGGACATCGAGTCCGGGCTCGCGTTGTAGGCGTCGTTGATCACTGTCACGCCGTTCGCGCCGCCCATGACCTCCATGCGCCAGCGTTCGGCCCTGGTGACGGACTCCAGGCCCGCCACGATGCGGTCGATGCCCACGCCGAGCGCGAAGGCAGCGGAGGCCGCGGCCAGGGCGTTGGCCACGTGGTGCTCGCCGAGCACACGGAACGACACGGGCGCGCTGCTGCCGTCAGGCAGGTGCAGGGTGAACGATGTGCCGGATCGGTCGGCACTCACATCCGTGGCCCGTACCCGATCCGATGAATCGTCTCCGTCGAGCCCGAACCACAGGACGTTCGCCTCGGTGATGCCGGCCATCGCCGCGACCCGCGGGTCGTCGGCGTTCAGCACGGCGGTGTCACCGGCCTCCAGGTCGGTCACCATCTCGGACTTCGCGCGCTGCGTTGCCTCGATGCCCCCGAACTCGCCGGCGTGAGCCAGACCGACCTTGAGCACGACACCCACATCGGGCTTGGCCATGCGGATGAGGCGGGCGATGTCGCCCTCACGACTCGCGCCCATCTCGGCGACGAGGAACGCCGTCTCGTCCGTCACCTCGAGCATGGTCAACGGTGCGCCGACCTCGTTGTTGAAGGACGCCCGGGGCGCGACCGTCTCCCCCACCGGCGACAGGATCGCTGACAGCAGATTCTTCGTGGTCGTCTTGCCGTTGGATCCCGTGATGCCCACGATGCGCAGACGCTCGCCGGCGCGGACTCGCGCGATCACGGTGCGTGCGAGTTCACCCAGAGCCCCGACGACGTCGGACACCACGATCTGCGTCGTCTCCGTGTCGAGTTCGTGGTCCACGACGAGAAGTGCGGCCCCGCGTTCGACGGCCTGCGGGGCGAAGAGATGTCCGTCCGTGAACTCACCGGGCTTCGCGAAGAAGATCCCGCCCGTGGTCACCTCGCGCGAGTCGGTGTAGGAGAGGCCGTCGACGACGACCGTCTCAGCGCCCGCTCCCCCGACGACGCGGCCGCCGACGGCATCCGCGATCTCGCCGACCGTCATGCCGATCACGACAGCCACCCCGCTTCACGCAGGGCGAGCCTCGCATCGTCGCGTGCCGAGTAGGGCAAGTGCACTCCTGCAACCTCCTGATAGTCCTCGTGTCCCGGTCCGGCGTAGAAGACGACGTCTCCCTCTGCGGCGTGCGCGATGGCTGCGCGGATGGCCGCCCGCTGGTCGGCGATCTCTTCGACGTGCGCGTCGGGCACCGCATCCAACGCACCGGTGATCAGTGCGGCGCGGATGGCTGCCGGGTCTTCGAACCGCGGATGGAAGTCCGTGATGATGACCTCATCCGCTCCCCTCGCCGCGATGGCGCCCATGTCGGCACGCTTCGTGGCATCGCGGTCGCCGTCCGCGCCGAAGACCATGATGATCTTGCCCGGTGTGACCACGCGGAGCGATGCGAGGGCACGCTCGAACGCGTCAGGGGTGTGCCCGTAGTCAACGAAGACGACGGGTCCGCTCTCGCCGGAAACGCGCTCCGCGCGCCCTGGAATGTAGGCCTGGATGCCGCCGTCACGCGACAGCACCTGCCCGATGGCCTCGAGGTCGTATCCGGACTCGACGAGCATGACGATGGCCAGCGCCGCGTTCGCCGCCATGAAGGACCCGAGGATCGGGATGCTCGTGGTCACCGACCGTCCGTCGGGACCGGACAGCGTGAACTCCGTGCTGTCGATGCGTTGCTCGCCCAGCTCGAGTCGCCAATCCGTCTCCACACCGGCGACGGCCGACAGCGTCGTCACCGGGATGCGGGACTCCTGGGCGAGTCTGCTTCCCCACTCGTCGTCGACCGTGACGACTCCGCGCCGCGCGCGATCGGGCGCGAACAGCGCGAGCTTCGCCTCGAAGTACTCGTCCATCGACGCGTAATCGTCCAGGTGATCGTGGCTCAGATTGGTGAATCCGACGACGTCGAACACGATCCCGTCGACGCGGTGCCGACTGAGCGCCTGGGCCGACACCTCGACGGCGGCCGCGCGCACCTCGGCCTCGCGCATCCGAGCCAGCAGGCCGTGCAGCTCGCTCGCCTCAGGGGTCGTCAGCGAGCTGGTCACGGCGACGTCGCCGATCCTGCGCTCCGCAGTCGAGCTCAGGCCCGCGCGCACGCCGAGCTGCGCCAGGATCGCCGAGATCATGTACACCACGCTGGTCTTGCCGTTCGTGCCGGTCACCGCGAACAGGGTCGCCGGGTTGTCGGCCGTGCGGTAGATCCAGGCCGCGACGTCGCCGAGGACGGCGCGGGGCGCGTCGGTGACGATGACCGGGATGCCCGCGTCGACCGCAAGCTCTGCACCTGCGGGATCCGTCAGCACGGCCGTTGCGCCGGCCTCTGCTGCTGCGGCGGCGAAGGACGCACCGTGCACACGGGCGCCGGGGAGCCCGACGTAGAGATCACCCGGCTCGACGGCCCTCGAAGAGACGGTCACGCCGCTGACTTCGACGGTGTCGACCCGCTCGGATGTCTCGAACCCGAAGTCGGCCACCAACTGCGACAACGACCGGGAGGAGGGATGCTCGGGGCGAAGCAGCGCGCTGCCCGTTCCGGTCACGTGGCTCACTTTCAATAGGTATCGGGATAGTTCGCTGCCGGCGCCGTCGACGGCTGAACCCGAAATGCCTTGAGCACCTGGCTCATCATCGTCTTGAACAGCGGACCAGCCGCCAGGGACGATGTAATCGTAGTCGGGAAGCCGATGTTGACCGAAACCAGGTACTGCGGATCGTCGACCGGAGCGACGCCCATCACCGACACGTAGTAGCTCTTCTGGTATCCGCCGTTGCCGTCCGGCTCCTGCGCGGTTCCGGTCTTCGCCGCGACCAGATAACCCGGGATCTCCGTGTCGGGCAGCGTCGAGATCGGACCGCCCTTCAGCACGTTCTCCAGCATGCCGAGGATCTGCTGCGACGTCTTCGCGGAGACGACACGCTCGCCCTTCGTCGAGGGGACGTCCGTCATGGTTCCATCCGCCTGCTTGCAGCCGTCGATGAGCGTGAGCGGAAGGCGCACACCACCGTTCGCGAGCGCCTGGTAGGCGCTGAGCATCTGGGCCTGCGTGGTCGAGAGACCCTGCCCGAATGTGGTCGCGTAGCGGGTCTGCGCATCCCACGTCGATGGATTCGTGAACTCGCCGCTGAGCTCGCCCGGGAAGTTCACCGCCGTCTTGCTGCCGATGCCGAACTTCTTCATGAACTCGTAGCGCTGTTGGTCGTCCATGCTCGTGCCGAGCTCCGACATGCCGACGTTCGACGACTCCGTTAGCACACCGGTCAACGTGAGGTGCTGAACGGGGTGGTACTCGTTGTCGGCAACGTACACGCCCTTCTGCGGCGTCAGAGTGTCGGGCACCACGAGATGGCTGTCCGGAGTGGCCTTGCCCGTGTCCATCAGCGCGGCCGCGGTCAGCGGCTTGAAGATCGAGCCGGGCTCGTACTGGTTCTGGAACATCATGGCGTTCCAGTACTGGACGGGAGTCGCATCGAGGTTGTTCGGATCCGCCGACGGATACTGGGCCGCGACCCGGATCTTCGCGTCCTTGATGCTGACCACGCTGACCATGCCGAATTGAGCGCCCAGCTCCGGTACGACCTGTGCCAGCTGGTCCTGCGCGAACCACTGCAGGTCCGGGTCGATGGTGGTCACCAGTTCGCCGCCGTTCTTGGCTGCCTTCTGCACCTTCGTACTGCCCGGGATCGTCACTCCGTCGGCACCGACCTGGTAGGTCTCCTCGCCGTTCCGTCCGGCAAGACATGTGTTCTCGCCGTCCTCCAGCCCTGCCTGAGGCACCCCCTCCCCGTTCAGGAACCCCAGGATGTTGCCTGCCACGGCTCCGTTCGGGTAGACCCTCGTCTGGTGGCTAGTCGCGTTGAGCCAGTCGAGGTTGAGTGCCTGGAGTTTCTGGTACGTCGCGGCGTCGACATTCTTCACGATCGGCGCGTACATCGACTCCTTGTTCTTCGCGAGCGCCGACGCGATCGGCCCGGTGATGTCGCTCGGCTGCTGCCCTGTGATCGCGGCAATCGACGCCGCCGCCTGATCCAGAGTGACCTTGGACGTCTTGCCGTCCACCGTCATGTCGAACTTCGTGGTCGTGAACTTGGGTGTGGCGATGAAGTCGTAGCGCAGCACGCTCCGCGCGAGAACGGTGCCGTCGGTGGTCACGATCGATCCCCTCGTGCCCTGGATCTCCTGCACATTGCCGCGGTTCTCAGCGGCCTGGCGGTCGAGCGCGTCCGCCCGCACGACCTGCACGTCGACCAGGCGCACCACGAACACGACGACGATGGCGAGCACTGCCACGACCGCCACGACCGTTCGACGACGATGTGACTTCGCGGACGTCATGCGGCAAACCTCGCAGGCGGATCAGTGGGTCGAAGGTGCGGGGATGGCCCCTGTCGTCCACGGTACGGGCGAGTCATCGGCCTTGGCCTGATCCGTGGTCGGTGTGCCCGATCCCGTCGACGAATCGGCGGCTCCCGCTGCGCCGGTCGTTGCAGCGCCGGTCGTTCCACTCGTCCCACCGTTCTTGCCCTTGGAGGTCTTCGGAGCGTTGACGAGCGGAAGATCCTGCGTCAAGGCGTTGGCGACGAGCTGCCCGGTGCCACCACCACCGGCGGCGGTTGCTGGCGCAGGAGAGCCGATCAACGCGCCGTCGGAGAGCCGCAGGTAGACCGGTGTTCCGTTGTTCACCATTCCGAGTGCCTCGGCGTTCGCTGCCAGGTTCTGCGGCGACGACAACGCGTCGACGGTCTCGGATGCCTGCTGGTACTGGCGCGCGAGCCGAGCCTTGTCCGCCTGCAGCGATTCGATCTTGTAGGCGCCCTGCGAGACGCCGATCGAGAGCAGCAACTGCGTGACGACGACGATCATCACGGTCAGCACCGCGATCGCGGCGTAGAAGAGCTTGGGACGAGATCGTCGGGATGCCCGTGGCAGCGCCTCGAGACGGGGTGCACCGCTCTCGGCCGGAGTTCGCCTTGTCGCTGGAAGCGACGCGGTCGCCTGGCTCATGTGGTCCCCCTGACACGTTCCGCCGCGCGAAGCCTCACAGGGATCGCACGCGGATTCCGCGCCCTCTCCTCGTCATCGGCCAGCTCGGCCCCCCTGGTGAGCAGTTTCAGTTCCGGCCGGTGCTCCGGCAGTTCCACCGGCAGCCCTGCCGGCGCCGTGGATGTCGCCTTGGCCTGCAGCGCCCGCTTGACGATCCGGTCCTCCAGCGATTGGAACGACATGACAGCGATCCGTCCGCCGACGCGCAGCAGATCGACCGCACGCGGAATCGCACGCTCGAGAACGTCGAGCTCGTGGTTCACTTCGATGCGCAGGGCCTGGAAGACGCGTTTCGCCGGATGCCCGGTACGCTGGACAGCCGCCGGCGTCGCCTCCTGGATGATCGCCACCAGCTGTCCCGACCGCACGATCGGCGTGACCGCCCGCGCTCGCACGATGGCTCTGGCATACCGAGCCGCGAGTTTCTCCTCGCCGTAGTCGAGGAAGATGCGTCGCAGGTCGTACTCGCTGTACTCCGCGATCACCGTCTCGGCCGTGAGTTCACTCGTGGCATCCATCCGCATGTCGAGCGGGGCGTCCTTGGAGTAGGAGAAGCCGCGCTCCACCCTGTCGAGCTGCAGAGACGAGACGCCGAGGTCGAACAGCACGGCGTCGACGGTCTTGTATCCGACGGATGCCACGGCATCCGCGATCCCGTCGTACACGGTGTGCACCGCTTTCAGCCTGTCGCCGAACGCTTCGAGTCGCTGCGACGCGAGGTCGATCGCCTCGAGGTCGCGGTCCAGCCCCACCACGGTGAGCCCGGGGAAGCGCTGCAGGAACGCCTCCGTGTGTCCCCCGAGTCCAAGAGTGGCGTCGACGAGCACCGCGCCGTCTTGTTCGATGGCAGGCGCCAGCAGCTCGACGCAACGCTCGAGCATCACCGAGAGGTGGATGTCGCGCGGATCGTTGGAATCGACCATGGAGCTCGGGGCCTGTAGCCCCTGGGGCCGGATCCCCATCCACACGCCACCTGACACCGGGGAAGGTGAGTCAGGGTGCGGGTTGTGGCTGGGAGTCCGGCGCCAGGCGCTAGAACAGCCCCGGAATCACCTCCTCGGCGGTCTCCGCGAACGACGCTTCGTTCGCCTCGAGGTAGGCATCCCACGCGGCGGAATCCCAGATCTCCGCGCGATTGCCTGCACCGATCACGGTGAGATCCCGTTGCAGACCCGCGTACGTCCGCAGAAGCGGAGGGATCGTCACGCGGTGCTGCTTGTCGGGGACCTCGTCACTTGCTCCGGAGAGGAACACACGCAGGTAGTCGCGAGCCTGCTTGCTCGTGACCGGTGCCTGCCGGATCTTCTCGTTCAGCGACTCGAACTCGCGTCGGGGAAAGACGTAGACGCAGCGCTCCTGGCCCCTGGTCATGACGAGTCCCGCTTCGAACTCGTCACGGAACTTCGCCGGGAGGATGATGCGCCCCTTTTCGTCGAGCTTCGGGGCGTAGGTGCCAAGAAACATCGGCCCCTCCCCCGTCGTTCTGCGCCGCGAGCCTGCGACATCCTCCACTTTACTCCACATCCATCCACTTGAAGTGGAAAGATGACGGATCCACAGCGTAAGCCCCTCCCCCGTGGCGCGAAAAGACGCGGAAGTACGGGGATGGAGCGCGGTGGAGGACCAGGGCGGACCGAGGCGCGAGCGCGCGTGTCAGACGGCCTCGTTGGATAGCTCCTGGCGGAAGAGCTCGACGACGCGGCAGCGAGCCACGCTTCGGCGTGCGCAGGCATCGAGAACGCGCCTACGAGACGTCCGACCCGCCGACCTCGGACGGATCGCGGCTTCGAACCGCGGACCCATGAGGGGATGAACCAACCCGGAACACCGTGAGTCGACGCCGTCCCTGCGCGGACGGAACCAGAGCACGCATCGCGTGGAGGATCTGGTGAGGAGTCGCCGCCGGGCAGGAAGGAGGGAACGAGGGAGAGAGGACGAGGACGTCGTAATGCCGAGTAGGAGAGAAAGAAGAAGAAGAACGAGAGAAGGAGGAAAGCAAGTAGGGAGTGACACCCCGACGGAGGTTGCGGAGGCCGCCGGAGTGCCGTCTCCGACAGGGCGACCGTCAACGATCAGCGACTATCAGCCACCGGACCGGGCGCGATCGACTTGCCCAGTGTCGAACGCCTCAGGAGACGCCGACCCACCTCTGAAGAGGTGCCGGCTAGTGGTCGCCCTCTTGGCGCTTGTCCCACCGTTCGTTCAGTTTGTCCATGAAGCCCGGCTCAGCGGGTTTCGCGGGCTGCTGATTCTGCGACGGCTCACCGGCTGCAGCCGCAGCGCGTTTGGCCCTGCTGGGTGTGATGGCGAGCAGAACGCCGGCGAGCATCAGCACGAAGCCGAGAACCCCCACGATGATCTGCTGGATGAACACCCCCGTAAGCAAGACGCCTACGCCGATGACTGCGAGAAGGATGCCGAGCACGACCGCACGGTAGGTCGGGCGCACGCGCGCTCCACCGACCTTCGCGACGAAGTCGGCGTCGTTCTGATAGAGGCTGCGCTCCATCTCATCGAGGAGGCGCTGCTCGTGCTCCGAAAGCGGCATCCTTGTCCCCCTCAGGCTTACGAGAATGACGATGTTGTGACTTCTTATTCTAGTCTTGCTGCCGCAGCTAGGCTAGGCACGTGCCTGAAAGCAACCGACTGATCGACCTCGTGGACGACCGAATCGGACGCTTTCTCGAATCGCGCGAGTCCATTGTCTTGTCCATCGCCCCTGAGGTTGGACCGCTCGCGGCTTTCTCCCGGCAGTTTCTCAGTGGCGGCAAGAGATTCAGGGCGCTGTTCTGCTACTGGGGCTACCGCGCGGTGCACGACGCCCGCGACGCCGGAGAATCCGATCGGCTCGACTCCGTCATCGGGACGGCAGCGGCGCTGGAGCTGTTCCATGCCGCAGCTCTCGTGCACGACGACATCATCGACAGTTCGGACACCCGTCGCGGAGCCCCATCAGCGCATCGCCGCTTCGAGGCGTTGCACAAGGAGAACGGGTGGGACGGGTCCGCGGCCGATTTCGGCACGGGGGCCGCTGTCCTGCTCGGCGACCTCCTTCTCGGATTCAGCGACGACGTGCTCGCCGAGACCCTGAGCGAGGCCGTTCCCGCCGATCGTGCCAACGGCGTGCGACGGGAGTTCGGTCGGATGCGCGCCGAGGTCATCGCCGGTCAGTACCTCGACATCCTCGAAGAACGGTCCTGGCGCACGGGCCGCGAAGAAGACCTGCTCCCCCGTGCCGAACGCGTGATCGTCTACAAGTCGGCGAAGTACAGCGTGCAGTCCCCGCTCGTGCTCGGCGGACTGCTCGCCGGCGGAACGCTCGGACAGCTCGACACACTCCGCGAATTCGGCCTGCCGCTCGGCATCGCGTTCCAGCTCCGCGACGACCTGCTCGGCGTCTTCGGCGATTCCGACATCACGGGGAAGCCGAGTGGCGATGACCTGCGAGAGGGCAAGCGGACCGTGCTCGTCGCCCTCGCGCGGAACGCGATGCCGTCGTCGGCCCGGCACGTTCTGGACGAACTCCTCGGCGACCCGGACCTGAACGACGAGCAGATCCGCATGCTGCAGAGCACCATCAGCTCCTCCGGTGCCACAGCCGAAGTGGAGCGGATGATCGAGCTGAACGTGCAGCGCGCGACCCACGCCCTCGACGATGCCCCGCTCGCCGACGCCGCCGTGAACCAGCTCAGGGACCTCACTCGATCGGTCAGCGACCGAGTCGCGTAGCGGTCAATGGCCGGTTCACGCCCAGGTGGACCCGGCGCACGGCGACACGACGCGTGACCTGACCAGAGGCCGCGGCGGCGGGCGAAGACCGGTCGTCAGGCCAGAGCCTGAGCCACGCGCCGTACCTCGGCCTTTCGACCGGCCCGCAGGGCGTCGATGGGTGCCGTGCCGAGACTCTCCTCGGTCTCGAGCAGCCACGTCATGGCCTCCTCGTCACTGAACCCGGCATCCGAGAGCACGATCAGAGTGCCGCGGAGTTCACTCAGCGGTTCATCACCGGCGATGAAGTCGGCCGGCACCTTGAGGACGCCATCCACTCTGCTGCCCAGGAGGTGTTTGTCCTCCAGGAGACGGTGGATGCGTCCGACTCCGACACCCAGCAGATCGACCAGTTCGGGAACGGTCAGCCAGGTTCTCTCTTGGCTTCTTTCCTCGGATTCGAGACTCACTTTCGCCACCCGACTAGCGTGCCACGACGTTCCCTATTTCCGCACTTCGGCGTGCCTCATTCGTTACCGTGTTCTACCGGGGCGCGCACCGGGGCATCCGTAGACTCATCGAGTGACCGCGAGCCAGCCCGATCCGATGCTCGGCCGTCTTGTCGACGGCCGGTATCAGGTGCGCTCACGCATCGCGCGGGGCGGCATGGCCACCGTCTATCTGGCGACAGATCTGCGCCTGGAACGTCGCGTGGCGATCAAGGTCATGCACGGTCATCTGGCCGATGACGCCCAGTTCAAGAACCGCTTCGTGCAGGAGGCGCGCTCGGCCGCCAGGCTCGCGCATCCGAACGTGGTGAGTGTGTTCGACCAGGGCCAGGACGCCGACATGGCGTACCTGGTGATGGAGTACCTCCCGGGAATCACGCTGCGCGACCTGCTCCGCGACTACGGCAAGCTCACTCCCGAGCAGACGATCGACATCACCGACGCCGTGCTGTCCGGACTGGCAGCAGCGCATCGCGCCGGCATCGTGCACCGGGACCTCAAGCCGGAGAACGTGCTTCTGGCCGACGACGGCCGCATCAAGATCGGCGACTTCGGTCTCGCCAGGGCGGTGACGAATAGCACGGGCACCGGCCAGGCCCTGCTCGGCACCATCGCGTACCTCTCCCCTGAGCTCGTGACCAGAGGCGTCGCCGACGCCCGGAGCGACATTTACGCGCTCGGCATCATGATGTTCGAGATGCTCACCGGTGAGCAGCCGTTCAAGGGCGAGCAGCCGATGCAGATCGCCTACCAGCACGCCAACGACGCCGTTCCTGCGCCGAGCACGCTGAGTCCGGACATTCCGGAAGAGTTGGACGAGCTCGTGCTGTGGGCGACGGCGAAGGATCCAGCCGACCGCCCGGCCGACGCTGGAGTGATGCTGGATCGCCTCCTGCAGGCGGAACGAGAGTTGCACGTTCCCGATTCGGAGTCCGGCACCCAGCAGACACTCGTGCTGCCCGGATCAGGAGTGACGGCATCCGATTCGGACACGCAGTTGATCGCCTCGGCGGCTCAGGTGCGCCCTGAAGCATCCGCGACGGACGCTGTGGCTGCGCTCGCCACCATGACGCGGCGGCGACGGGCACGCGGATGGTGGCTCCTCGCACTCGTCCTCGTGCTCGCGGCGGTCGCCGGCGGTACTGGCTGGTACTTCGGCGGCGGGCCGGGATCCCAGGTGGCGATCCCGACCGTCAACGGCCTGACCCTGGATGCCGCCAAGTCCGCGCTGACGACGGCCGGCTTCACGACGAAGGACGACCAGGTGTATTCGTCGTCCGTGCCGACCGGGTCGGTCGTGTCATCCGATCCGGCGCAGGGCGCCAAGGCGCCAAAGGGCTCGGCAGTGACACTGCACGTGTCGAAGGGCCGCGAGCCCGTCACCATCCCGCCCCTGGCCGGACTGAGCAAGGCGCAGGCGGAGAAGGCGATCACCGATGTCGGCGCGGTCGTCGGCACCGTCGACGAGCAATTCAACGGCGACGTCGCCAAGGGCACGGTGATCTCGGCGGCCAAGGCGGAGGACGACGAGGCCGATCTCTCCAAGGGTGGCGGGTACTTCAAGGGCGAGAAGGTGAACCTGGTGGTCTCCCTCGGCCCGGTGCCGGACGTGACGGGCAAGCCGGAGGCGGACGCACAGGCGGCGCTGCAGGCGGTCGGCCTGAAGTCCATCGAAGGGAAGAAGGAGTACAGCGACGACGTCCCGCAGGGATCCGTGGTGTCGCAGGCTCCGCAGAACCAGGGCCCGGTCCGCCCCGGCGACACGATCGTCATCGACATCTCCCGCGGACCGCAGCTGTTCCCGGTGCCCGACGTCGTCGGCATGACGAGGGACCAGGCGAAGAAGGCCCTCACCGACGCCGGGTTCGTTCCCGATTACAACGGGGTCTGGGACAGCTTCCCCGACAGCATCACCAAGGTCACGGCATCCGACCCGTCGGCGAACGCGCAGGAACCTAAGGGCACCAAGGTCACGCTCATCATCAGCAGCGCACTCTGACGTCCACCTCCGGGCGGCGGATCCCCGCGTCCGGCCGGCCGAATGTCCGGCGCAACCCGGCTCAGCGCGCGCCCAGCTCCTCGGCGACGAGGAACGCCAACTCGAGCGACTGCATGTGGTTGAGGCGCGGGTCGCACAGCGATTCGTAGCGCGTCGCGAGCGTCGCCTCGTCGATGTGCTCGGATCCGCCGAGGCACTCCGTGACGTCGTCTCCGGTCAGCTCGACGTGGATGCCGCCCGGAGTCGTTCCTGCATCGCGGTGCGCTTCGAAGAAGCCCTTCACCTCGTCCACCACGTCGTCGAAGCGACGAGTCTTGTAGCCATTGGGCGTCGTCAGACCGTTGCCGTGCATCGGATCGGTCACCCAGAGCGGAGTCGCGCCGTGACGCTTGATCGCCTCGAGGAGCGGCGGGAGCGCATCCCTGATCGTGCCGGCGCCCATGCGCGTGATGAACGTGAGCCGTCCGGGCTCGCGCGCCGGGTCGAGTTTGTCGACAAGGCGGAACATGTCGTCGGCGGTGGTGCTCGGACCGAGCTTCACGCCGATCGGATTGCGCACCCGGCTCAGGAAGTCCACGTGGGCCCCGTCGATCTGACGCGTGCGTTCGCCGATCCACACGAAGTGGCCCGAGGTGTTGTACGGGGTTCCCGTGCGGGAGTCGATGCGCGTCATCGCCCGCTCGTAGTCCATCAGGAGCGCTTCGTGGCTGGCGTAGAACTCCACGCGCTTGAGCTCGTCGAAGTCCGCGCCTGCGGCCTCCATGAACTTGATCGCCATGTCGATGTCGCGTGCCAGGCGCTCATAGCGCTGATTGGCCGGGTTGGCGGCGAACCCGCGGTTCCAGCTGTGCACCTGTCGCAGATCCGCGAACCCGCCCTGGGTGAAGGCTCGGATGAGGTTCAGCGTGGATGCCGCCGTGTGATAACCCTTGACGAGCCGGCGCGGGTCCGCGGTGCGTGACTCGATGGTGAAGTCATATCCGTTGACCATGTCGCCGCGGTATGCGGGCAACGTCACATCGCCGCGCGTCTCGCTGTCGCTGGACCGCGGCTTCGCGAACTGCCCGGCCATCCGACCCATCTTGATGACGGGGACGGACGCGCCGTAGGTGAGTACGACTGCCATCTGCAGCACCGTCTTGACGCGGTTGCGGATCTGATCGGCCGTCGCACCGGCGAACGTCTCGGCGCAGTCTCCGCCCTGCAGCAGGAAGGCGCGTCCTTGGGCTGCGGCCGCGAGACGGTCCTTGAGCTGGTCGACCTCACCGGCGAACACGAGCGGCGGCAGCGTGGCCAGCTCCTCGGATGCTGCGATCGCGGCGTCCGCATCGGGCCATGTCGGCTGCTGCTTGGCTTCGAGCGTTCGCCAGTGGTCGAGACCGGCGATCACGGACTCATCGGCGGATACGACAGGGTCGGAGTGGTCGAGCAGCACGGCGGGAATTCCACTTCTTGCGGGGCACGGCGCCGGATGTCGGCGCGACATCTCAGCCTACCTGGCGACGCTCGGCCGACGTTCCTTCACTGTCGAGGCGTAGACGTCCACGTACTCCTGGCCTCCGAGGCGGTGCAGCGAGTAGACGATCTCGTCGGTGATCGATCGCAGGATGAACCGGTCGCCCTCCAGCCCCTCGAAGCGCGAGAAGTCGAGTGGATCGCCGAAGACGACGCCAACCCTGCGGATGCGCGGCAGCTTCTTGCCGATCGGCATGATGGCCTGCGTTCCGACCATGACAACGGGCACGACAGGAACCCGGCCCTCGAGGATCATACGAGCCACTCCGGTACGGCCTCGGTACAGCTTGCCGTCCGGACTGCGCGTGCCCTCCGGATAGATGCCGAGGATCTCCGACCTCGCCAACACTCCGAGGCCGGTGTTCAGCGATGCCTCGGAGGCGGGGCCGCCACCACGGTCGATGGGCAGCTGACCCGTCGCCTTCATGAAGGTCTTGGTGAGCCATCCGGAAAGCCCGCGCCGGGTGAAGTAGTCGCTTTTGGCGAGGAACGACACGTGCCTGCCGACGACCAGAGGAAGAAAGATGGAATCAATGAACGACAGGTGGTTGCTGGCCAGGATGACCGCGCCGTTCTCGGGCACATTCTCGAGGTTCACGACCCACGGCCGGAAGATGGCACGGAGCGCGGGTCCCGCGATCACGTACTTCAGCAGCCAGTAGAACACCGTCGGCGCAACCCTTTCCTCGCCATGACCCGGCTCTCGCAACACGACGCTGCGTGCACGAGAAGCCTAGTGGGTGGCTGCATGCACACGGGCGAGGTCGGCCGCGCCGACGACACCCGCGTCGTTCACGAGCTCTGCGATGCGGAATTCCGGCTCCGGGTGATAGCCGCGAGCAGGGAGGTTCTCCAGGTAGGCCTGACGGATCGGCTCGAGCAGCAGGTGGCCCGCCTGCGCGACGCCGCCACCGAAGACGAACATCTGCGGATCGAGCACGGCGCCGAGGCTCGCGCTCGCTTGACCGAGCCAGTCGCCGAGCTGGCGGAGTGCGGCCAGTGCGCCGGGGTCGCCCTGCTGGATGAGCTCGCTGATGTCCGGACCGTTGAGTGCACCGGTGCGCCGGCGCACGTCGGCGAGGGCTTGTCCGATGCCGCCTTGATCCGCTAGTTCGTTGGCGTAGCGCTGAAGCGCGCGTCCGGATCCGTACTGCTCAATGCAGCCCCTGGCGCCGCATCCGCAGAGCAGGCCACCCGGCACCACACGCATGTGTCCGACCTCGGCGCCCGCACCGAAGCCGCCGCGGAACAGTCGGTCCTCGCTGACGATGGCGCCGCCGACCCCGGTTCCGATCGTAAGGATCACCATGTCGCTGACGAGGCGACCGGCACCGAAACGGAACTCGGCCCACCCGGCTGCGTTCGCGTCGTTCTCCACGACGACGGGCACGTCGACGCGGGACTCGATCTTCTCGCGCAGCGGCTCGTTGCGCCACGCGATATTCGGCGCGTAGTAGACGGTCGACTGCGCCGCATCGATGAATCCGGCCGCGGCCACTCCGGCTCCGACCGGGTTCGCATCGACACTCAGCCGCGTGATCATCTCGACCACGGCGTCCTCGATCAGCGAGGCGTCCTTCGGAGTCGGCACCCGATCGTCGCGGATGATTGTCCCCAGCTCGTCGACGAGGGCTCCGGCTATCTTCGTGCCGCCGATGTCGATTCCGATCGCGTGCACGCCAGACGTCGCCTTTCGTCGAGGGAGTGAGGGGCCGTCAGAGCAGTCGGCCGTTGCAGCATAGAGTGTACTGGTTGTATCGGTGCCGAAGGAGCTACCCCCGTGAACCATGCCGAAACGCCTGCAGCCGTGCCTGCCGACCCGAACGCGAACTCCGCAGATCTGCTGGCGGATCGCGTCGCGGAGACGCCGGACAAGGTGCTCTTCGCGAAGCCGAGCGGCAACGGCTGGACCGATGTCACCGCAGCCGAGTTCGAGGCTGAGGTGATCGCACTCGCGAAGGGTCTGGTCGCGGCGGGGGTCGAGCCCGGGAACAAGATCGGGATCATGTGCCGCACGCGGTACGAGTGGTCGCTGATCGACTTCGCCACCTGGTACGCCGGAGCGGTCCTCGTGCCGGTCTACGACACGAGCTCGCCGCTGCAGGTGCAGTGGAATCTGAGCGACTCGGGTGCGACGGCCGTGTTCCTCGAGACAGCGGATCACTTCGCACGGTTCGATGAGGTGGCCGCCGATCTCCCTGCCGTTCGCAACGTCTGGCAGATCGAGCTCGGCGACCTGGACAAGATCGTCGCCGGCGGTACAGCGGTTCCGGACGAGGAGATCGCACGCCGCCGCAAGCTGGCGAATGCCGACGACCTCGCGACCATCATCTACACGTCGGGGTCGATGGGCCGTCCGAAGGGCTGCGTCATCACGCACGCGAACTTCGTGGAGCTGTCCCGTAACTCCGCGGTAGCGCTCCACGAGCTCGTTGAGGACCCGCGCGGAGCATCCACTCTGCTCTTCCTTCCGCTTGCTCACGTGTTCGCCCGCTTCATCGCCGTGCTGTCCGTGCACGGTGGTGTACGCGTCGGCCACCAGCCCGACACGCGCAACCTGCTCCCGTCGCTCGGCAGCTTCAAGCCGAGCTTCCTGCTCGCCGTTCCGCGAGTTTTCGAGAAGGTCTACAACTCGGCAGAGCAGAACGCGGAGTCGGGCGGCAAGGGCGGCATCTTCCGCAAGGCCGCGAACGTCGCCATCGAGTACTCGAAGGCCAAGGAGTCCAGCGCACCCGTCCCGTTCGGACTCCGGATGCAGTACGCCCTCTACAACCGCCTGGTCTTCTCCAAGCTGCGCGCTGCGATGGGCGGCAACGTGCGATTCGCGGTGTCTGGATCCGCACCGCTGGGCTCACGGCTCGGTCACTTCTTCCACAGCCTGGGCATCAACGTGCTCGAGGGCTACGGCCTGACCGAGACCACCGCACCCGCGACCGTGAACCTTCCGCAGCGCTCGAAGATCGGCACCGTCGGCGTTCCGCTTCCCGGCGTCTCGATCCGGATCGCCCACGACGGCGAGATTCTCGTCAAGGGTGTCGATGTCTTCCAGGAGTACTGGAAGAACCCTGAGCAGACGGCGGCGTCCTTCGAGGACGGCTGGTTCAAGACCGGCGACCTCGGCGGTCTCGACGACGAGGGATTCCTCACGATCACCGGTCGCAAGAAGGAGATCATCGTCACCGCCGGCGGCAAGAACGTCGCGCCGGCCGTGCTCGAGGATCCGATCCGGGCGAATCCGCTCGTGAGTCAGGTGGTCGTCGTCGGCGACCAGAAGCCGTTCATCGGCTGCCTGATCACACTCGACACCGAAATGCTGCCGGTGTGGCTGGCGAACAACGGACATGACGCCACCCTGTCGCTCGAGGTGGCGGCGAAGCATCCCGCCGTGTTGGCGGAACTGCAGAAGGCCGTCGACACCGCCAACGCGCAGGTGTCGCGTGCCGAGTCCATCCGCAAGTTCGTGGTGCTCACCACCGACTTCACGGAGGAGAGCGGACACCTCACGCCGAAGCTGAGCATCAAGCGCAACGTGATTCTGAAGGACTTCGCCGGCCACATCGAGTCGCTGTACTCGAACGCCCCGGCCACTGAGGGCTTCTCGCTCCGCTGAGGTAAGGGGTCGAGGTACGCCGCATCCGCTCACGCGAGCCGGGTCCGGAGCGCCGTCTCGGCCACCGACCTCCGACGCACCACAACAAACCCACCACGCTCCGAAGGCCGCGGCGTGCACGGCGCCGTACCCGCTACCTGAACAGCCGACTACGCTGCCCCGTCTTGGTCATCGACCTCAGGCGCACCACGAACGAACCCAACACGCTCCACAAGGCGGCGGCATGCACGGCGCCGGACGGGCCACCTGAACAGCCGACCACGGCACGCCTTCTCGGTCACCGACCATCAGGCGAACCACGAGCAAACGCAGCACGCTCCACAAGGCGGCGGCGTGGACGGCGCCGGACGGGCCACCTAAGTAGCCAACCGCGGTGCGCCGGGCGGGGACCGGCGCACAAGAAGACTCAGAACCAGGTGCTCTCGCGGACCTTGCGCAGCGCCTCACGACGACGCTCTGGCAGGAGCCGCTTGAGGTAGACGATGCCGTCGAGGTGATCCGTCTCGTGCTGCAGAGCCTGTGCGAGCACGCCGGTGCCTTCCACGATGACCTCGTTGCCGTCGAGATCGATCCCTCGGGCCTTGGCGTAGGTGGCGCGGGGCGTCGGGAACCAGAGTCCGGGAACGGAGAGGCATCCCTCCTCGATCTCTTCGACCTCGTCTCCGAGCTCGATGATCTCCGGGTTGATCAGGTAGCCGACGACGCCGTCGACGTTATAGCTGAACGCCCGCAGGCCTACACCGATCTGGCAGGCGGCGACTCCCGCACGGCCCTCGACCACGACGCTGTCCATGAGGTCGTCGATGAGCGCGCGCACGCCGTCGTCGATCGAGTCGATGGGGTCGGAGACCATGCTGAGCACGGGATCGCCGTAGAGACGGATGGGGCGTTCGGGCATCCGCCCATTCTATTGGGGCCTGCCTGACCGCTCGGAGGCCACGTCGCCGTGAGAGCGCCGCCCGAGAATCGTCAGACGCACCCTGGGAGCTGATGCCCGCTCATCTGTTGGCGGGAAGCCCCTCGACCACGAGAGCGGCGAGCACCCTGGCTGCATGGCGAGTCGCCGGGCGCAGCCGGTGGTAGTCGATGGCGGCACCAGCCGCCAGCCGCGGGTCGTACGGAATGCGTACGACGTCGCGGACCCGCGACTGGAAGTGCGCCTCGATCTCCTCGACGTTGACGAGGCTGGTCCCCTGGGTCGCCGTGTTCAGCGCGATGATCGCGTTGCGAACGAGCTCCTCGTAGCCGTTCACCTCGAGCCAGGTGAGCGTCTCGGATGCGAGGCGTGCCTCGTCGACGCTTCCTCCTGACACGATCACGATCGAGTCCGCCCGTCGAAGAGTCGGACGCATCACGGAGTGGACGATCCCGGTGCCGCAATCCGTGAGCACGATCGAGTAGAAACGCGAAGCCAGGTCGGCGACGACGTTGTAGTCGTTCTCGTCGAACGCCTCAGACAGCTGCGGGTCCGTATCCGATGCCAGGACGTCGAGGCGGGTCACATCCCGTGAGACGAGCGTGGAGAAGTCGGTGTAGCCGGTGATCGAGGCGGCGCGGTGCACGACGTCGCGCACCGTGGCATCCGTCTGCTTGGCAACGCGCTCCGAGAGCGTGCCACGGTCGGGGTTGGCGTCGATCGCCACGATGCGATCGTCGCGGCGGTCGGCGAGTGCCATGCCGAGAAGTGCGGAGACCGTGGTCTTGCCGACGCCGCCTTTGCGGGTGAGGACGGGGACGAACCGGGCCCCACCCTCGAGCGGACGCTGGATGCGCCGATCGAGTTCTTTTCGCTCCCGCACCTTGGGCGAGTCCCCGAGATTGACGACTCCGAAGGTGGCCTTGTAGAGCAGGAGACGTCCTGCTCCTTCCGGTGCCGGACGACCGAACCGGCCGGGCACGAGCAGGCGATCCGCGGTGAGCATCGCCGACGACTCCGGCACGGCGGAGACCTCGCCGACACGGCGCCCCCGTCGCGACGGCTGCCACCCAGGAGACACGTCGACCTCGACGTGGGTCGGAAGCGGCGTACGCCTCGGCGGCAGCGGTTCGCGCTGCAACGGGTGAGCCGTCACGATGGTGACCGACGCCGTCTGCGTGTGCAGTGGTTTTGCCGGATCGATCGAGACGTCGTCGATGGCGACGGCGCTCTCCTCGATCGGTGGATGCTCTCTCGGCGCCGGCGGCAGATCAACCACCACGCTGATGCTTCCGGATTCGGTGACGACGATGTCGCGGCCCTCGAGGCTCTCCTCGTCACGAACGAGGTCGGAGTCCTCGAGTCTCGACACGCCACCGGGCTGAGGGTCCCCGACGTCCGATTCGTCGATCTCGGCCCCATCGCCGTCGTTCACGTCGACGTCGACGTCATCGGCATCGGTTTCATCGACGGTCGTCGCGTCTGCGGGCGCGTCCCCGTCCGGCTTGGCCTTGGTTGCCACCGCTCCCCGTGCGGTTCCGCTCTTCCTGCTGCTTACAGCCACGAGCGCCTCCCCCTGCGTCGAGCACCCAGTTTAGTGCCGGGGTGCCCGACCGCAGGGAGAAAGCGCTTGCCCCCCAAACGGGGACGGTGCTTGCTCAGGTCAGGCCGGCGTCACGACGATGAGCAGGTCGCCGGCGTCCACCTGTTGCGTTCCGGGCACGGCGAGCCTGGTGACGGTACCGGACACCGGCGAAGCGATCGCCGCCTCCATCTTCATGGCCTCGATGGAGGCAACGGGGGCGCCGGCCGTCACGCGATCACCGACCTGCACCTGGAGCGTGATCACACCGGAGAACGGTGCTGCGACGTGTCCGGGGATGGACGCATCCGCCTTCTCCGCAGCCTTGGACTCCACGGTGATCGAGCGATCGCGCACGAAGACGGGCCGCAACTGTCCGTTCAAGGTGGTCATCACCGTGCGGATGCCCTTGTCATCCGCTTCGCCGATCGCCTCGAGGCCCGCATAGAGCTGCACGCCTCGACCGAGCCGGATGACGTGCTCGGTACCCGACTCGAGCCCGTAGAGGTAGTCGGCGGTGTCGAGCACCGAGACATCGCCGAACAGCTCCCTGACCTGCTCGAACTGCCTGGCAGGTGCTGGGAAAAGCAGACGGTTCAGCGTGGCGCGACGGGTCGTGGCGTCGCCGGCGAGTCCCTCGCGCTCCTCGGCCGTGAGCGGCGTGACGCCGACGCGAACGTCCTTTCCTTCGAGCACCTTGCTGCGGAACGGCTCGGGCCATCCGCCTGGAAGGTCGCCCAACTCCCCCGCCATGAAGCCGACGACCGAGTCGGGAACGTCGTAGTTCTGCGGGTTCCGTTCGAACTCGTCGGGGTCTGCGTGCACGGCGGCCAGGTGCAGTGCCAGGTCGCCGACGACTTTGGACGACGGCGTGACCTTCGGGATGCGCCCGAGGATGCGGTTCGCGGCCGCGTACATGTCCTCGATCAGTTCGAAGTCATCGGCCAGGCCGAGGGCCTTGGCCTGCTGGCGCAGGTTCGAGAGCTGTCCACCGGGGATCTCGTGGGTGTACACGCGTCCGGTCGGTCCGGGCAGACCCGACTCGAACGGCGCGTAGATGCCGCGAACAGCCGCCCAGTATGGCTCGAGATCCGTGACGTTCCTGAGCTCGATGCCCGTGTCGCGCCCGGTGTGCGCAAGTGCCGCGACCAGAGCGGATGCCGGTGGCTGGCTCGTCGTGCCTGCCATCGGTGCGCTCGCGACGTCGACGGCATCCGCACCAGCGGCACTGGCGGCCAGAAGAGTTGCGAGCTGACCTCCCGCCGTGTCGTGCGTGTGCACATGCACCGGCAGGTCGAACCGATCCCGGAAGGAGCGCACGAGCAGCGCCGCCGCCTCGGGACGGAGGAGGCCGGCCATGTCCTTGATGGCCAGAACGTGCGCACCCGCTTCGACGATCTTGTCCGCAAGCCGCAGGTAATAGTCGAGGGTGTAAAGGTTCTCCGCCGGATCGAGCACGTCGCCCGTGTAGCAGACCGCGACCTCAGCGATCGCCGTCCCCGTGCCGAGCACAGCGTCGATGGCCGGTCGCATCTGGCTGACGTCATTGAGGGCATCGAAGATGCGGAAGATGTCGACGCCCGTGGATGCGGCCTCGCGCACGAACGCATCCGTCACCTCCGTCGGATACGGGGTGTACCCGACGGTGTTGCGCCCGCGCAGGAGCATCTGGATGTTGATGTTGGGCAGTGACTCGCGGAGGGCGGCGAGACGCTCCCACGGGTCCTCGCCGAGGAAACGCAGCGCGACGTCGTAGGTGGCTCCGCCCCACGCCTCGACGGACAGGAGCTGAGGCGTCAGACGCGCGACGTACGGCGCGACCGCCGTGAGGTCCTTGGTGCGCACGCGCGTCGCCAGCAACGACTGATGCGCGTCGCGGAATGTGGTGTCGGTCACCGCCAGCGCGGTCTGCGCTCGCAGCTCGCGCGCGAATCCGGCGGGCCCCAGCTCCAGCAGGCGCTGCCTCGACCCGTCCGGTGCAGGAACATCGAGGTCGACGACAGGCAGCTTCGCCGCGGGGTCGGCCACCTGCGGACGCGGGCCGTTCGGCTGGTTGACCGTGACGTCCACGAGCCAGTTGAGCAGCTTCGTGCCCCGGTCTTTCGACACGCGGCCGCGGAAGAGCTGCGGCCGCTCCTCGATGAACGACGTGCTGAGATCGCCGGCGACGAATGATGGATCGTCGAGCACCGCCTGAAGGAATGGGATGTTGGTGGCGACCCCGCGGATGCGGAACTCCGCCAGCGCACGGCGCGCACGCAGGATCGCCGCACCGTAGTCCCGCCCTCGGCAGGTGAGTTTCGCGAGCATGGAGTCGAAGTGCGGACTGATCTGGGCGCCCGCGGCAACGGTTCCACCGTCGAGACGGATTCCGCCTCCGCCGGGAGATCGATACGTCGTGATGGTCCCGGTGTCAGGGCGGAAGCCCTGCGTCGGGTCCTCCGTGGTGATCCGGCACTGGATGGCTGCACCGTGCAGCTGGATGGTCTCCTGGTGCAGCCCCAGGTCGGTGAGCGTCTCGCCCGCCGCAATGCGCATCTGCGACTGCACGAGGTCGACGTCGGTCACCTCCTCCGTGACCGTGTGCTCCACCTGGATGCGCGGGTTCATCTCGATGAACACGTGTCGGCCGGCTCGCTCTCCCGCGGTGTCGAGTAGGAACTCGACGGTCCCGGCGTTGACGTAGCCGATCGAGGATGCGAACGCGATGGCGTCCCTGTAGAGGGACTGACGGATGTCGTCCGGCAGGTTCGGCGCGGGCGCGATCTCCAGGACCTTCTGGTGCCGACGCTGCACCGAGCAGTCGCGCTCGAACAGGTGAACGGTGCGGCCCGTGGCATCCGCAAGCACCTGCACCTCGATGTGTCGTGGCCGAAGCACGGCCTGCTCGAGGAACATCGTGGGGTCGCCGAAAGCGCTGTCCGCCTCGCGCATGGCCTCTTCGAGAGCGGGTCGCAGCTCCGCGAGCGTGTTCACGCGCCGCATGCCGCGGCCGCCGCCTCCTGCGACGGCCTTGGCGAAGATGGGGAAGCCGACGGCCTCAGCTCCCGCAAGGAGTTCCTCGATGTCCTTCGACGGCGGCGTCGAGGCCAGGACCGGAACGCCGGCCGCGATCGCGTGCTCTTTCGCCGTGACCTTGTTGCCGGCCATGCGCAGCACGTCGGCGTTCGGTCCGATGAAGGTGATGCCGGCTGCTGCGGCCGCCTCAGCGAGGCCGGGGTTCTCCGAGAGGAACCCGTAGCCAGGGTAGATCGCGTCGGCGCCCGACTCCCTCGCGACCCGGATGATCTCGTCGACGTCGAGGTAAGCCCGTACCGGATGCCCGGGTTCGCCGATCTCGTAGGCCTCGTCCGCTTTCATGCGATGGAGCGAGTTGCGGTCCTCGTAAGGGAACACCGCGACCGTCTTCGCACCGAGTTCGTATGCGGCTCGGAACGCGCGGATGGCGATCTCCCCGCGGTTGGCCACCAAGATTTTCGTGAACATTAAGGCCTCTCTGGCGGGGCACGCGCCGCTCAGCGAACGGTTAGGTTCTCCAAGACTACTGACGGTAACGTTGCCTCTCGTGCATGTGCTCAGCGTCAGCTCACTCAAGGGCGGTGTCGGAAAGACCACGGTGACCTTGGGGCTCGCTTCGGCGGCATTCGCCAAGGGACTGCGCACTCTGGTGGTGGATCTCGACCCGCAGTCCGATGTCTCAACCGGCATGGACATCACGATCGCCGGCCACCTCAACGTGGCGGATGTGCTCGCCTCTCCGAAGGAGAAGGTCGTGCGAGCGGCGATCGCACCGAGTGGATGGACGCGAGGGCATCCGGGCAAGGTCGACGTGATGATCGGCAGCCCGTCGGCCATCAACTTCGACGGACCGCACCCTTCGATCCGCGACATCTGGAAGCTCGAAGAGGCCCTCGCCAACGTCGAGCACGACTACGACCTGGTTCTCATCGACTGCGCTCCTTCGCTCAACGCACTCACGCGCACCGCATGGGCGGCGAGTGACCGCGTGTCGGTCGTCACCGAACCCGGCCTCTTCTCCGTCGCGGCAGCGGACCGCGCGCTTCGCGCCATCGAAGAGATCCGTCGCGGACTCTCCCCCCGCTTGCAGCCGCTCGGCATCATCGTGAACCGCGCCCGCGTTCAGTCACTCGAGCACCAGTTCCGCATCAAAGAGTTGCGCGACATGTTCGGCCCGCTGGTGCTGTCGCCCCAGCTGCCGGAGCGCACATCGTTGCAGCAGGCTCAGGGTGCTGCGAAGCCGCTTCATGTGTGGCCGGGCGAGAGCGCCCAGGAGATGGCACACAACTTCGACATGCTCCTCGAGCGCGTGCTCAGGACGGCACGCATGGGCGACTACGCCGACAATTAGCGGCCAGCCGACTCATCCCTTCTAGCCGTGGGGTCGTCGTGGGCTGACACGGCGGTCAAAAGCGGCGCGTGAGGCTGCTCACGAAAACCGCAGCGCCGACGTGTGCGCGTGCTCGGAACAGTGTCCCTCGACTCGTCGCCAGCACCTGGGGAACCGTGACGACCGCCGTGCTCGCTCAGGGAGCGGGGGCTACGAGATCTTCTTCGATGCGCGACGCTGGGCGAGCTCGTCCATGGAGTCAGTTGCCTGCACATCCAGCTCGACCAGGCTGGTCTCGACCTCGCGCAGCACCTTGCCGACGGCGATCCCGAAAACTCCCTGCCCACGGCCCACAAGATCGATGACCTCGTCGTCCGACGTGCAGAGGTAAACGCTGGCGCCATCGCTCATGAGGGTGGTCTGCGCCAGGTCGCTGACGCCCTCTCGCCGCAACTGCTCGACGGCGGTGCGGATCTGCTGCAGTGAGATCCCGGTGTCGAGGAGGCGCTTCACGAGCTTGAGCACGAGGATGTCGCGGAATCCGTAGAGCCGTTGCGATCCGCTGCCGGCGGCCCCGCGGACGGTGGGCTCGACGAGTCCCGTACGTGCCCAGTAGTCGAGCTGTCGATAGCTGATGCCCGCGGCCCGCGCAGCGACTGCGCCGCGGTAACCCGTCACGTCATCCATCTCTGGGAGCCCGTCGGTGAAGAGGAACCCGAGGTCGTAGCGAGCGTCGTCGTTTCGACGAACTTCGGTCATGCGCTGTCCCTCTCACCCCGGATACGTCGTCTCAGCGGCGTACAGTCAACGGTAACCGTGCCCGCGGAGGCGAGCAACGACATCCGGTCGAACAGGTCGGCGTGTCGCGGTCGCGCGCCACTCACTGCGCCAGCCGCGCGAGGGCGGCTCGAACGATGCCCGATCGCACCGTTTCCAGATCGTCTGCGAGTTCCCGGCCGAGTTCGCCGGCACGGGCACGCGCGCTCGTGTCGGAACGCCGTGCGACGGGTGCCAGCGCAGTCTCGATGAGACCGATGTCCCGCTCGGCCGAAGCCCGCAGGCCACGCAGGTGGCGCGGCTCGATTCCGCTCCGGTGCAGTTCGACGAGCGCCTTGAGCACGGTGAGCTGGTCCTCTCCGTACACGTCGGCGGGGACGATGAGCGATGAGGCGATAGCCTCCTGAAGAAGCGCGGGAGCGGCATCCGCTTCGCTCAACAGTTCTTCCCTGCTGAAGCGTCGGCCCGTTGAGAGAATGCTCGGCCGTGTGGGGCCCGTCGCACCGGGGATGATCGGGGTGCGGCCGGCGTCCTGCTCGGCGAGATATCCGCGGATCACCTTCAGCGGCAAATAGTGCTCTCGCTGCAGGGTGAGGATGGTGCGGAGTCGCTCGACGTCATCCGCGCAGAACTTGCGGTACCCCGATGCCGTGCGAGCGGGCGTGACGAGCCCCTGCTCCTCGAGGAACCGCAGTTTGGACGGCGCCAGGTCCGGGAAGTCCGGGGTCAGCTGCGCAAGCACCTGACCGATGCCGAGGAGCGGTCCACGGGCTGCCGCGGATTCGCGCGCCTGGGTGGACTCGCGGGACATCAGGCCGACGCTGACGCGTCCAGGTCGGAGCGGGCGGCGTAGAACGTGAGCCGGAACTTGCCGATCTGCACCTCGGCACCGTCGCTCAGGATGGCGCTCTCCACGCGGACGCCATCGAAGTACGTGCCGTTGAGCGACCCGAGGTCCTTGACCTCGAACACGTTCCCGTGGCGGATGAACTCCGCATGCCGACGTGACACCGTCACGTCGTCGAGGAAGATGTCGGCATCGGGGTGCCGGCCGGCCGTCGTGATGTCGGCGTCCAAGAGGAACCGCGCACCCGTGTTGGGTCCGCGTCGCACGATCAAGAGGGCCGATCCGCTCGGCAATGCACCTATAGCCTCGCGCTCTTCGGGAGTGACTCCAGCCGCCTGCGCGTTCATCGCTGCGGCGAATTCCTCACCGAAGCCCGCGGTCGTGTCGTCTCCCCCGGCTCGCTGCGCTTCGCGGTTCGGGTCGTTCTGCTCAGCCACCGTCGACCTCCTCTCCGGAAAGCGTATCGGATGCCACGCCATCGTTGGCAGGCGCGCGCCGCACCACCCGGGCGGTTTCGCGAACATAGAGGATGCCGGCCCACCAGTACAGGAACGCACCCCAAAGGGCTATCGCCCAGCCGATGGGCTGCGACGCCCAGGCGATCTCGTGGAAGGCCTCGCCCAGCATCAGCACAGGGAGCGCCACGAGGAGCGCGAACGTCGCCACCTTGCCGAGATGGTGCACGGGGAGCGGACCGTGTCCGTGGTTCGCCAGCACGATGCCGAGGATGAGGAGCATCACGTCCCTGGCGATGATCGCGATCACGAGCCACCACGGCAGCAGGTCCCGCCAGGCGAGGCCGATCAGGGCGGCGAAGATGTACAGCCGATCCGCTGCCGGGTCGAGCAACTGGCCGAGGCGCGATACCTGGCCGAGGCGTCGGGCCAGATATCCGTCGAAGAAGTCCGTCACGCTGGCGATGATGAGCACGACAAGCGCCCACGCATCCCAGGCGGCGATGACGAACCACAGGAAGACAGGAACCAGCGCGAGCCGGAAGAAGCTCAGCAGATTGGGGACGGTCAGCACTCGCGAGGAGACCGTGCCGGATGCCTGTGCCACGCCTCGCAATCTTAGGCTGCCTCGGCCGTGATCGCTGACGACCCTCGATCGGGTGACGGGTTGCGGAGGCTCCTGGGATGACGCCGGCTGTCCCCTGGCCTCGTAGCGCTCCGCGCCGCACCTGTGTGCGCTGGCGGGGACGGCGGCGGCCCTAGAATCCGAAGCATGTCCCCCGTGATCGTGTGCCTGTGGATCCTCGCCGCCATCTGCGTCGCGACGTGGGTGCTGTCGTTGATCACGAAGGAATACTCCTGGGTCGACCGGATCTGGTCGCTGGTCCCCGTCGCCTATGTGTGGGTCTATGCCGTGGCCGCAGGGATGACGGACGTGCGGCTGGATGTGATGGCCGCGCTCGTCACGCTGTGGGGAGCGCGCCTCACCTTCAACTTCGCCCGCAAGGGCGGCTACGCACCGGGCGGCGAGGACTATCGCTGGGCGTTCCTGCGCTCGAGGATCGCTGGCTGGAAGTGGTTCCTGTTCAACCTCTTCTTCATCGTGATCTACCAGAACGTGCTGCTCTTTCTGATCACGCTCCCCGCGTGGACGGCGTACCAGCATCGCACGCCGTTCACTGTGCTGGACGTCGTCGCTGTCGTCGTGTTCCTCGCCTTCCTCGTCGGGGAGACCGTTGCCGATCAGCAGCAATGGGACTTCCACCATTGGAAGGCGTCGGAAGTCGTGGCAGGACGCGAGCCGTCTCCGCGCTTCCTCCAGTCGGGCCTGTTCCGCTTCTCGCGGCACCCCAACTTCTTCTTCGAGCAGGCGCAGTGGTGGGTGGTGTTCTTCTTCGGGGCGATCGCCGCCGGATCCGTGCTGCAATGGACGGTGCTCGGCGCTGTCCTCCTCACAGCGCTGTTCATCGGTTCGACCGTGTTCACGGAGAGCATTTCGCGCAGGCGGTATCCGGAGTACGCGGATTACCAGGCCACGACGTCGCCGATCGTCCCGTGGCCGCCGCGGCGCAGGGCGGCTGAGGCAGCCACACGCTGATCCCGGCACGCGTCGCCGGAGCTCCAACCTGCGCCGCGCCTCGCCACGGTATCGTGCGCCTGGATTAACGTGGAGGGCATGTCGTGCATCCGGTTCAACACTCCTGCCCAGCGTGAGGCGATGCGGCGTGCAGCGCCCGCCATGCTGACGGCGGAGGAGGCTGCCGCACTGCATCCCATGCCGCCGTTGACGGACAGCAAGATCCGCCGGCTGCGACTGCTCGCCCAGCACGAGAACCCGAAGATCCGGGAGAGCGTTGCGAGCAACTACAACACGCCGGCCGACCTGTTCGAGACCCTGGCTCACGATCCGGACGCCGGGGTGCGTGGCTGCGTCGCGCGCAACGAGGCGACTCCGTGCGACGTGCTGCGGGAACTCGCATCCGACGGGTCGGAGACCGTGCGCGGCTGGGTCGCCGTGAACTACTTCGTGCCCGACGACGCCATGGAGCGACTGGCGCAGGACGCCAGTTCGACGGTCCGCGCGCTCGTGAGGTGGAAGGAATCGCTCGCCGAGGACGTGACCGTCCCCCTGGGCTGACGGCCAGCGGTAGCCCGATCCCGCGCCGGGCGGAGCGTCTCAGGCGAGGGCGTCGAACGCTCGCAGCAGGCCGCCGGGCGATGCCGTTGAAGCGCCGAGGGCTGTCACCCGATCTGCGAGTCCCCTGTCCGCGGTGACGACGATCGCCTGATCCGGCCGCGACAGCGAGCGCACCTGTTCCACGATCGCGGAATCTCCGTCGGTTTCGGCGCGAACGATGGTGAGGGAATTCGGATGCTCGGAGTCGGGCATCCGCTTCGCCTCGCCTTCTAGCACCACCACGACGCTCGGCCACCACGCGTGATGGGGCAGACCGAGCGCGTCGGCGGGCCAGCCCACCTGGTCCAGGGTCGCCAGCCGGTGCACGAGCCGTGCCGCGGCACCCGCGCGGTCGCGCCACCAGCCGTCGGGTCGGGACCCCACGACATTGGCGGCGTCGACGATGACGACGGGATCGCGGCCCAGGTCGTCGCGCAGCTGCGGCCAGCGCTCGGCGAATCCCGGGTGCAAAGGCAACGACGCTACCTCGTCGACGGGGACCCAGCACACCTCGATGCTCTCGGCATCGCCGATCACCGGCTCGAAGAACTCGCTCGTCGCCGCCACGACCGTGGAGTAGGACCACCAGCCGAGGTCGAGCAGGGAGAGGAACCGCGGTCGCACCGACGCCGAAGGGACTCCGGCCTCCTCCGAGGCCTCCCGAATGGCGCCTTGCTGCGCGCTCTCCCCTTTGTGGCGTGCGCCGCCGGGCAGACCCCACGTGCCGCCGAAGTGGCTCCACTCCGCGCGATGCTGGAGCAGCACCCCGGCATCGGGAAGCGTGACCAGCAGTCCAGCCGCGCCGAACGTGCCCCAGAATCGGCGGCCGTCCGGACCGTTCACCCAGCCGTCGCCGCTTCCGAGCGGACGTCTCTCCAGCACCATGCTGCTAGACCGCCGTCTCGCTGAGCACGCGCGCTGCGAGTACGCATCGGCGTTCGGGGACGGACGAAGACGTGCAGGACCTCATCCGCCCAGTCTTCCAGCCGAACGCGGCCCGCCGATGAGCCGATCCCCGTCGTGTCCGGAGATGACGCACGGTCTGCGTCAGCCCGCCTTCTTGCGGGATCCGCGGGTCGCCCGCTCGCCGCTCACCTTAGAACCGCCGGCCTTCCCGGCCGATGCCGCACTCCCCTTCTCGCCGCGGTTCTTCTCGACACTGCGCCTCAGCGCCTCCATGAGGTCGAGGACCTCGCCCTTCTCCCCCTCTGACTCTTGGCCGAACGTGGCCTCGGTGTCGATGGTGTCGCCCTGCTCGAGCTTGGCGTCGATGAGCTTCTGGAGCTGGATCTGGTAGTCGTCGTCGTACTTCTCCGGCTCGAAGTCGCTCTCGTAGCTCGCCACGAGCTTCGACGACATGTCGAGCTCTTTGTCGGTGATCTGCACGGTCTCCGACAGGCTCGAGAACTCCGGTTGTCGCACCTCGTCGGCCCAGAGCAAGCCCTGCAACATGAGGATGCCGTCTCGCACGCGCAGCGCACCGAGTCGCGTCTTCTGGCGCAATGCGAACTTGACGATGGCGGTGCGGTTGGTGGCCTCCAGGGTCTGCCGGAGGAGCACGTACGCCTTCGAGGAGCGGGAATCGGGCTCGAGGAAGTAGCTGCGCTCGAACATGATCGGATCGACCTGGTCGTCGGGAACGAACTCGACCACTTCGATCTCGTTGCTGCGCTCCTCCGGCAAGGACGAGAGGTCCTCATCCGTCAGCACAACCGTCTGGTCGCCGGAGTCGTAAGCCTTCACGATGTGCTCGTACGGGACGATCTCCCCGTCGATCTCGCAGCGACGCTGGTAGCGGATGCGTCCGCCATCCTTGTCGTGCACCTGGTGCAGCGACACGTCGTGGTCTTCCGTCGCGCTGTAGATCTTCACCGGCACGTTGACCAGTCCGAACGCGATGACGCGCTTGCCGATGGCTCGCATACCGTCTATTGCACCGCCCGAGACGCGGTTCGACAACCCTTGGACCCTCAGGCGTAACGTCGTTCCCATGACAGCGGGGGGCGCTTCGGACGGTGCAGGGCCGACCGTGGTGGAGGTCGACGGGCATCGGATCAAGCTTTCGAACCTGGACAAGGTGCTGTATCCGGAGACCGGCACCACCAAGGGCGACGTGCTGTCGTACTACGCCAGGATCGCCGATCACCTGATCGAGCACGCCCATGGCAGACCGGCCACGCGCAAGCGATGGGTGAACGGGGTCGGGACGGCGGAGCATCCCGGGCAGCCGTTCTTCCAGAAGAACCTGGATGAGGGGACGCCGGCCTGGGTGCCCCGCGTGAGCATCCAGCACAGCGATCACGTGAACGTGTATCCGCTCGTGAACGAGCCCGCCGTGCTGACCTGGCTGGGGCAGATCGCCGCGCTCGAGATCCACGTGCCGCAGTGGCAGGCAGGCCCGCGTGGCGCGCGGCGCAATCCCGATCGGCTGGTGCTGGACCTCGACCCCGGCGATGGCGTTGGCCTGCTGGAGTGCGCGGAGGTCGCCGGCTGGGCGCGGGACATCCTGTCCGGCATGGGGCTGGACCCGGTTCCCGTGACGAGCGGGAGCAAGGGCATCCACCTCTACGCGCGACTGGACGGCAGGCAGACGTCCGACCAGGCGTCGCAGGTGGCCCACGAACTGGCGCGTGCACTCGAGGCCGACCATCGTGGCGAGGTGATCAGCACGATGAAGCGCGTCGATCGGGCGGGCAAGGTCTTCATCGACTGGAGCCAGAACAACTCCAACAAGACGACGATCGCGCCGTATTCGCTGCGCGGACGCGCCCATCCGACCGTCGCGACGCCCAGGACCTGGCGGGAGCTCGCATCGCCGAAGCTGCGTCAACTCGACTACGAGGAAGTGCTCGACCGCGTTGCGAAGAAGGGCGATCCCTTGGCGGATGCTCGTCCGCACGCGATCGACGCCGGCGCCCAGAAGCCCGAGCGAGGCGATGCTGGAAGGGCTCGGGATCGGCTGACCGTCTACCGCAGCAAGCGCGATGCCGACAAGACGCCCGAACCCGTGCCTGCCGGAACCCCGGCCACGACATCCGGTCGCTCGTTCGTGATCCAGAAGCATGCCGCGAGACGGCTGCACTACGACTTCCGCCTGGAGCGCGATGGAGTGCTGGTCAGCTGGGCGTTGCCCAAAGGCGTGCCGACGGACACGAAGACGAATCATCTCGCGGTGCACGTCGAGGATCATCCGCTCGACTACGGCGGCTTCCACGGGGACATTCCGCACGGGGAATACGGCGCAGGTCACGTCGACATCTGGGACTCCGGCGTCTACGACCTGGAGAAGTGGCGCGGGGGCGAGGAGGTCATCGTCACGCTGCATCCGTCGCCGGACGGCGGTCTCGGCGGTAAGCCGGTGAAGGTCGCGCTCATCCACACGGGCAAGTCCGGCGCCGGCGGATCCGGAGACGACAAGAACTGGCTGATCCATCGCATGGTCGCCGACCGCGTGCGCAAGGACTACTCCCCCATGCTCGCGACCCTCGGCACTCAGGCCGAGCTCGAGCACGACCCTGAGCGGTGGGCGTTCGAGGACAAGTGGGACGGCATCCGGGCAATCGCGTACGTGACCGACGGCGCCGTTCGCCTCGTGACCCGCAACGGGAACGATGTGACGGCGCAGTATCCCGAGCTGACCGGGATCGCGGACGGCGTGCGCTCCCCCGTCGTGATCGACGGTGAGATCGTCGCGCTCGACGACGGGCGTCCCGATTTCGGCCTGCTCCAGCAGCGGATGAACCTGCAGGACGAGGCCGAGATCTCACGCGTCGCGAACCGGGTACCCGTGCGGTACTACGTGTTCGACATCCTGGAACTCGACGGGCACGACATCACCGGCGAGGAGTACGAGGTGCGACGCGCGGCGCTCGAGCACGTCGTCGCCGACCGGCACCGGGGCGTGCTCCAGGTGCCGGACACTGTCGACGGGCCGATCGATGCAGCGATGAAGCAGAGCCGTTCCGCCGGATACGAGGGCATCGTCGCGAAGGACCGCAGGTCCACCTACGCTGCGGGGCGGCGATCCACCTCGTGGATCAAGGTGAAGCATCACTCCACGCAAGAGGTCGTCGTCGGCGGATGGAAGCCGGGCGAAGGCCGACGCGAGAACGGGGTCGGATCGCTCCTGCTCGGCATCCCGGACGGGGACGCACTCGCCTACGTCGGAAAGGTGGGGACCGGATTCGGTGACGCGGAGCTGGACGAGATCGCCGAGCGACTCGTCGGTGTCGCCAGCGATACGGACCCGTTCGACGACATTCCCGCCGCCGATGCCCGCGGGGTGCGGTGGGTCGAACCCGTGTTCGTCGGCGAGGTGGAGTTCGCCGAATGGACCAGGGGCGGCAGGCTCCGTCAACCGTCGTGGCGCGGATGGCGCACCGACAAGGATCCGAAGGACGTCGTGCGCGAGAGCTCGTGAACGGAGAACCCGGGCGCGACAGAAGGTCGCTGGGCTCGGATCAGGCCGGCGCTCCGACGGCTGCCGGGTGGTCGCAGTCGCGGCCGCGGTTCAGGCGCCGGGCTGCGCCCTGACCGCCTCGCCCGCCGCGGCACGTTCGTCAGCCTCGAGCGCCTCGTTGACCAGACCGCGGACGATCGACTCCCAGTCGGAGCCCTCGTAGTCCGTCTCGGTCTGCCCAGCGATCACGCCGCCGTACACGGGTTCGTGCTCCTCGCCTTCGGGCGACATGACCGTCAGGGATCCGATGGTGCGTCCGTCGTCCGAACGCACCGCCCAGTCCTCGGGACCGAGGCGATGGATGACGTATCCGACGCCCCTGTGGTCGAAGTGCACGGTGTCGTTCTCGAGGATGGACGCGATCATCGCTGTCTCCCTTGTCCGGTGGTGCTGTGGCAGTGCGGTGGTCCGGCGAGTCTGATCGCCGATGGTGTCGCCGAAAGGACGGGCACGGAGGGAACGGTGTCAGGGTATCCCGGTTCGGGACGATCTCGGCGGAAATCCGCACTCACACGACTGAACGCTGTGCGGCCACCGCAGTGCGGATGGCAGCACCGACCGCCACATCGCCGCGCAGCTTCGCTGCCGCCTTCTCGGATGCCGACTTGCCTCGAACGCTCAGCAGCACCGCCGTCTCCGCCGGCAGGCCGAGCGAGAGCTCGTGCCCGCGATGCAGTTCGGATCCCAGTTCGGCGCCGATGACGAGAGCCAGGTTCGCCAGCCAGACCCACAACAGTGCGACGAGCAGCCCGCCGACCGTGCCGTAGATGCGGTTGTAGCTCGCGAAAGTCGCGGTGTAGAAGCCGAACGCGAGCGATCCGAGCACCATGACGACGACGGCGACGGCCGCGCCGGTCGCGACGTAGCGAAGGCGCAGGTGACGCAGGTTCGGTGCGCCGAAGAAGAGCACGACAACGGCCAGGATCACCGAGACGCCGATCAGCGGCCACTTGATCACCTCCCAGGTCGTGAACACGGCGTCTCCGACGCCGAGTGCCGTGCCGATCGTGCGTGCCAGCGGTCCGCTCAGCACGAGGGAGAGCACCACGAGCACGACGAGAACGAGTACGACGACCGTGATCAGCACCTGCTGCGAGCGCAGCACAACGGTGCTGCGTCCCTCGGAGACGCCGTAGATGCGATTGACGGCCCGGGTGAAGGCCCCGACATAGCCGGACGCCGACCAGACAGCGCCGACGATGCCGACCACGAGTCCGATGCCCGCTGCCGTCGACGAGGTCAGTTGGGTGACGAGCTCGGAAAGCACCGGTTGCACCTGCTGCGGTGCGACGGCGTCGACGACCTCGAGGAGGGTCTTGGATCCCTGGTGTCCGGCGCCGAGGAGGCCGAGCACGGAGACGAGTGCGAGGAGCGCGGGAAGAGCCGAGAGGACGGAGAAGTAGGTGAGGCCGGCGGCGAGGTCGGAGCATCCGTCTCGCCCGTATTCGCGCAGTGTGCGCGAGAGCACGTAGCTCCATGGCATGCGACCGTAGCGGGCGGATGACGCTGCCTTCGCCTCGCGTTTGCGCTGCGCCGCCTGTGCACGGGTCGGCTCCGCGGCAGAGGGATCCGGCTCGTCGTGCCGCGTGCGCGACTTCACGAGCTTGTCCGTGCGCTTCGACAGACGATCGGAGTGCTTCTTCGCCAGCCCGAGGGCATCCATGCTCGTCACGCTACGCCGACGGCGGCGGGGTCTCCCACCCCTTGCGCGTCGCGTCGCGATGGGGCAAGGGATGGTCCCGTCGAACGTGGAGTGCGGAAGAGCGGCTGCACGCGCGATGGCCCGGCGGGAATGATGATGGAGCCGGCAGCGTTGCCGCTCCATGCATTCGCATACACCTGAGACGTATGAAAAGGGGTCGCTGTGACCGTGCAGTTCGGACTGGACACATTCGGGGATGTCCCCCTCGACGAGGACGGCAAGCAGGGTCCAGGTGCGCAGACGATCCGCGATGTCATCGACGAGGCCGTGCTCGCGGACGAGCTCGGGATCGATGCCTTCGGCATCGGAGAGCACCACCGCGCGGACTTCGCGGTGAGCGCGCCGGACATCGTGCTGTCCGCGATCGCCGCCCGCACGAAGAACATCACCGTCGGCACGGCAGTGACCGTGCTCAGCTCGGATGATCCGGTGCGGGTGTACGAGCGATTCGCGACCCTGGACGCGCTCTCGAACGGCCGGGCGGAGGTAACGCTCGGACGCGGATCGTTCACCGAGTCGTTCCCCCTGTTCGGCTACGACCTGTCGCAGTACGAGAAGCTCTTCGAGGAGAAGCTGGAGCTGTTCAGCCTGCTGCGCGACGAGGATCCCGTCACGTGGGCAGGCACGGTGCGGGCGCCGCTGACGGACCAGCAGGTCTACCCGAAGACCGAATCCGGCCGCCTGAAGGCATGGGTGGGGGTCGGCGGCAGCCCGGAGAGCGTGATCCGGTCTGTTCGGTACGGGATCCCCATGGCGTTGGCCATCATCGGCGGCAACGCCGGGCGGTTCGCTCCCTATGTCGATCTGTACAAGCGTGCGCAGGAGCAGATGGGTCGCGACCCGATGCCGTTGGCCATGCACTCCCCCGGGTTCATCGCCGACACCGACGAGCTCGCCATGGACCAGCTGTATCCGTACCAGAAGGCGACCATGGACCGGATCGGCGCCGAGCGCGGCTGGGCTCCGCAGAGCAAGGAGCAGTACATCAGCGAGGTGCGCCACGGATCGCTCTACGTCGGTTCTCCGGAGACCGTCGCGAAGCGGATGGCTGAGGCGATCCGTGTGCTGGGGGTCGACCGCTTCGACCTCAAGTACGCGAACGGGCCGATGCCCCACGAACTGCTCGTGCACTCGATCGAGCTGTACGCGACGAAGGTGATCCCGCTGGTCCGCGAGCTTCTCGCGGAGTGACCTCACGCTTTCGTCGTGGGCAGCGTCTACCGTGTGATGATGCCCATGCCGTTCGAGAACGTCGTGCACACGCACGGCGGCGTGGTGCTGCGCGTGTGCCGATCGATCCTGCCGGTGCACGACGCGGACGACGCGTGGTCGGAGACCTTCCTTGCGGCACTGGACGCCTATCCGCGCCTCCCCGGCGACGCGAACGTCGAGGCGTGGCTGGTGACGATCGCACGACGCAAGTGCATCGACCTGCTGCGCGCCAAGGGCAGGCGTCCGATCACCGTCGAAGAGCTGCCAGAGGATCGCAGCGCGCTCGGGATCCCCGAGATCGCGGCGGAGTCCCGCGAAGAGTCGGCGCAGGTGGCGCGAGCCGTGTCGACGCTCCCTGAGCGTCAGCGTCAGGCGGTGACCTATCACTACCTGGGCGGACTGAGGTACCAGGAGGTCGCGGACATCATCGGCGGATCGACCGAAGCGGCGAGACGTGCGGCGGCAGACGGCATCCGCTCGCTTCGGCGCACGATGGGAGCGAAGCGATGACCACGAACGACATGCAGGAGCGGCTCAGCGCCCTGCACGACAGGCTGGAACGCGAGGCCGGCGAGCGCGGCCTCCTCGATGTGGCTTACCGGTACACGGACTCGCCGATCGGACGGCTGCTCGTCGCGGCCACCTCGAACGGGATCGTGCGCATAGCGTTCGAACGAGAGGGATTCGACACCGTGCTGCAGACCCTCGCCGACCGCGTGAGCCCCCGTGTGCTGGAGGCGCCGTTGCGGCTCGAGAAGGCGGTCGCCGAGCTCGGCGAATACTTCGAGCGCCGACGTACCGAGTTCGACCTGCCGCTCGACCACAGCCTCAGCCGCGGGTTCCGCGGCGAGGTGCAGCGGCTGCTGCCCACCATCGCGTACGGGCACACGGCCAGCTATGGTCAGCTCGCGGATGCCGCCGGTCGCCCCCGCGCGTTCCGTGCCGTTGGCACGGCCTGCGCCACGAACCCGCTGCCGGTGGTCGTGCCGTGCCACCGTGTGCTGCGCGGCGACGGATCCCTCGGCGGATACGCAGGCGGATTGGACGCCAAGCGCGCCCTCCTGCAGCTCGAGGCTGCGGCGTGAGCGACGTCGTTCCGCACGACGACATCGTGCTGTCCGGCAGGCTCGACCGCGACGTCGTGATGCGATCGCTCGTGAACCACAGCGTGCCGGGGGTCGAACGCATCGATCCGGTCGCCGGAACGGTCACGAGGCTGGTGCGCACGGCATCCGGCGTCGCCCCCGTCGCAGTCGACATCCGTGCGGAGGGTGTCGCCGTCCGCGGCGCGGCGGATCCGGAGACGGTCGAACTCGTCAGGGAGTGGTTCGACCTCGACACGGACCTCGATCGCATCACCAGGGCATTCGATCCCGATCCGGTGCTCGGTCCGCTGGTCCGGGAGCGGCCGGCGGTGCGCGTGATCGGGCATCCTGACGGCTTCGAGGCGGCCGTGCAGACGGTGCTCGGTCAGCAGGTGTCGCTCGCGGCGTGCCGCACGTTCACCGGACGCTTGGCCTTGGCGTACGGGTCCCCTGGAGCCGACGGGCTCATCGAGTTCCCGGATGCTGCGATCGTCGCAGCCGCAGAGCTCGAGGAGCTTCGCGCGGCGGTCGGGATCCCGCTCGCTCGGGCCCGCACGGTGATCGCCCTCGCGGGCGCGTTCGCCTCAGGGCTCCGGATCGGACGTTCCAGCGACCCCGGCGCAGTGCGGGCCGAACTGCTCGCCCTGCCGGGCATCGGACCCTGGACGGTCGACTACCTGGCGCTGCGCGTGCTGCGGGATCCCGACGCGTATCCGGTCGGCGATCTCGTGCTGCGCAGAGCGCTCGGGGGCGTCTCGCCCGCCGAGGCCCTTGAGCTCGGCGAGCGCTGGCGCCCGTGGCGCGCGTACGCCACCATGCACCTGTGGACGGCGGATGCTGCCGGCACCTCGGGTGCGTCATCCGTTCGGACATCCGGAGGCTGACCCTGTGCCGAGCGCGCGCTTCGGGGCATGATCGGCACATGGCCGAAACACTCCCAGCACCCATGCTCGCCAAGGCGATCCCCGCCGTTCCGGATCAGGACTCGGTGGCGGGCGGTCTGTCCTACGAACCGAAGTGGGACGGCTTCCGCGGCATCGTCGCGGTGAGCGAGCCCGACGCGAGCGGTGACCGAGAAGTCGAGATCGGCAGCCGCGGATCCAAGCCGCTCACCCGGTACTTCCCCGAGCTTGTCGCCGCATTCGCCGCCCAGCTGCCGCACTGCGTGCTGGACGGGGAGATCGTGCTGCAACGCGGCGAACCCGGCTCCGAGCGGCTGGACTGGGAGGCACTGTCGCAGCGCATCCATCCGGCCGCGAGCCGCATCGCGATGCTGTCGGAGACCACACCGGCGATGTTCGTCGCGTTCGATCTGCTCGAGCTCGAGGGCGACGATCTCATGGACCGTCTGTTCGCCGAGCGACGTGACGCGTTGGAGTCGCTCGCGGCGGATTGGGCCCATCCGCTGCACCTGTGCCAGACGACAACGGATGTCGGCCTCGCCCGACGCTGGCTCGTCGAGTTCGAGGGCGCCGGGTTGGACGGCGTCGTCGCCAAGCCGCTGAACGCACCGTATGCGCCGGGCAAGAGGACCATGCTCAAGGTGAAGCACCACCGCACGGCCGATGTGGTGCTGCTCGGATACCGCGTGCACGCCAGCGGACACGGCGTCGGATCGTTGCTGCTGGGGCTCTACGACGCCGACGGAATGCTGCGTAGCGTCGGCGGGGCATCCGCGTTCAGCGACAAGCGACGACTGGAGCTCGTTGACGAACTGGCACCGCTCGTGGAACGCGACGCGGACGGCAACGCCGTCACCGGTGAAGGCGAACGCAGTCGCTTCTCCTCCAGCAAGGACGTCTCATTCGTCAAGCTGCGCCCGGAACGCGTACTCGAGGTGCGGTACGACCAGCTCGAGGGGATGCGCTTCCGCCACACCGTGCAGTTCGAGAGGTGGCGGGACGACCGCGAGCCCGAATCGTGCAGGTTCGACCAACTCGAGGTGCCGGCAGCGTACGACCTGTCACGCGTGCTGAAGTAGCGGCGAACGCTCTTCGATCGGCGAAGCGTCTACCCCTCGCTGACTCGATTGCCGTCGGCGTCCCAGTTGTCGGCGACCTTCTTGCTCGGCTGCACGCGTGGCGGCTCGCCCGGCATCTTCGGGAAATCGGGCGGGAACGGCATCTCGCCGAGGCCGTTCGCCACGTCGCGGTCCCACCACGACAACAGCACGTCGATGCCGCCCGGGCGCTCGCCGAAGTCAGCCCATGGGTCGCCGACGTCCGCCAGCCGCTGAGGCATCGTGAGGACCGTGAAGGCGCGCGGATCCACTCCCTCCAGCTCGTCCCACGTGACGGGGCACGACACAGGTGCGTGCGCGAGCGCACGCGGGCTGTATGCGCCGGCCATCGTGCGGTCGCGGTTCGCCTGGTTGAAGTCGACGAAGATCTTCTCGCCGCGCTCCTCCTTCCACCAGGCGGTGGTGACGGCATCCGGCATGCGGCGTTCCAGCTCGCGGGCAGCGGCGATGACCGCGTGCCTGACCTCCAGGAACTCGTGTTCGGGGCGAATCGGTGCGAACACGTGCAGCCCGCGATTGCCGGACGTCTTGACGTACGCCTCGAGACCGGCATCCGAGAGCACCGTGCGGAGCTCGATGGCGGCCGGGACGGCGTCGGTGAAGTCGGTGCCGGGCTGCGGGTCGAGATCGATGCGCAACTGGTCGGGATCGTCCGAATCCCCGGCGCGAGACGCCCACGGATGGAAGACGACGGTGCCCATCTGCACCGCCCAGACGATCGCAGCCGGCTCATCCAGCACGAGTTGCGGATGCGAGCGCTTGCTCGGATACACGACAGTCACGTCGCGCACGTACGACGGCGTGCCGCGCGGCGGGTTCTTCGAGAAGAACTGCTCGCCGTCGATCGTGTCGCGGAACCGCTGCAGCGAGACGGGCCTGTCGCCGTTCGCCTTCAGGAACGGATCCGCGACGGTGACGGCGTACTGCGCGAGGTCGAGTTTGGTGATCCCCGCCTCCGGGTACACGATGCGTCCCGGGTGACTGATGCGCACCGACCGCGGGCCGTGCGGCCCGTCGACGTCGAGCGTGGTCTCGTCTGCCATGCGCTCCAGTATCAGGCTTGGCCGGAGATGTTTGCCATCCAGGCCACGCCGAACCGGTCGACCAGCATGCCGAACCAGTCTCCCCACGGCGCCTGGGCGAGCGGCTCCGTGATGGTCGCTCCCTGAGACAGGCCGTCCCAGTAGCGGCGCAGGGTCGGCTCGTCGTCGCCGCTCAGGGAAACGGTGATCGCGCCGCCCGGCGCGTACTCCATGCGGTTCGGCGTGTCGGAACCCATCAGCGTGATGCCGCCGGGAGCTGTGAGCTGGGAGTGCATGACCTTGTCGAGCTCGCTCTCGTCCTCCGTCATGTGGAAGTCGCGGAACGTGCTCACGGTGAGGTCGCCGCCGAAGACGGATTGGTAGAACTCCATCGCCTGACGCGCGTTGTCGCGGAAGCTCAGATAGGGATTGAGGACGACGGACATGACTGGATCTCCTTCATCGGTCTCAGCCGGGTATCCGGTGCCGACATCCGCGGCCCGACCGCATCGTGTGGTGGTGTGGCGCTCTGTCCTTCACACGCGGACGCGGACCGATCGGATGACGACGGACGCCGTTCACGCGCGTTCTGCGCCTCACGCTACCCGCGGCATCCGCCGGCGTCAGCCCTCGTCCGAAAACTCGTCGGCATCTTGCAGCAGCGCAGGAATGTCTGCGACTCCGGGCAGCAAGTGGGTGTGCGGATGCCTGCCCAGCCTCGCCGCGTCGGCCGCACCCGTGAGCACCCCCACCACGTACCGCGCCCCGGCGTTCACGCCGGCGCCGAGGTCATTGGCCGTATCACCTGCGACAAGGACCTCAGCGACGCTGCGCACTCCCGTCGCCTCCATGGTGCGGAACACGAGGTAGGGAGCAGGACGGGATGCCGTGACATCATCGGCCGTGACGAGAGCGTCGATGTCCTCACCGATCCGCCACCCGGCTGCCACCAGGAGCGGCTCGGCGACCGCGCGCGTGTATCCGGTCTGGAGTGCGACCTTCACGCCGCGCTTGCGCAGTCTCCGCACGGCCTTGCGCACGCCGGGGAAGAGCTGCGCAGGAGTTGCGGCATACGCGTCGTCGAGCCGGCCCGAGAACGCGGCGAACACCTCGTCCGCTCGCCCAGGGTCGGCACCGAGGTCGGTGAGCAGGCCGATGATGGCCTCGCGCTTGTCCGTTCCGGTCCAGGCGGCGAGCATCTCGGACGGAACGGGTCGGCCGACAGCATTCGCGACGCTGGAGGCGAGCACGTCGTAGACGACACCGCCTTCATCGATCGTGGTGCCTGCCATGTCGAGCGAGACGAGTCTGATGGTCACGAAGTGCTCCCCTGGTCGGGACGGTCGGTTGCGGTGGTGAGCTGACGGGCGACGAACGGCCGTTGCGGCTGATGCGTCCTTGCGTTGCGCACGACGAGGTCGGCGCGGTCGGTGCGGTAGCGGTCATCCGAGACCTCCAGGACGTCGCCGTCTGCCGACGTGGTCACCCTGCGAACACGCAGCAGCGGCGTACCCTGCGCGACGTGCAGGTGCTCGGAATCGACGGCGTCCGCCGCGATCGCATCGATGGTGTGCTCGCCGTGGTCGAGCGGAACCCCGCGGTCGATCAGGTAGTCGAAGAGCGATCCGGCGTCTGTGTCGAAGTCGAACAGCAGTCGGCCGACCTCGGCCACGAACGCCGTGCGCTCCAGCATGGCGGGCTCGCCATCGATCGAGCGGATGCGCAGCAGCTGCACAGCGAGGTCATCCGTTTCGATGCGGAGCTGTGAGGCCAGGACCGGATCCGGACGGCGCAACGCGAGTTCGATGGTGTGCTGCCCCGGCCTGTGTCCGATGGCGCTCACCCAGGCCGAGAACGAGAAGAAGTCGTCGATGGACTGGGCGAGCGGTGCGCGTGTGACCGTCGGCACTCTCCCCTGGCTGGTCTCGATCAGGCCCTCGGCACTCAGCGCCGACATCGCCTGCCTGATGGGCCCTCTTGACGCCCCGAACCGTGCGCACAATTCCGCCTCGCTGGGCAAGGCGTCGCCAGGTGCGAGATCGCCGCTCAGGATCCGGTCCCGGATCGACGTGCGGACCAGTTCGTGGAGTGGCACCCTCATAGCTTGACTATAGATGTTGTCAACTCACCAGCCGGCGAGAAGTCCGACACCGAATGTTCACCTTCCGTTGGCCCATGAATGCGGACGATGAAGCGATCGGTGAACATCTCATGACAAGTCGATGGAATCGGTCGATCGCACGCCTAGGCAGCACGCAGACTCTGTGACGTGAGCCCCCATCACTCCCCCGCCGACCGACATCTCGATCGCGCTGACGCTGCGCACCTCGATGCGATCGAGGACGATTCCCGGCATGTCGACCTGCTCGTCGTGGGTGCCGGCATCATCGGGCTCGCCCACGCCTGGCACGCCGCTCGCCGCGGGATGTCCGTGCTCGTGATCGAACGCGACGAGCGCGCGGTGGGGGCCAGCATCCGCAACTTCGGGCACATCTGCACCACAGCCCAGGCGGGACTCGCGCGGGAGTACGCGCTGGATGCCCGCGAAGAGTGGTTGCGCGTCGGGTCAGAGGCGGGAATCCCGGTGCGCACGGACGGAACGCTCGTGCTGGCGCGCACGGCCGCCGAACTCGCTGTGCTGGAGGAGTTCGCCGCCGGTCGCGACGACGAGGTTCGGATGCTGACACCAGGTGAGGCCGCTTCGCTCGCGGGCTTCGAGACGCCCGGCCTCCTCGCCGGTGCACACCTGCCGAACGACCTGAGGGTCGACTCGCCCGACGCCGTGCCTGCCCTGGCCCGTCATCTGGCAGACATCGGCGTGCAGTTCAGGTTCGGGGAGAACGCCCTGGAAGTCACCGGCGGCTTCGTGCGCACCACTCGTGCCGAGTACACGGCCGACTCCGTCGTGCTCGCCGTCGGCCACGACGTCGACCGGCACTACCCGGACCTCGCGGAACAGACCGGCGTGCAGCGCTGCCGTCTGCGGATGCTGGAGATCGACGCGCCCGACGGCATCCGCACCGCACCTGGCGTGTTCACCGGGACGTCACTGCTGCGGTACGACGGCTTCGCCTCGACCGAGGCCGCGGCCCGCCTGCGCGCCGAACTGACCGAGTCAGATCCCGAGCTCCTCGAGCACACCGTGAACCTCATGTTCACCCAGCGTCCCGATGGACGCCTCGTGATCGGCGACACCCACCACTACGCCACCACGCTGACGCCGTTCGAAGACGAGGAGCTCGACGACCTGCTGCTGGATCGATTCCACCGCCTGTTCGGAGCCGAACACCTGAGGGTGCGGCGCCGTTGGCGAGGCGTTTATGCCGCCGCGCAGAGCGGCCCCTTCCTGATGGCGAACCCCGAGCCGGGCGTCGCGGTCGCCACCGTGACCAGCGGGATCGGGATGACCACGGGTTTCGGTCTCGCCAGCGCCGTACTCGACGAGTTCGTGCTCGCACCGCACCGGGCCTGAACGCCCATTCCCACAACTCGCCGACCGCACCGACGGGGTCGCGCACCTCACCTCACCGACGACCAAGAGACAACCCGAACAAGGAAACCTGGAAGGACACTCCCATGGAAGAACACGCGACCACCCGCGGAGCGGGCTCGCGAGTCGCTCGCCGGCTCGCCATCGCCGGCACGATGGCTGCCGTCGTCGCCGTGGCCCTGACCGCCTGCTCCGGCGGAGCGAACACGGCCGACGCCGCTAACGCCAAGACGCTCACCTCAGCGCAGGCCCAGAAGGCGACCAGCGCCGAGGCGTTCGGCGGAATGGCCGGCCTCGTCGCCGCAGCCAACGCCGAGGGCCACCTCAACGTGATCACCCTGCCGCCGTCGTGGGCCAACTACGGCAAGATCATCGCCGGCTTCGAGAAGAAGTACCCGAAGATCAAGATCAACTCGGAGAACCCGAACGGGTCGAGCGCCGACGAGGTCTCCGCAGCCACGTCGCAGAAGGGGCAGACCACTGCACCGGACGTCTTCGACATCGGCACCGCTGTGCTCGACCAGAACCTCGACCTGATGGCCGACTACAAGGTGGCGACCTGGTCGGACCTGCCGGCGGACTTCAAGGATCCCAAGGGCAAGTGGTACTACGACTACACGGGCCTGATGTCGGTCGGCTACGACTCGAAGGTCATCAAGACGGCGCCGAAGAAGCTCAGCGATCTGCTGGGCGCCGACTACAAGGGAAAGGTCGCCATCAAGGGCGACCCGACCCAGGCGAACGAGGCGGCGAGCGCCGTCTACTGGGCCGACCTGCAGTCGGGCGGCAAGGCCGACGACATCCAGCCGGGCATCGACTTCTTCGGCAAGCTCAAGCAGGCGGGCAACTTCCTGTCGGTGCTGCCGACCCAGGCGACCGTCAACTCGGGCGAGACCCCGGTGGTCATCCAGTGGAGCTACAACAACCTGGCGTGGGGTCCCGCCGGCGGATCGGCCGGCAACCCCAACTGGAAGACCGTCGTGCTCCCGGGAACGGCTCTGGGCAGCTACTACAACCAGGCGATCAACGCGGACGCGCCGAACCCGGCAGCCGCTCGCCTCTGGGAGGAGTACATCTACAGTCCAGAGGTGCAGAACCTGTACCTGGCATCCGGCGCCTACCCGGCGACGCTGCAGGCGATGATCTCGAAGAAGACCGTTGACGAGGGCACCCTGAAGACGGTCGGCGAACCGCCGAAGAGCTTCGTGCAGCTCACTGCCGACCAGGCGACCGCGGCCGGGACCCTGCTGTCGTCCAAGTGGTCGTCCACCGTCGGCTGATCCTGCCTGCTTCCACGAAGGAAGGAATGCGATGACCGCCGCATCCACTGAGATCGCGACGGCCACCAGCACCACCGGCGCCGGGACCCTGAGGTCCCGGCGCCGCGGGGCAGGGTGGCTGGGCTTCACGCCGTTCGCGATCTACGTCCTGTTGTTCCTGGCCGTCCCAACGGTCTATGCCGTTGCCAGCGGATTCTTCACCGACGCCGGGACCTTCACCTTCGCGAACCTCGCCGCGTTCGCCAACCCGACGATCATCGGCGACTTCGTGAACTCGTTCTGGGTGTCGGCCGTCGTCGCACTCGTCGGCGCGGTCGTCGGAGCCGTGCTGTGCTGGGCGCTGCTCGGCGCGAAGCCGACCGGGACGCTCCGCACCGTCGTGGATTCGGCCTCCAGCGTGCTCGCCCAATTCGGCGGCATCATGCTGGCGTTCGCGTTCATCGCGCTGATGGGCCTGCAGGGCGTGATGACCCTGTTCTTGAAGCAGACGTTCGGCTTCGACATCAACAGCCACGGCCCCCTGCTCTACCAGGTCGGGGGTCTCGTCTTCCCGTACCTCTACTTCTCGATCCCTCTCATGGTGATCACGTTCATGCCCGCCATGGAGGGCCTCAAGCAGCAGTGGGGCGAGGCGGCCGCAACCCTCGGGGCGTCCAGATTCACGTACTGGTGGCGGGTCGCGTTCCCGATCCTCGCTCCGGCGTTCTGGGGCTCGACGATCCTGCTCTTCGCGAATGCGTTCTCCTCGTTCGCGACGGCGGCCGCCCTCATCGACCAGGGAGGCATCGTTCCGTTGGCGATCAAGCAGCAGCTGACCAGCGAGACCATCGTCGGCGTCTCCAACACTGCCGGCGTACTCGCTCTCGGCATGATCGTCGTGATGGTCGTGGTGATGGCCGCGTACTCGGCGCTGCAGCGCAGGGCACGGAGGTGGGAGCGATGACAACGGCCCGCATCGGAGCGACACCGGGCAAGGTGTCCAGCACGATCGTGCTGATCATCGCCGGCATCCTCTTCATCCTGCCGATCGGCGCGATGCTCCTCTTCACGTTCCGCGTCTCCGGCAGCCCTGGCGAGTTCACGCTCGTGCACTACACGGCGATCTTCGATCCAAGCCAGGAGCTCACCTACGACCAGCTTTTCGAGGGCATCGCCAACTCGCTGGTGATCTGCCTCATCACGGTGGCCATCGTGCTGCTCGTGCTGCTGCCGACCATGGTGCTCGTCGAGCTGCGGTATCCGCGGATGCGCCGGGCCATCGAGTTCGTCTGCCTGCTTCCGATCACCGTCCCGACCGTCGTGCTCGTCGTCGGATTCGTTCCGGTCTACCAGGTCGTGGCCGGAGTCTTCGGCAGCGTCCCCTGGACGTTGTCGCTCGCGATCGGGATCATCGTGCTCCCCTACGCATACCGGCCCATCCAGGCGAACATCGCGGCCCTCGACGTCGTCGTTCTGGGTGAGGCCGCCCGGTCGCTCGGCGCCGGATGGATCTCCGTGCTCGGACGGGTCATCCTTCCCAATCTCCGGCGCGGCATCCTGTCCGCCTGCTTCCTCACCATCGCGGTCGTGCTCGGCGAGTTCACGATCGCCTCGTTCCTGAACCAGACCACCTTCCAGACCGCGCTGTTCCTGCTGCAGCAGACCGATCCCTACGTCGCGGCGATCTTCGCCGTGTTCGCGCTGGTGTTCGCGTTCGTGCTGCTGCTCGTGATCGGCCGGATCGGCACCTTCCGTCGCACCAGAAGGAGCGCACGATGACCATCGCATCAGAAACCACCGATCACTCCGCCGCCTCCAGCACGACTGCCGGCGCGGGTTCGCGACGCGGTCCCGAGAGCACGGGACCGCTCACCATTGCGGGCACCGCCGTCGAGCTCGTCGACCTCGTGAAGACCTACGGGACTCATCGTGCCCTGCAGGGCGCGAGCCTGAGCATCCATCCCGGGGAGTTCGTCGCGCTTCTCGGCCCGTCCGGCTGCGGCAAGACCACCATGCTGCGAGCCCTGTCAGGGCTGGAGCAGGCGGATGCGGGGAGCATCCTCATCGACGGCTCCGACGTGGCGAAGGTGCCGGCGAACAAGCGCGACATCGGGATGGTGTTCCAGTCGTACTCGCTCTTCCCGCATCTCACTGCACGCCAGAACGTCGAGTTCGGCCTGCGCATGCGCAAGGTGGATTCCCGCCGCCGCGCCGCTCGGGCCGCCGAGGCTCTCGACCTGGTCGGGCTTGCGGACTACGGCGAACGCTATGCGCACGAGCTGTCTGGCGGACAACAGCAGCGCGTCGCTCTCGCCAGGGCGCTCGTCACGCGGCCTCGAGTGCTGCTGCTGGACGAGCCGTTGTCGGCTCTCGATGCGAAGGTGCGGGTGTCGCTTCGCGAGCAGATCCGGCGCATCCAGCGCGACCTCGGCATCACGACCGTGTTCGTCACGCACGATCAGGAGGAGGCCCTCGCGGTCGCCGACCGGGTCGCGGTGATGAACGCCGGAACAGTCGAGCAGATCGGCACGCCTGAGCAGCTGTACCTGCAGCCTTCGACGCCGTTCGTGGCGGACTTCGTCGGCCTCAGCAACCGGCTCCTCGGGATCGCGGACGACGACGGCGTGGTCGTGTTCGGTCAGCGGATCCCGGTGCTCGGCGACGGGGCGACGGGTGAGGTGACGGTGCTGGTCCGACCTGAGGACGTGCAGCTGGACGATTCGGCGGACGCCCGTCCGTCCGCCGACGCCGGAGCTTCGTCCTCCGCATCCGGATGGCTCGCCGCCGTGGTCGTCGCCTCGAGCTTTCTCGGATCCATCCGTCGCACGACCGTGCGCCTGGACGACGGCACGCTGGTGTCGGTGCAGCACGACGTGCGCGATCGTCCGGTGCCGGACGCCGCGGTGCGGATCCGCTTCACGGGCCGGCCGGTCGTCGTGCGCGCGCGTTAGCGCGCTCTCGTCAGCGGGCGTCTTCGCCCAGCACCGCGAGCATCCGCTCGTAGGTCTCGTCCACGAGCGTCGACTTGCCGACACGCGACGGGCCGTTGAGATGGATGAGCCGCGGCATTCGGCCACCCTAGCGAGCCGAAAGACCCCCTATGCCGCGAGCACGGGCGACAGTTCAGCGATGAGCGCCGCTCGCGGCTTGGCGCCGACGATGGTTCTCGTCACCTGACCGTCGACGAGCAGCTTCATGGTCGGAACCGCCATGATGCCGAATCGGGCGGCGAGCGCCGGGCTGTCGTCGGCGTTGACCTTCACGATCGTGAAGGTGCCGTCGTTGTCGGCCTCGATCTGCTCGAGAAGGGGACCGAGCACACGGCAGGGACCGCACCAGGTCGCCCAGAAGTAGACGAGTACCGGCGACGCGGCTTCCTCGACTATGCCGTCGAATGTTGTCTGGTCGGCCATGATCATGAGTTCTGTGCTCCCTTGTTCGTGATGCCTGCGCTCTGCGTGATCTCCAGGCTCCGCGAGACCGCCGACACGCTCCTGGTGGCCCCACCGGCGAATTCGCAGCCGGGCTCCTCGCGCGCCTCGGCCGACGCCAGCAGTTCCTCGAGGGCGGCGCGCCGCCTGCTCAACTCGTCGATGCGTTCGGTGAGATCGTCGATCGCCGCACGGTATGCCGGCCTCGTGGTGATGCAGTCGTCGGCGTGGTCACTGCCGGAGCTCAGGCAGTCCAGGAACGGTCTGGTCTGCTCGAGGCGGATGCCTGCCCTGCTGAGTGCGTGGGCTTCTGCGACGAGGCGGGGCGCGTCATCCGCATAGTCCCGATAGCCGTTGGTGCGCCTTCTCGAGGTGACGAGTCCGAGCGACTCGTAGTGCCGCACGGTCTTGACGCTCACGCCGGCCGTTCGTGCGACCTCGCCGATCTTCATGACTGCCTTCCGCCGGCGGTGGATCCGCCGTGGAATTCACGCTAAACGTTGACCCTTGGGTCAGGGTCAAGCGCACGCGCGAGCCGCGTCGCGTCCGCCTCGCTCGGCAGCGAGTCGCCGGAGGTCCGCTAACCGTTCGAGCGGAAGAAGTCGTTCGCGCGTCCCGTCCAGAGCAGGATGATGATGATCAGCGAGATCAGGGCACTGACCGCCGACCACGCGAACTGTCCCGGGTACGCCCAGGCGGTGAAGACATCTCCCACGATCGCGAACAGCTGCACGATCGTGACCACGATGCGTGCTCCGCGCGAGCCGCGCAAGAGCCCGCCGGCGACGAGAACGACGACGACGCCGAACAGGATGCTCAGGATCGCCGACGTGATGAGGGATCCCTCCCCCGCCCAGGCAACGCGCACGCTCGGCTCGTTCTTGAACACGAGGAGGAAGACTCCGGCGAGGATGTTCAGCGCACCCTCGATCCAGGCCAAGACGGCGATGAGCGTGACGCCGGCCGGGCGTCTGGCCGCTGCACTCATGGTTCCTCCAGCTGATCGGATGCTGTCATCACCGTACCGATCGCGGGCACCTGCACGGATGAGCGAACCGGACACGCGATCTTTTGCTGTGTCTTCACTCAGGGTTCACTGTCACCTGGTTGGGTGACACGCGTCGAAGGGGAATGAGGCATGCGCTTACACGCCACGCGCGTCTGGAGAGGGGCGGCCGTCGGGGTCGCCGCACTCGGGATGCTCTCGGGTTCATTGGTCGCCACCGCGGCCGCGGAGGCGACGCCGTCGAGCGGCGTCCTGATCAACGAGGTGTACGGAGGCGGAGGCAACTCCGGGTCCACGTACACGAATGACTTCATCGAGCTGACGAATCGCGGCACCACGGCCGTCGACCTCAGCGGATGGTCGGTGCAGTACCACTCGAAGTCCGCGACGGGCACCTGGCAGGTGACCCCGCTGACCGGGAGCCTCGCTCCCGGTGGGTTCTACCTCGTCGGCGAGGCCAAGGGCACCGGCGGCACGACCCCGCTGCCGGCGACGGATGCCTCTGGCTCGATCGCCCTGTCCGCCACCGATGGCAGCGTGGCTCTCGTGCAGGGCACGACAGCGCTGACCTGTGCGGATTCGTCGTCGTGCCTTGCGGCATCCGTCGACCTCGTCGGATTCGGCGCTGCGGCTCTCGCCGAGGGCTCGCCGGCCACCGGTGCGTCGAATTCCGCATCCGTGCAACGCACGAGTGCTGCGGACACCGACGACAACAAGACCGACTTCGCTGCAGGCGCGCCGACGCCCGCCGCAGCGAACGCCGCCGACGGCGGCGACGGCGGATCCACGACTCCCCCGACTCCCGGGGCCACGCGGATCCACGACATCCAGGGCACGAGCTTCGTCTCGCCGCTCGACGGCCAGAAGGTGACCGACGTTCCCGGCGTGGTGACGGGGGTACGGACATCCGGATCCAGCCGCGGGTTCTGGGTGCAGGATCCCGAGCCGGACTCGAACCCGGCAACGAGCGAGGGCGTCTTCGTCTACACCGGCAGCGCACCGAGCGTCACGGCCGGCGACTCCGTGCTGTTCTCGGGCACGGTGAAGGACTACTACCCGCTGGGCAGCGGCGACACACTGTCGCAGACCTCGAACCTTTCGGTCACCGAGATCGAGAGCCCGAGCGTCTACACCGTCTCGCACGGCAACCCGCTTCCTGCACCGATCGTCATCGGCGCGGACACGGTACCCGACACGTACGCACCCGACCTGAACGGCGGAAACATCGAGTCGACGCCGATCACGCCCAGCCGTTCCGCCCTGGACTACTACGAGTCGGTCGAGGGCATGCGGGTCGAGGTGGACGACGCCCGTGTCGTCGGCCCCAGCGACGCCTATGGCGAGCAGTACGTCACGACGAAGCCCGATCAGAATGTCAGCTACCGCGGTGGAACGCTCCTCACGGGTGAGAACCAGACGCCGTCAGGTCGCCTCGAGGTGGTTCCCGCCGACGGATCGAACCCGAACGTCACAGTCGGCGACGTGTTCGCAGGCGCAACGGTCGGCCCGATCGACTACTCGCTGTACGGCGGATACCTGATCGCCGCGACGCAGCTGGGATCGGTGAAGGCTGGCGGACTCGCGCCCGTCGTGGCGAAGAAGGCGGCAGACGACCAGCTGTCCGTCGCGACCTACAACGTCGAGAACCTCGCCCCGAGCGACGCCGCCGACAAGTACAGCCGGCTCGCGCAAGGCGTCGTGACCAACCTCGCGTCGCCCGACATCGTGGCGCTCGAAGAGGTGCAGGACAACGACGGCGCCACGGACTCCGGCACCGTCGCATCCGACCAGACGCTCGCGAAGCTGACGGCGGCGATCCACGCTGCCGGCGGCCCGCTGTACGACTGGCGGGAGATCGATCCCGTGAACGACGAGGACGGCGGGCAGCCGGGTGGCAACATCCGCGTCGCCTTCCTCTTCGACCCCACCAGGGTGTCGTTCGTCGACCGCGGCGGCTCCTCAGTCGACCGCTCGACGACCGGAACCGCCGTCGAGAAGGTGAAGGGCGAGCCGCAGCTCACCCTCTCCCCCGGCCGCATCGATCCGACCAGCGACGCCTGGCAGGACAGCCGCAAGCCTCTCGTGGGCGAGTTCTCGTTCCGCGGCCAGGACGTGTTCGTGATCGGCAACCACTTCGACTCGAAGCTCGGCGACCAGAACGCCGACGGACGGTACCAGTACCCCGAGCAGTCGTCCGCCGCGCAGCGCAAGCAGCAGGCCACCGAGGTGCACGACTTCGTGGCATCCGTGCTGAAGGCGGACAAGAAGGCGAAGGTCATCGTCGCGGGAGACCTGAACGACTACCAGTTCAGCCCGGCGCTGCAGACCCTGACGGGTGCGGCCACCGGCAAGCCGATCCTCACGGACCTGATCACGACGTTGCCGAAGAACCAGCAGTACACGTACGTGTACGACGGGATCTCCGAGGTCCTCGACCACATCCTGGTCACCCCGGGCGTCGGCAAGCCGGACTACCAGGTGGTGCACGTCAACTCCGAGTTCGCGAACCAGGTGAGCGATCACGATCCGCAGGAGGTGGCCATCACGGCAGGCGCCAAGCCGTGGACACCCGCCGGCCACGCGAACCAGGTGTGCGGGCCGGATGCCATCGCCGTCGGCTACTCGGACGCCCTCGACAAGGCCACCTACAACGGAACGGAACTCGGCGGTCTGTCCTCGCTCGCCCGCGATCCGAAGTCGGGCGGATGGGTCTCGGCCGTCGACAACCACGCGAGCGATCCGGCACGCATCTGGTTCCTGTCGGATCCGTCGCACCCGACGATCACGCGTGACCCGCTCGTGCTGAAGCGCGCGGACGGCACGCCGTACAACGGCGTGGACAGCGACAACGAGGGCCTCGCAGTGCTGCCGAACGGCGACTTCGTCGTCAGCAGCGAGACGGAGCCCTCGATCCGGATCTTCGGACGCGACGGTATCCAGAAGGCGTCGCTGCCCGTGCCCGACCGGTTCGCCGTGACGGGCACGACGGCGCTCGGCCAGGCCACGTCGAACGCGACGCTCGAAGGTCTCACCATCACGCCGAACGGCAAGACCATCGTGGCCGCCATGGAGGGCGCGCTCTCCGGTGATGTGTCATCGGACGGCGACGCCACGGCACACCGTCTGCTCGTCTACACGCAGGACAGGCACGGTGCGTGGTCGCTGAAGAAGCAGGTGGAGTACCGCACCGAGCCGGGCATGCGCATCCCGGAGATCACCGCGTACGGCAACGACAAGTTCGTCGTCGAGGAGGCCGCCTGGTCGGCCGCGATCGGCAACTCCGTCAAGCTGTACGCCGTGAAGGGGCTCACGGATGCGCACGACGTGAGCTCGGTCGCGAACCTCGCCGCGGCATCCGGTCGGCTCGCCGTCAAGAAGTCGCTCGCGGCCGACGTCGTGCAGTGCCCGACGCTCGGCGCGACGGCGAAGGAGGCACAGGCCAACCCGCTTCTCGACAACTTCGAGGGCATAGCAGTGACCGGGACGCACGGCCCGAACCATTCGACCGGCATCGCACTGATCAGTGACGACAACTTCAGTGCGTCGCAGACCACGCGGATCCTGACACTCGACGCGCGACTTCCGTAACGCACGGGCTGTCAGTACGCGGTGGGGCGTCGGTCTGAAGACCGGCGCCCCTCCTCCGTTCGTGCCGGCGTCTGTGCGGCTGTCTGGTCCGATGCGGCCGTCGCCTGCGCGATCCGCTTCGATCGGAAACGATGGATCCGCGTGCGGCGCATCCCGCAAATAATGATGGAAATCCGTCGAAGCGGTTCAATACCATCTGGCCAAGAATGCCGGACCTCGGCTTCGCATCAAGGGAGATGAATATGACCGAAGTGACCCGTCGCAGCATGCTCGCCGCCGGCCTCGGAGCCGGAGCCATCGCGGTGGGCGGATCCGTGTTCGTCGCATCCGGGGCCGCCAATGCCGAGCAGGACAGCCAGGGGCAGGACGACAACCGAGGCGAGGACACGCAGGGCAACGGATCCCCCCGGAAGCCGTCGTACTCGTGGTCGAACGTGCAGATCGAGGGCGGCGGATTCGTCCCGGGCATCGTCTACAACCCCACCCAGCGGGGCCTGGTGTACGCCAGGACCGACATCGGAGGCGCCTACCGGCTCGACCGCACGACCGGCCGCTGGATCCCGCTCACCGACCAGGTCGGCTGGGCGGACTGGAACCGGCTCGGCGTTCTCAGCCTCGCGACGGATCCGATCCACACCAGTCGCGTGTACCTCGCCGTGGGCATGTACACGAACGAGTGGGACACGAACAACGGCGCGATCCTGCGTTCGGACGACTACGGATCCAGCTGGCGGGCGACGCCGCTCCCGTTCAAGGTGGGCGGGAACATGCCGGGAAGGGGTATGGGCGAGCGGTTGCAGATCGACCCCAACGCGAGCTCCGTGCTCTACTACGGCGCGGAATCCGGCCAGGGACTCTGGCGATCCGTCGACGTCGGCAACACCTTCACTAAGCTGACCTCGTTCCCCGACGCCGGTGACGTGGTTCCGGTTCCGGGCTCGGGCAACTCGTACGAGACGCAGAAGCTGGGCGTGCTCTGGACCGCATTCGACGCGGCATCCTCACGGCGAGGCACCCCGACGAAGCGCATCTTCACGGCGGTCGCGGATCTCGACCACATGCTGTACGTGTCTGAGGACGCCGGCGCCATCTGGAATCCGGTGCCAGGCACGCCGACCGGATACCTTCCGCACCACGGTGTCATCGACGAGAAGGGCCGCGTTCTCTACGTCTCGACGAGTTCCACGAGCGGACCGTACGACGGCGGCGACGGCGCGGTGTGGCGCTACGACATCGATGACGGTACCTGGACGGACATCACACCCCAGCAGCGGCCGGTCGGAGTGGACTTCGGCTTCTCCGGCCTCACGATCGATCGCACCGACCCGGACACGATCATGGTGGCGTCGCAGATCCAGTGGTGGCCGGACGTGCTGATCTTCCGCAGCACCGACCGCGGTGCGACCTGGTCGCCGATCTGGGACTACGCCTACGACGCGAGCGGCAACGCCTCCGTGGTCAGCCATTACTCGCAGTCGATCGCCGGGGTGCCGTGGCTGGCGTTCGGGCAGCCCATCACCGCGCCCGCGCCGTGGGTGCAGCCGACACCGAAGCTCGGCTGGATGGTGGAGTCCATGGCGATCGATCCGTTCAACCCCGACGAGGCGATGTACGGCACCGGCGCCACGATCTATCGCACGCAGAACCTGACGCAATGGGACAGCGCGGGCGGTGTCATCGACATCGCTCCCTTCGCCGCCGGCATCGAGGAGACGTCGGTGCAGGATCTCGTCGCCCCTGGCGGATCCGTTCAGCTCGTGTCGGCCATGGCCGACCTCGGCGGGTTCGTGCACACCGACATCCGCGCCGTGACGAACACGTTCCGGGGGCCGTACTTCGGCGGGGCGACGAGCGTGGACGCGGCATCCCTCGCGCCCGACGTGCTGGGGCGAGCCGGAACGGACGGATCCGGAAACGTCGTCGCCGCCGTCTCGACGGACTCGGGAGCCACCTGGGCAGCTTCGCCCGCCGCGGCAGGAGCATCCGCTGCCGGCACGATCGCTGTCGGAGCGGATGGCGCCTCTGTGGTGTGGGCCCCGCCAGGAGCCCCTGCACTGCGTTCGGCCGACCACGGCGCGACCTGGCAGGGTACGGCAGGTCTGCCGTCCTCAGCACAAGTCGAGGCGGACAGAGCGGCACCCGCCGTGTTCTACGCCTTCGCTGCCGGAGTCTTCTACCGCTCGACGGACGGCGGCGCGACGTTCTCCGTCGTGAGCTCCGGCGTGCTGCCCGCGACGGGGCAGGTGCGATTCGGCGCCGTGCCAGGGCGAGCCGGTGAGGTGTGGCTGGCCGGCGGATCGAGCACGGGAGCCTATGGGCTGTGGCGCTCGACCGACCGCGGCGCGACCTGGAAGACGCAGCGCGGATTCGACGCCGCAGACACCGTCGGATTCGGCAAGGCCGCGCCGGGCTCGAAGACCGCCGCCGTCTACGTCGCCGCATCTCGCGGAGGCGTTCGCGGGTTCTACCGGTCGATCGACGGCGGCTCGTCATGGCAGCGCATCAACGACGACCAGCATCAGTGGGGCATGGCGAACGCCGCGATCACCGGCGATCCGGATCTCTTCGGTCGCGTCTACATCGCGACCAACGGACGCGGCATCGTCGTCGGGGACGACTCGGCGCGCTGACGCCGGGTGGGCGCCGCGTCATGACGACCGCGCGGCGCCCACCGGAACCGTTGGTCGAGCATGTCGGAACCAAACGCCCGAAGCCGCTGGTTCCGGCATGCTCGACCGGCCGTGGTGCTGCTCCGGAATCGGTGGCGCCGCTCGGGAATAAGACGCAGGCTACGGCGTTGAAGTTGATAACACTCGACTCAAGTTCGAGTGCGTCAACGGAATTCAACCCGGAACAACAGGAGAATCAGTGCCTGAGAACTTCTTCCCCGGCTCCGCCGAGAGCGGCGACGGCAACTCGTTCGACGAGTTCCTCGCGCGTTATCTCGCGGGCGAGCGGGCGCGCGCATCGCGCTCGATCGACATCAGCCGATTCCTCAGCCGCCGTACGCAGGAGGTCTTGCAGCGGGCCGGCCGCTTCGCGCTCGAGCACGGGCACAACGAGCTCGACGCATTGCACGTGCTGCTCGTGATGGCCAGCGAAGATCCGGCAGCCGAAGCCATGCGGCGCATCGGTGTCGATCCGGCACGCGTCGCGCGCGCCGCGGAGCAGCGCGTTCCGCAGACCGGAGAGGCGACGACGGATGCCCCGGCGCTCACGCAGTCCGCGCAGCGCACGCTGTTCCACGCGTACCAGGTGGCGCGCGCATCCGGATCCACCTACATCGACCCCGAGCACCTCTTCTACGCCCTCGTGATCGCACAGGACTCCCCCGCCGGCCAGGTTTTGGCCTCCGCAGGGGTCACGCCCGAAGCGCTCGCTGGAGCGATGCGCGACTCCGCAACGATGGACCCGGGAGCACCGGATGCCGTCGCCGACGACGAGCAGGCATCCGAGACCCCCATGCTCGACAAGTTCGGCACCGACCTCACGCAGCTGGCCCGCGACGGCAAGCTGGACCCCGTGATCGGTCGCGTGGACGAGATCGAGCAGGCCGTCGAGATCCTCTCCCGCCGCACCAAGAACAACCCGGTGCTGGTCGGAGAAGCTGGCGTGGGCAAGACCGCGATCGTCGAGGGCCTCGCACAGGCCATCGTCGACGGCGGAGTTCCCGAGCAGCTGCGCGACAAGCGCGTCGTCTCCCTCGACCTGCCTGGCATGCTCGCAGGAACCCGCTACCGCGGCGACTTCGAGGAGCGTCTCACCAAGACGATGGACGAGATCGCCGAGCGCAAGGGCGAGCTGATCGTCTTCATCGACGAGGTGCACACCGTGATGGGTGCCGGCGGGGCTGGAGACGGCGGCATGGACGCCGGCAACATCCTGAAGCCGCGACTGGCCAAGGGCGACCTGCACCTGGTGGGTGCGACGACGCTCAAGGAGTACCGGATCATCGAGAAGGATCCGGCACTGGAGCGCCGCTTCCAGCCGGTCACCGTCGCTGAGCCCTCCGTCGAGGACGCCGTGGCGATCCTGTCCGGGCTGCGCCACGCGTACGAGGAGCACCACGGTGTGACGTACACGGATGACGCCATCCGCTCCGCCGTCGAGCTGTCCGCCCGCTACGTGTCCGACCGCTACCTGCCCGACAAGGCGATCGACCTGATCGACCAGGCGGGAGCGCGGCTGCGGCTGCGTCTCGGAAAGCTGGTCGACGCATCAGCTCTGATGCAGCAGCTCGCCGACCTGGAGGCGGAGAAGAACGCGGCCGTGTCGGCCGAGCACTACGAGGAGGCGTCGCGGCTGCGTGACGAGATCGAGGTGGTGCAGGGCAAGCTCGCCGAGGCATCCGCTTCCGGTGCACGCTCCGCTCAGGATGCCGTCATCGACGAGCCCGAGATCGCCGCGGTCATCTCGCGTGCCACAGGAATCCCCGTCGCACGCATCGGCGAGGCCGACCGCGAGCGGCTGGCCAAGCTCGAGGGCGAACTGCACGAGCGCGTGATCGGCCAGGACGACGCTGTGGCCTCGGTCGCCAAGTCGGTGCGCCGCAGCCGCACGGGCATGGGCGACGAGAACCGCCCCGTCGGCAGCTTCCTCTTCCTGGGCCCGACCGGTGTCGGCAAGACGGAGCTGGCGAAGGCGCTCGCGTCATCGTTGTTCGGCTCGGACCGCGCCATGATCCGCTTCGACATGAGCGAGTTCGGCGAGCGCCACACCTCCGCCCGCCTGATCGGCGCCCCTCCCGGATACGTCGGCTACGACGAGGCCGGTCAGCTGACCGAGCGTGTTCGCCGCAACCCGTACTCGGTGCTGCTGTTCGACGAGATCGAGAAGGCGCACCCCGACATCTTCAACCTGCTGCTGCAGGTGCTGGATGACGGACGCCTCACCGATGGTCAGGGCCGCACGGTCGACTTCCGCAACACGGTCGTCATCATGACCTCGAACATCGGCAGCGAGTTCCTCGCCTCCAAGTCGGGTGCGCTCGGCTTCGTGGCGCCTGGCGCCGACGGATTCGGCGACGAGAAGGCGCTGCGCGACAGGGTGATGGGCAAGCTGCGTGAGAACATGCGGCCGGAGTTCATCAACCGCATCGACGAGATCGTGCTGTTCCGCAAGCTCGACCGCGACCAGCTGCGCGACATCGTGCGGCTGCTGCTGCACGCGACCGAGGCCCGTCTCGCCCAGCGCGAGATCACCCTGACGGTGACGGATGCCGCCGTCGAGTGGATCGCCGACAACGGCTACGAGCCCGAGTTCGGCGCCCGTCCGCTGCGCCGCGTCATCCAGCGCGAGGTCGACGACCGCGTCGCCGACCTGCTGGTGAACGGATCCGTCGACGACGGCGGCTCGGTGCACGTGGATGCCGTCGGCGGCGAGCTCGTCGTCACGGCGGACCACAGGGTGCCACTCGCGGCCTGACCTGATCTCCACGATCCGCCGCCGGGTCGATCCCCCCAAACGATTCGACGGCTTACCCGATGCCCCGGTGCGCGTCTGCGCACCGGGGCATCTCATCGTCCGCACGATGGTCCGCGTGAGCGGATCGTCATGATCCGACCGGCACCCGTGTGCGATGCGTGAGGATCCGTTCTGACGTTCGCCATGGGTGCCACCGGCTCAGCATCACGCGGGTGACGACCCGTTCCGCCGGCGGCACTCGCTCGCCGGCGGAACGACAGGGTCACGCGTTCTCGAGGTCGGCGATCACGATCTTCTTCTGCGCCATCATGCAATTATGGACGCATGGCAGATTCAGGTGCAGGCAACCGCAGGGCGGCGCGCTATCTCCGCCAGTCCAAGGACCTAGACGAAGGTATCGAACGGCAGGACGCTCGCACGTTGGCCTTGGTGACCGCCCGGGGATGGATAGATGCCGGCGCCTACATCGACAACGACGTGAGCGCTTCGAAGGAGCGTGGGCACGGCACAGCATGGCATCGCCTCTTGCAGGATGCCAAAGCAGGCACGGTTGACACCCTGGTCAGCGTTGACCTGGACAGGTTCGCCCGCTCAACTCGCGACCTGAACACCGTGATAGATCACGGCCTGAGTGCCGTAACGGTCGATGGCGAGATTGACCTAACGACAGCTGATGGAGAGTTTCGAGCAACGATGCTCGCCTCCGTAGCCCGGTTCGAGGTGCGGCGGAAGTCTGAACGGCAGTTGCGCGCGAATGCTGATCGAGTGGCACGCGGCAAGCCAATCATCGGCAAGCGCGCTTTCGGCTTCGAGACCGATCGCACGATTCGGGAGAGCGAGGCCGCTTGGATTCGATGGGCCGCTCGTCAGGTGATCGAAGGTAGCTCGTTGTATTCGGTCGCCCAGCGCTGGAACGCTGAGGGCGTTCTCACCGCATCCGGCAACCGCTGGGAAGTCACTACCGTACGCCAAGTGCTCATGCGACCAAGCAACGCCGGGCTATTAGTTCATCACGGCGTGGTCGTCGGCGATGGTGGTGCGGTCATAGTGGATCGGACCGAGTGGGACGCCGTTGTTGCCATCATCGAGCATCCGACTCGGGCGGCAACAGCACGGGGACCAAAGGTCAGGCACCTTGCATCAGGCATAGTGGAGTGCTCCGTCTGTCACGCTCCCCTGCGCTACCGACAGCAGCAGGGACGCACGCCCCGCTACTTCTGCCCGAGGCACCGCACGGCCGACAAAGACGGCGCTGTGCATCCTGCCATCCATGCCGACCGCCTAGAGCGCATCCTCGCTGAAGCTGTCTTCATGGCCCTGACGATTGCCGAGCCCGAGCGATCGAGTGACGATCTCACCCGTCTCGGAGCCGAGCGCGCGGACCTCGTGCGGCGACGAAAACTACAGCAGACCTTGGCCGAGACAGAAGGCGCCGACATTCCCGAGGCCGTAAGGCGGATAGCGGCACTAGGCAAGGAGATTGCTGCGCTTGACGAGCGAATAGGCGCCGAGACTGCTGCCAGCAATCGGGCTGGCCTACGTGAGATTGCCAAGCGCGCCTTACTCGATACCGGCGATGTCGCAATCGTTCACGGCGCGGAAGCATTCCCCGCCTGGCTTCCGGAATGGAATGGCACTCCCATCGAGAAGCGCCAGGCACTTATTCGGGACATTCTGGGCCGAGTCGTTCTGTCCTTTCACGATGTCGCCTTTAGTGCGACCGGCATCGCAATCCCCATAACACGAGCGCAGGAAGAAACGGAGAACAAAGAATGACCCCCGCACCCGAAGAACAAGAAGAACGCGGCCTGGAACACGGTGCAGGCTGGCACATCGTCGACCCGGAGTCGGATTGCGCCCGCTGCCGAGCCGGCGAGTTGCCGACCGTCTACGAGCTTGCTCGTGCGCTCATGTTCGAGCGCTCCCGGCACGTGACGGGCGACTACCGAAAGCGGCTCCGCGAGTGGCTGAATACCGAGGCTAACGCTGAACTCGTCTGGGCCGGTGAGCGCGTGTGAGTAATGCCTGAATCGCCAATATACTGAGAGTGGCAAGTCGATTCCCCTCAAGTTGACTTCCTTCTTCCAGAAGCCCCCTTGGACATGCGTTCCGCCTAGAAGCGTCCAAGGGGGCTCTTCTCGTATTCCAGCCACTATTGCCATATTCGAGCCACCACTAGTCCCGGGGACACCGGGGGACACCTCCGAAATTGGCCATATAATTGACCCGGGAGGATGACCGCAGTACGGAATCAATGAGAAGAAGGAACAACTGTGGAACATCCAAATGATTGGCACGCGCTGGCGAATGATGCCCTTGGCGGCCTTGACGAAATATTCGATTCACCTGACCTGAAGGTTGCGGCTCATCTGCGGCTTGCAGGCTTCATGGCCCGCACGCATCGGCAGCTGACCCGCGAGCACGTCCACCTGGCACTCGCTCGCAACGGCAAGGCGCAGGCGGCAATAGCGGATGCCATACGCGCCGCTGCCGCTGACGAGTTCCCGCACGCCGGCCCATTGCCAGAGCGGGCCACTCGACGCTTAATGCATCGGCTCATGGATGACATGTGGTTTCAGCGGACGCGCGACGAGGTACTCGCGTACGACTCCGAAGACGAGTACTGGGAGCATCGGCGTTGCGAGCGGGAGGCGCAAGAGCGCGTCGAGGCGCAAGCTGGCCCGCGTCGGAAGGTCTTCATTCAGCCGGAAGGAGTCGTGGCGTGAGCCCGGTAGTAATCCCCAGCGTGGTGCGGTCGGACATCGAGGCCGCTCTCGACAAGCGCGGCATGGCACCGGACGAGCAGGCCGAGAAGGAACTTCAGCGCCTACGCAGCAGGAACTGGGCAGAACGGAAGTACCGCGCCGAGCAGGCTGAGGCGGTCGCGATCCCGACCGCGGTCACGCTCGATGAACTCCTTCAGCAAGACCTGCCCGAAGAGCCCTTCGTCATCGACGGCCTTCTTCACGACGGCGGAAACGTCATGTTCTCGGCACAGAAGAAGGCGGGCAAGACGACAGTCACGCACAACCTGATTCGTTCACTCGTAGACGGAGAGCCGTTCCTCGGGCGCTTCACCACGACCTCCACAAGGCGAGTCGCTGTGCTCGATCTGGAGCTTTCACCGACCAACATTCAGCGATGGCTGAGTCGCCAGGGAATCGCACACCCGGAGCGCGTAGGGATCTTCTCACTTCGTGGTGCTGCTGCCTCCCTCAACATCATCGACGCACACGTCCGAGCCGAGTGGGCGAAGCGCCTTCAGGGATATGACACGCTCATCCTTGACCCGCTTCGGCCGCTGCTAGATGCGTTGGGGCTCAATGAGCACACCGAGGCCGGAGTCATCCTCCAGGCGTTTGACGCACTCAAGACAGAGGCCGGGATCAAGGATGGGATTGTTGTTCACCACCACGGGCACGGCTCGGAGCACGCGCGTGGAGACTCGCGGCTCGAAGACTGGCCGGACGCTATCTGGCGTCTGACTCGTGACGATCCGACCGACCCGCGCGCGTGGCGCTACTTCGATGCCTTCGGCCGTGACGTGGACGTTGAGAAAGGCCTCGTCACGATGGACGATCGCGGGCACCTGTCCTTCAGCGCCGAGATGCAGGCCATGAAAGCCGATCGGCTCGTGCAGCTCGCCTGTGACGCCCTGGCGAAGCACGGGGAGATGAAGACGTCTGAGATTGTCGCTCTCGGCCTCCGGGGTATCTCGAAGAACACAGTGTCGGATGTCATGAAGTCGGCCGTTGACTGCGGACAGGTGGTCATTCGTGAGGGTGAGAGGAACTCCCGTCACTACTCCCTGAGTCCCTCCCTGTAGCCCTAGGGATTTCTCCCATCGGTAGTCCCCACCAGTCCCCCCTATAGGGAGGGGGGACTACTGGTGGTGACTGGGTTTCGGGCGCGGGGATCAATGCAACTAGCGCTTCTTGACCTCGTGAAGAACGGCGAGCGCTGCCAGCAACGCGAACAGAGCCAGTGTCCCGACACCGCTCAAGCTCGCGCCCACGGTGACCATGAGGGAGCCCGTGGAGACGTACTCCGGGAAGAGCGACATGCCCATCAGGTACATGCCCCAGAAGAGCAAGATCAAGCCAACGATCAAACCCACGCCGGTAAGCCACTTGAGCCAGACGAGAGCCGCGTTAGTTGTCCCCATGACTGGCGACGCTATCGGCCAACACACACCCGGCGCACTGTCCCTCTTCAGGGGACGTTGGACCTGTGTGTTGACTGATAGTAAGCTGGGAGCGTGAATCCACCACTCAGGCCCGGCGTGTACCGCGTTGGTCCAGTGGTGTTCGACTGGTCCGGCTTCAGCGGCGTGGCATGGTGCGATGAGTGCGGCTCTCTCGGCATTGATTTCCATGCAGCCAACACCCGCTCACTCGCCACACTTCATCTTCGACGTGAGCACGGGTTACGGGACGTTGCTTACGTGATGATCGCGACCCTTGCGCCCGAGCCTGAAGTGGTAGCACGCAAGCGCGGACCACTGCCGCGAAAGAAGGCCGCGGCATGAGCCAGTGGCATCGCAAGGCGAAGTGGTCCAACACCACGGCCAAGCTCCGTCCGCTCTATCAGCGCACCGTCGATGCAGGTATGGCCGTGTGTGGTCGTTGTCACAGGCCCATCGCACCGAGTGAGCCGTGGGACTTGGGACACGTCATCGACCTGAGTACCGGGCTTGGCAGTAGCCAGGTGCAGACTGAGCATCGCTCATGTAACCGCTCAGCGGGCGGGAAGCTGGGCGCACGCAAGACCAGTACCGCACGTAGACAACAGGTGCAGCGCAATCTGCGACTGCCCGACGTATGAAGAGGAGCAACACCATGGACAGCAAGTGGACTGACAGCAGCATCGACAACATGCTTGCGGGGAAGCCCGCCGTCGACCCGCAGGCGGCGCCCGCACTGGCGCCCGTGCTCACCCACGAGCAGAAGGTTGAAGTCTTGCTCACCTCCATCCGTCGAGCGGTGTGGACCATCGCCAGCCTGCTCGTGGCCAGTGCAGCCATCGGCTTGGTGTGGGGCATCGTGGCGGCAAGTCAATGATCGGGCAGGCATCGAGTCGAACGGCGTCAGTTTCTGATGGCCGTCACAACCCCCAGCCAGTTGGCAGCACGAAATATACACGGATTGTTCGATGACTGAACTAATCGACTGGGATGCCGTCAAGAGCCAAGTGCTCCCGCCTGATTACGTCACACCGTTCGCGATGACTGAGAGCGTTGGGGAGGAGAGACGCAAGTTCCTCATCGGCGCTGAAGTCGTCGGCCGTGGCCATGCACTGCTCCCTCAGCAATTGCTTCTGGCGGACATTCTCGCTCTCGGTAAGCGATTCACCTCGGTCATTCTGCCGAGGCGTTCATCAAAGACGACAACGCTCGTGGAGTGGCTCGTTGGCCGATGCATGGAAGAGCCTGACCTGCTGACCGCCTATGCCGTGATGAGCAACGCCAAGGCGGCGCGCAGACGGTACCTGACAGACATCAAGGCCCCGATGGAGCGATGGGCAAAGCGGCAATACGGCGACGATGAGAAGTCTTGGCCGTTCAAGTGCACGAGTGGCATGGGCACCGAGCACATCCGCTTCGCCAACGGCAGCATTATGCAGGTCTACGGGCCACAGTCCGAGTCTTTCCGCTCGGATGCCTTCGACGTCATCGTGCTGGACGAGGCTGGGGAGATTGAGGGCGACAAGGCTCAGGACATCCTCGCTGCTGCCGGACCGACGCAGGACACCCGACCCGGCGCCATGCTCATCTACGCGGGCACGGCCGGTAAGAGCCAGCGCGGAAACATGCTCTGGGACGGTCTCGCGAAAGCCACGGCCGGTGACCCTCGGCACGCTGGCGTGGCCTACTGGGCACCACAGAACACGCTCGTAGAAGAGGTTGAAGCCTGGGAGCCCGACGAGGCGCACCCGAACGCCCATGCTCGTGAACTCGTGGAAGCTCACCATCCCGGCGTTGGCACGCTGACCACGCTGGAGAGTGTCAAGGACAACTTCGCCACGTTCCGAACTGAGCGGTTCATGAGGGAGTATCTGGGGATCTTCACCGACCCGACCGGGGGCAACTCCCTCATTCATCCCGACCGTTGGTCGCGCGCGCTCGTGCCGGGTGACCTGCCAGCGTTGCCCGACCGGTTCACGCTCGGCTTTGCCGTGAACCTCTCGCAGTCGGCGGCATCCATCGTTGCCGCCTGGCGTGACGAAGACGGCAAGGCGTGCCTGATGACCATCGACCATAGGCCACGCGTGGACTGGCTGGCAGAGAGACTGCTCGGCCTCAGCAGGAAGTACAAGGCTCCGATCGCCCATGACGTGAAGGGCGTGGAGATGACCGAGGTGAACTACATGCAGTTGCAGACTCCTCGGCCGAAGCTGGAACCGTACAACTTTCCGATGCTGCGCACGGCGGCAGCTGGACTCATCAAGGCGATCGATCAGGGCGAGCTACACCACTGGGGACAGCCGACACTTGATGACGCTGCGCGAGTGGTGGTCAAGCGGATGAGCGGGCAGAACTGGCTGCTTGGAAGGCCGGCCGGCGACCCTGACGCCGACATCCTCGATCTTGAGGCTGGCTCCATCGCCCTCGATCTGTATGACCGTAAGCCGAAGCGCAAGGTAAGCACCGTCTTCGTGTAGTCTGCGAGACTGCTGTGAGCTAGCTGTAGACTAGCTGTATGGGTTTGCTGAACTGGCTCGGCTTCGGTCTGATGCCTTCGGCTGTCCCTCCGCTTTCGATCGGTGCATGGGATGCGCCGACGAACAATCAGGCCGCAATCGTCATCGCGGACATCTTCGGTGAGACGGTCTCTCACGACTTGCTCCCAGTCACGCGTCCGGAAGCACTCACCATTCCCGCCGTTGCGGCAGCCCACTCGACTCTCATCTCGGCTTTCGGAAACCTCGAATTGGTGGCCAAGAAGAACGGAGCCGACCTCGGCAAACAGCCCACCTGGCTCACCCAGACCGGGAAGAACGTTCAGCCGTGGTACCTGCGTAACTCGCGCACCATCGCGGACTTCATGTTCCTGGGCTTCAGCCTGTGGAAGCGAGTCAACGGCGCTGACGGCTTCCCGCTCACTGCACACCACATCCCGTACGGCAAGTGGACATGGGATGACCGCGGGGCAATCCTCATCGACGAGCAACCCGTGCAGGACACCGACGTCATCCTCTTTGAGTCGATGGTCCCCGGTCTACTGAACACGGGTACCCGCACCCTGAGGCAGGCGCTGGAATTCGAGCACACCATTGCTGAACGAGCCCGCGTCTCCGTCCCCCTTACGAAGCTCGTGAACAAGGGCGACACGGAGCCGGACGACACCGAAAAGCTCGACTTGCTCACCGGGTACAAGAAGGCGCGCGAGTCGCGCGACGGTTCCACCGTCGCATACGTGCCCAATGGCTTTGACCTCGTGACCGAGGGTGAGCCCGCGGGTCAGTGGCTCCTTGATGCGCGCAATGCAGTTGCTGCCGACATCGCAAAGCACACGGGCATTCCGGCCTCCCGACTGGGTAGCACTTCGGCCATCGACTCGCTGACGTATACGACCGAGCTCGGCGCCTTCACCGACCTGATGACGCAGACCGCCCACTTCTACCTTGACCCGATCGAGGCGCGGTTGTCCCTCGGTGACGTGACTCCGAACGGCCAGACGGTCGAGTTCGACACCACACCACTCGACAAGGCCCTACAGCCAGCACCCAACCAGCCCCAGCCGGATGCGCAGCGCGACGGAAAGGACGGCGTGAAGTATGCCAAGTAAGCCCAAGCCCGAGGATCTCGTCCTCGTGTTCCGCAACGGATTCGAAGTGCTCATTCCCCGGGCGGAGTTGAGCAATGAGTGAGTCCATCCTCTTCGATTCCGGAGATCTCGTACTCGCCTCGGAGAATGACCGCACGGTCACTGGACGACTGCTCCCGTTCGGCGTCGTCGGCAAGACGAACATCGGCGGCTTCACTGTTGAGGCCGGCGCGATTGGCCTGCCGTCAGATCCGAGCATCCTCGGCCTGAACGTGGAGCACGACCGAGAGCAGCCGGTCGGACGCGCGCTCAGCGTCGAAGAGCGAGCCGATGGCGTGTACGCCACCTTCCAGCTAGCCAGGACCGCAGAGGGCGATCAGGCACTTGCGGACATCCGCAGCGGCACCCGCAAGTCCCTCTCTATGGAGGCCAAGGGTGTCATCGTCCGAGCGGGCAAGGCCATCGCGGGACGCATCTTCGGCGCGGGCCTCGTGGCCACGCCGGCCTTCGAAGGGGCAACGGTCATCGCGTCCTTCAACGACGTGCCCGAGGCACTGATCGATCCCGACAACGACAACGACTTGGACGCCACGGTCATCGTGACGACCACCGAAACCACCACGGTCATTCCGGCCGAGGACGAAGACGCGGATGCGTCGGAAAGTGAGGACGAGATGGCGGAAGCCACTATCCCCGAGACCGTTACCGCGTCGGCGGCTCCGGTCAAGAGTGAGACCACAAAGCGGCTTGAGGCACTCGAAGCTTCGGTGTTCGCCAGTGGCGACCAGAAGAAGGGCATTAGCCCGGAGCAGGCGTTCTCCGTCATGGCGAGCATCGCCCGCGGTGGGCGTGTCAGCGATGACCTGCACAATCAGGTGTTCCGTACGCCCGAGTCTCTCTTCGATGAGGCGAAGGCCGTCTACGCGACACAGACGAACATCGCCAGCCCGATCCAGAATCAGGACCTCGCTCCGCAGTGGACGGGCGAGTACTGGGGTCGTGTCGTACCGAAGCCGCTGCTCACTGACCTTCTCACGCCGAAGACGCTCGTCTCGCGGAACGTGACCGGGTTCAAGTGGTCCGCGCTCCCGACGCTCGGATCATGGGCAGGCAACGGGGCAGAGATCGCCTCCAGCGGTGTCACCGCCGTTCAGCCGACGATGATCCCGGCACAGTACGCGGCCGGCGGTAACACCGTCTCGCGTGAGAACTTCGACTTCGGCGGTGGCGAAGCATTCCTCTCGGAGTACTTCGGATTCCAGGCGAAGAACGTTCAGGTCTGGCTCGACAGCCTCGCGTTCACGAACGTAGTCGAGGGCTCCATCGACGGCGGCGCTACCGTCATCGCTGGCCCGCACCTCTCGGCTGCTGCCGCCGTGCCGTCCAACATCGACGCGGGCACCTCGGCACTCGTGGACTCGCTCACGAGCTACTACGCTGCGCGTCTCGAACTGCCCGACTTCGTGCTCCTCGACTATGCGCTCTGGACCGCGATGCTGAAGTCTCCGGCAACTCAGGTGCTGGGCTACCTGAAGGCCGCGCTCGGTGTCTCCGAGGGCGAGATCGAGAACATCACGGTTCGCCCGATCCCGACCGCGAAGCTCGCGCAGGCGAAGCAGGCCACGGGCACCAACGGTTCCGGCACAAACCGGGCGATCAAGGCCCTTGCCGGCGCCAAGGCGGCAGCCGAGGTCTACACGCTGCCTGGCAGCCCGTTCCAGGCGCAGGTCATCAACGTGGCAAACGGTCTCATCAACGTTGGCGTGTACGCCTACGGCCTGACCAAGCCCGCTTCGGACACCATCTCGGCGCACCTGTCCGACGGCTTCTACGGCGTCTACTGATCGAAAGGAGGGAGCACCCTCATGGACTGGTACACAACGGACACAATCCGAGCCGACTGGAAGGATGCTCCCTCCAACGACTCCGTACTAGAGCAGCTTCTCGAAGTTGCCAAGGCGCAAGTACTTGCGTACGACAACGGATACAACTGGCGCCTCAACTCGGCCACTTCCGCGGCCGCGTTCCCCGGCGACTACATCACGGGAGCTGTTCCAGCTTCGCTCGTGATGGGCCAGAGGATGCAGCTGCGCAACCTATGGAATGCGAATCGCGTTGACCCGGCGAACGCAAGCGCCGGTGACGACACGTTCCAGGTGCGAATCTTCCCAATGGACTGGGTGGTCAAGCAGGTCATCCGCCCGAAGAAGCCTTTTGGAAGCTTCGGCGACGGCAGCAGTTCACTCCCGGCTCCGGGCGGAGAAATCACCAACATCGTGTCGCTCACTCAAGCGGAGTACGACGCGATCACGGTCAAGGACCCGCACACCCTGTACTTGATCACCGATCAGGCCGACGCATGACCGACGTAGTAATCAACGGCCAGACGCCGCGCGAGGTGTTGGTCTCGGCGCTGAGCGACGCGTTCCCTGAATGGCTCGTGGTGCCAGTGGAAAACGTGCCCGACTCCCTCGATCGGCCGGCCATCGTCATCAAGCAACGCAGCATTGCACCGTTGCCGGAGGCGCCTCAATCTCACTTCACGGTGAGTTCCCTCGTGACCGTGGTGGACGACCACACCGAATGGGCGAACGCCGAGCCCTCGCTAGACACGAACGTTCTGCTCGTGTGGGCGGCGCTGATGGGCACGAAGAACGTTCACCCGAAGACCGCTACCAAGGCTCTCTTCAACACCCAATACCTGTCCTATGACATCGAAACGGACCTGACAGTCCAGAAAGGCTAGGCGCTCATGGCTAGCATCGCGGTCGAACCGCTCTACATGTCGGAGTGCACCTTTACGGTGGCATCCGACTCGTACGAAGCTGCACTCTCTGGCGTGACTATCACGCCGACCACGCCCACCTCAACGTGGACCGGCCTGAAGGCGGGCTCCGTCTTCACGAAGGCTGGCAAGGCAACCTGGACCTGTGTGCTCGACTACATGCAGGACTGGAACACCACCGGGTCGCTGAGCAACTACCTCCTTGCCAATGAGGGCAGCAGCATTGACGTGGTGTTCGTCCCGGATGACGGCGGGGCGAGCATCAGCGTGACTCTCATCGTTGTGCCAGGCGCCATCGGCGGGAAGGTCAACTCCTTTGCAGAGGCGACTGCAACACTGCCCGTTCAGGGCAGGCCGACCCTCACCGCGGGAGCGTAGATCAGCGGTGCCAACCTCTCTGCTGAGCGTCAGCACGAAGACCAGTGAGGCCCTTGATGCCACAGTCAAGGGCCTCCAACTCCTCGACAAGAACGTGCAGACGCAGATCCGGCAGGAGACGAAACTACTCGGTCAGGAAGAGTGGACTGGCCTCGTTGCGCGGCACCTGGCGGGCGACAGCCTCCAGAGCACTGTGCTCGGTGAAACGTCCAAGCTTCAGTTCAGCAACCAGAACGTCATGCTGCAATCCGGAGCGAGCACGCGGCGCATGACAGGCGGCGCGACGCCTGCCGAGTTGGCACGTCAGGAAGAGTTCGGCGCGAACCGTAACCGGCTCACCGCGTACCGGCGCCGAACTCGAAAAGGCAAAACGCAGCAGATCATCAGGCACACCACGCACCCGCTCATGCCCATTCGGCGCAACGGATGGACCGTCTATCCGGCAGCAGCCGAATTCATTCCGCGGATTGCATCGCTCTGGGTACAGACGTTCATGCGCACCGTGTACGAGGCGTTTGAAGGGAAGAGCAACTAATGGGTGCAGCAATCAGCATCAGTGTCGTCAGTGACACCAAGAGCGCTGTCGCCTCGGTCAAGAACCTCTCTACCGAGTACGGCGGCCTGGTCGATCAGCTGAAGAAACTTGGCCCAGACGGTGCGCAGGCCGCTGAACAGCTTGAGTCCTCGATGAAGGCCGCTCAGCTTGCCACGCAGGATGCCGCCAAGGCATCGCAGGATCTCATTACACAGGTGAACAAGGCGAAGCTTGCTGCTGCGTCGGGTGGCCTCGACCTCTCGAAGCCGATGGAGGCAACCGCTGGCGGCATCAAGAAGGTCAACGAAGAAGGTTCCAAGCTCGCCGAGGGCCTTCAGATGAACGCCGGATTTGGCGTTCCGATGCTCGCCGAGTCGCTCGGATCCGGCCAGGGTGGCCTCGCAGGGGCAGCGGATGCGGCAGCCCAGGCCATCGGCGGTATGGGCATGATGATGGGCCCAGAGGTGATGGTGCCCGCTGCCTTGCTCGGTGGGCTCCTTGCCTCCATCGCCGGCCAGCTCGAACTAACGGCTGAAGACGAGAAGGTCGTCACCGAGATGACCGCGGATCTCGCTGCGGCATGGGAGAAGGCACATCCGGCCGGTGACAAGTTCAGCCAAGCGCTGGCCGATTGGGTCGCCAGTTCCAAGGATTACGGCATTGACCTGTCGAACCTTGAGCGGGACACGAATGCTATCGGCGCATCCTTCGGTGACATCACGGTAGCCATGGTGGCCAAGTCCATCCCCGCGATGGAAGCACAGAAGAAGGTGCTGGCTGAACTGACCGAGAAGTACTCGGACCAAGAGCACCAGCTTGGCGCGAACGGCGGCGCGTACTCGAAGGAGATGCAGCAACTCGCATCGAAGCAGGGTGCAATCAAGACGGTCACCAAGTCACTTGATGAGCAGATCAAGGCTGCCGAGGATGCCATGGCGGCCGAAGAGGCTCAGGCGTCAGCAATGGGCCTCACCGTCAAGCAGTACGAGAACTATTCGACAGCGAGCAAGAAGCTTTCGGACGACCTCGATAAGAAGAAGTCTGCCGTTCAGGGCTTTACGAGTGCGCTCCAGTCGGACCTTTCGAGTACGGGAAGTTCACTCGATCAGATCTTGGACCGTTCCAAGGATGACGCTGACAAGATCCTCACCAATCAGCAAAAGACGCTGGACGCCAATAAGCGATTCCTGGATGACTGGAACGCTGCCGTGAAAGACGGCTTGGACGCGAACGGACAGGCATACGTGACCCAGAACCGTGCTGACTTCCAGGAGGTCGTGGACACCTACGGCATCGACTCGCCTCAGTCACAGCAGTTCATCCAGAACGCGAACGCGCTCGGCGCGCAGACCGGTAGTTCCTTCACTGGACAGTTCACAAGCTCGGTGGCCGATGCGATGGTGCAGGCGCAGCGAACGATGAACGCCCAGAAGCTCGTGCCATCCGTTGACCTGTCCAGCGTTGGGCCGGAGATTCAGCGCTATCTCGATAACTACTACCTCTCAGTTGACGTGTTCCCCGTGGTGCACAAGCCAAGCGGTGTCGGCGGATCTTGGGGAGTGAACATCGGATGAGCACCTTCACGGATGCGCAGAGCAACATCTATTCGCCGAACATCGTCAACACCCTGACCTGGAAGTACACGCCGCGCACCATCATTCACGCGGTGCTGAATGATGCGCTCGGAAACAGCAAAGTGACGAACATTGGGCAGGGCGTCCTGACTGGTCACCTTGCTGCGGTCTTCGAGTTGGCTGCGGACGCTAACGCCTTCGCCGTAGCAGTGTGCCTCGGAGTCGAATTCACGGATGCCGACCACTACCTCAACAATCAGGTTCTTGTGGCGAGTTCGGACGTGAGCATTACGCAGGACGCTACGACGCAACTCGCGTTCGTTGTCGAATTCGATTGGACGGCGCTCGCATGACCGTCCTTCGATACCAGGCCGTGAACGTGTCAGTTACCGACGCGGGCTCCGTCCAGCACTTCTACAACGTGGAGGGCGGAACGATCGTCTTTGACGAGAACGTCACGCCCTATCTGTTGGCCGAATTGACGCTCACTCTTCCGATGCAGCCGACGCTTCCGCCTGCCATCGATCAGGGCGCACTCGATGCCCTGGACCCGCGCAACCGGCTTCAAGCGGTGCTCGTAGCAACGCTCTACGAATACGACGAGGCGACCGGCGTTCTGCACTCACAGAACGACGTGAGCGCCGCTCTGAACATCGAAGATCGCAACGTCGATTGGAAGGCCGGCACGATCGCGGTTCGGCTCACGACTGATGAATTCAAGCTCCAGACAGAGGCTAACCGCACTACAGAGCCGGTGAGCTTTCGAGCGCACCAGGGCTCCCTCATCGCCGTATGTAACGACGTACTGGCAGCTGCCGGCGTGAGCGCCACGCTCGACTCCAGCTCAGTCGACGCCGATGTGACGACTACCAGCGCTGTCACGAACATGCTCGACAACCCGAACGTTACCGGCGGGTACGACATCACCCAGATCAACTGCACGGTCGATACGAATGACACGAGCTGGTTCGCCTCCGGGACCAACAGCATCAACCTCTGGAGTCCGACTGCGGCCGACAGCTATGCGATTCTGGGCCCATCGTCGTTCGCTGCCGGAAACTTCGCGTTCGGGATGCAGCCCGGCCACACGTACACGCTCATCGGCACGGGACGCGTGAAGACGGCGGGCACCGGCACCGACTACCCGCTCGGAGGTAGTGGAGATGTCCACCGTGCCCGAGCCCTCGTCATCCACACCATCCGACCTGGCGGAACCTTCCTGAGCGGCTACGACCTGTTTGCATCGGCGCAGCTGCCGAATGTGGTTGGTGCCACGGCTCGGGTGTCCGTCACCGCGACCATCCCGCTCGGGTCGACTGCTGTCTTCATTCGTCTCTACAACGGCAACACAGCGAGTCAGCAAATCCAATGGGACGCGCTCATGCTCGTCGAGGGCGATGGCAAGGAAACCGATGGAGTGAACCTCCTCACCTACTTCGACGGCTCGACGCCAGCGACGGACCTCTACAGCTACGCGTGGAGCGGTACCGCAAACCAGTCCAGCAGCTCGCGCACTCCGCTCATCGACCGCACGCCCGACTCGCTCACGCTCAGTCCGGGACAGAACTACTGGTCGATGCTGGAGCCTGTCCTAGGAGCCGCGGGGAGACGTCTGCTGTGCGATGAGGGCGGAAGCTGGAGGCTCGTTGATGGTGTCGCATACAGCGTGCCGGGAACGGTCGTCGTGCAGCAGAGCAACGCCACGGCGCTGAGCGACGACATCGACCTCACGCAACCAGATACGGTCTATGGCTCCGTCGTTGTGAAGTACACATGGGTGAACCCCCAGGGGAATACGGAAACGTACTATGACGCCGCCGGCACAGGCTCGCCGACGCGGCTTGTCGAGTACGCGAATCGCTCATACCCCGGTCCGGGCGTCGCGGCATACATCCTGGCAAAGGGGCAGGGTCGTGGTCGCGTGATGAGTACCACGGCCATGAGCGACTTCGGCGCGCGCCCGTACATGGGAGCGCGTGTCATTGCGCCCTACACGCAGACACAGACGGGCGTTGCCTCGCGCATCAGCTTCGACCTCGGCGGCGCCGAAATGGATGTCACTACCCGCGGTCTCATCGATACACCGGACGGCGCGTGGGTGCTCGCGCCGGATGCCGTGACGTGGAGCGAGGGCAATGCCGCGACGACTTGGCACGGCCTCAACAACGACTTCAGCAACCTGACGTAGAAGGAGCAGAACATGGCAGCAGGAGATGACGCGGCGGCAGCGGGCTACCCCATTGTTGATCCGAGCACCGACCTCGTGAAGGACGGCGCGGACGCCATCAACGACGTGACCGACACACTCGCGAAGCTGACCAATAGGCAGGCCATCACGGTCTTCGTGCAGGCAACTCAGCCGACTGCGGAGCACGTCAACGACCTTTGGTTTTGGTGACGTAGATGGCGGAGGCGGACGGCTTCAACGGCAACAGCATTCACCTAGCGCTCGTCGTCTCGGTTGGCGCCAACAACGTCGCTGGCAACTACACGCCTGTGTCGTGGGTGCTGAACGCTTCGGATAGCTATGGGGCTTCGTACTCCGACCAGAACGCCACTGGCACGGTGAACATCGACGGAGCAGTGTACGGCTACAGCTACGCCTGGCGAAGCGCTGGCACGGGAAACCGTGTCCTGCACTCCGGCTCGCAGAACATCGCCCACAATGCGGACGGCACCCGGTCATTTGGCTTCAGCTTCACCTTCAACGGCATCCCCGGCACCTCGAACAGCGGAGGTGCGTCCGGCTCCAGTTCCGTGGGGCTAGCAGGCGTCGCGCCGACCGCCCCAAGCGCGCCGACCGCGGACACCCAGACCATACCGGGCGCCGTCACCGTGCATTGGTCAATGGGCTCGGGGTCCACACCGAGCACGTACACGATTCAGGCAGACGACGACTCGGGATTCGGATCACCCCTGAACTTCTCCGCGTCCAACACGCCCGCGACGCTCACAGGGCTCGACAAGGGCACGACCTACTACATCCGCATCCGCGGCTCAAACGCATCGGGAACCGGGCCGTTCGGCGGCACCATCAGTATTCTCACGCTCTCAGGCGGCAAGCGATGGGACGGCTCGGCGTTCGCTACGACTGACACGGCGAAGCGCTGGAACGGCAACTCATGGGTAACCATCTCCACGGGCAAACGATGGAATGGTACGGCCTGGATGAATCTCCAGTAACTGAGAAGAAGGGTCCCGCACCATTCACTGTGCGGGACCCTTCTTTCGGCTCGCCTAGTTGCGACTAATGGAACCGATGCTCCATCCGCTGACCTGCGTTAGTCGTCCGCGCCAAGTCTTGAACCGAAGGGGTTCATTCGACCCGTCTTGCCAGAGGCTCACATCACCGAGGTGAATGTGGAGACGCTCGTTCCGGGCCTCCGGGCCCTTCGGAATCTCCTCTTCAAACGTTCCGAAGAGTTCATCAAGCCCCTTGCCAGCGGGCTCATTGAATGAGCCAACTTGGGCGGCGACGGCCTTGCGCCATGCGCCACGCGAGATGATCTGACCCGACACCACGGCGCCGGGCACCGTCAGGGTCACGCTCGCAGTTCCCTCTTCATGCTCATCATCGATACCGACAACCCACGAGATGAGCGCGGATAGGTACAGGTCATACGCACCGATCGGCATCATCTCGATGTCGGCTGCATCCGGTTCGGATTCGATTTCAACTTCAGACACTAAATTGCTCCATCCACGAGCCGACCCCCGGCCCGCGAACCGAACCCTACTCACCACCCCCGACAGTCTTGGATACCCTCGGCGCATGACCCATAGCGGGCACCTCTTCCGCCTCATCGAGATCGAACCCGGCTACGCCGAAACGCGCGTCATCGAGTGCGTGCAGTGCGGCTGGCAGTCCGATCCGATGTTGCCGCTTGAGGACCAGGTGGTGCCCGTCTGCCCGAGCGCTGTCGAGGTGCCTGGCACCTCCGACTAATCTTGAGAACCTGCCGCGAGAAGTGCCTCTATATCTATCTTCTTCTGCGCCATCATCACCTGGACCTGCTCTGGCCGCCGGACCAGATCCCCCATGTTCGCCGGGATGATCTGCCAGCTGACGCCGAACCTGTCCTTGCACCATCCGCACTGCTCCGACTCCGGAACGTGGGAGAGCGCCGCCCAGTACCTGTCGATCTCGGCCTGGTCCGCGCACGAGACGACGAATGAAATGGATTCGTTGAATGTGAACAGCGGTCCGCCGTCGAGGCAGGTGAAGTCCACCCCGTTCAGTGCGAACCGTCCGTTGAGCACCTTGCCCGACATGCCCGCGAAATGCTCGTCGAGCGACTCGTCCGGGTATCCCTCGATCGAGATGATCCGCGAGTTCGGGAACACCTCCACGTAGTACTCCATCGCCTCGCGCGCCTGGTCGTTGAACCACAGGCACGGCTGGATGGGTGCGATCTCAGCCATGGTTCCTCTTCCTTTTCCTTTCGTGCGGGGTTCGCGTAGCGAGCCCTCAGCTGGCCACAGCGCCGTCGGCCAGGATCGCGTCGATCTGGCCCAGCGCCTGCAGCATCCCTTCCTGCATTCCCATCTGCACCAGCTGTTCGAGTTGCTCGATGCTGGCGAAGCGGCTGACGGATGTCATGCGCGTGCCGTCCGAGGTCGGCTCCAGCGTGACCTCGGTGCGGGTGACGGGCATCCCGTCGTCGGGGACGGCGTTCTCGTCCGAGAATCCGTCGTCGAACTCGAGTCGTCTCGGTGGATCGATCGCCACGGTGCGCCACCAGCCGTGTGCCTTCTCGCCGTTCGGACCCGTCATGTAGTAGGCGGAGGATCCGCCGGGCGTCAGATCGTGGGCGTCGAACGTGGCCGGCCACGTCGGCGGCCCCCACCAGAGCTCCAGTTGCCGTGGGTCTTCCCAGACCTGCCAGACGCGCTCAGGCGGGGCGTCGAACTCCGCCACGAAGGTGAGCGTCAGATTCTCGGCGTCTCGTGCGGTGCTGATCACAGTCACTGCGATGCGTCCTTCCGTTCGTCGGTCTCGCGGGTAGCGCCGTCGGTCGACGACACGCCGGCTGCACGCGCGGTGGCCAGGTCACCGGCCAGGATGCGCTCGATGGCCACGGCCCGCTCATTCCAGATCGCCTCGTAGCGGCGCAGCTGTTCCCCCGCGCGACGGATGGTCTCCGGCTCCGCTCGCACGAGCTGTTCGCGTCCGCGTCGCTCCTTGCGCACGAGGTGGGCGGATTCGAGCACCGCGACGTGCTTCTGCACGGCCGCGAAGCTCATCGCGTATCCACTCGCCAGCGCGGAGATCGACTGATCGGTGCGAAGCGTGCGCGCCACGATGTCGCGGCGCGTGGCATCCGCCAGCGCGTGGAAGAGGCGATCAACCTCGTCGTCGCTCAGCGCGCCCGCCCGTGATCCGCTCACCATTCCAAGATGTACAACCATTTGGTTGTACATTACGACGACTCGATCTCTGCGTCAAGGGTCTGCCGGAAGAAGGAACCTCCGGAGATCACTTTGATGCGTGACTAGCAATAGTGTGTGCCGCACTGTATAGTGCGACACGTGGACGAAGAAGAACTCCAGCGCCGAGAGATCTCGGACGCGCACCGGCAGGAGCTGAACCGCGGATCCGTGGTTCTGGCGAGCCTGCTCGCGCTGCGCAACCCCGGATACGGCTACGCACTTTTGGAGACGCTCGACAAGGCGGGTATCCCGGTGGCAGGCAACACGCTGTATCCCCTGCTCAGACGACTCGAAAGTCAGGGACTGCTCACCAGCGAATGGGACACGACGGAGAGCCGGCCGCGCAAGTTCTACCGCACCAGCCGTGACGGCGAGCTGCTTGCTCGGTCACTGCTGGCGGAATGGCGCCGACTCGGCGCTGCCATCGACAGCTTGGACACGACGGAAGGCACGCAATCATGAGCACGAAAGCAACGAACGAGTACATTGCAGCGGTCGCGAGACGCGTGCCGCAGCGCAAGCGGAACGACGTGGAGGCCGAGCTGCGCGCCCTGATCGCCGACGAGATCGACGCACGACTCGAGGCGGGCGAGCCGGAGGCGGAAGCCGAACGGGCGGTGCTGCGCGAACTCGGCGAACCGGGGGTCCTGGCCGAGCGCTACTCCCCCGGATCGCGCGTACTGCTGAGCCGGCACGTCTTCCGGGCGTGGGCGAGAACCTGCGGGTGGTCGTGCGCCATCGTGCTGCCGATCGTCTACGCGGTGCTCGTCGTCGTTCGGACCGTGAGCGGCGACAACCCCGGGGCGATCGTCTTCCTGCCCCTCGGCACGACGATCACCGTCGCGATGTACCTGCTCGTCGCCATCACCGCACTCTTCGCGGTCGTCGACCGACACGACGCTCGACTGGGCTCTGGGCTCGGCGACGACCGTCCTGGCGATCTCACGGGCCGCGAACGACCATGAGCACGATGGTCGATCCAGCCATCGTGACCACCGCCACCGATGTCGGTCGCATCGTTTGGATGGATCGGCTCCGCTTCGCGCTCACGGTCTTGGTCGTAGCGCATCACAGTGCCGACACCTACTCGACCATCGCGGACTGGTATGTCGACTTCGGCGGACGGGATCCCTCGGCGACGGCGCTGTCGGTCGTCATGCTCATCAACCAGCTCTTCTTCATGGGCGTCTTCTTCCTGCTCGCGGGATACTTCACTCCGCGCGCCTACGATCGTCGCGGTCCGGCGCTGTACATCAGAGACCGTCTGGTGCGGCTCGGGATCCCGCTGGTCGCGTACATCGTCGTGATCCGCCCGCTCTGCCTGCTGCCGGGCGGCATCGTGAGGGCGCAGCAGGCTGCAGCTGCGCACCAGAACTTCTCGTTGCCCGGGTATCTCGCCTTCGACGGCGATCCCGGTGTGGCCTGGTTCCTGGAAGTGCTGCTCGTCTTCGGCCTCGGATACGTGGCCTTGAGGCTCCTGCGATCCATCCACCCGAACCGGCCAGCGACGGACCGGTCATCCGCGGGATCGATGCGGCCGACGGCTGCTGCGCCCGACGGATCTCCGCGTTCGCCTCGGATCCTCGGGCTGGGTGTCGTGGTCGTCGCTGTCGCGGCGCTCACGTTCGTCTGGCAGTGGCTGGTGCCATTGGGCACCTACTGGCCGTTCGTCGGGCTTCCCTCTCCGACCTTCCTGCCTCAGTACCTGGTGTTCTTCACGGTCGGTGCCCTCGCGGCCCGCAGGGGCTGGCTCGCAGCGTTCCCCAGGTGGTGGGCGCTGCCGGCGATGCCCGCGATGCTCATCGGGGCCGCTCTGTTCGTCGCGTCGCTCGGGACCCGCATCGATGCGGCTCATCTCGCGGCGAGCGCGGAGCAAGCCATCGGATCGGCGCTCTTCGCCATCGGCATCACCGTGCTTCTCGTCGTCGTCTTCAGAACGTGGCTCAGCGGACCGGCTACACGGCTCACCCGGTTCCTCTCCGACCAGACGTTTCTCGTCTACCTGCTTCACCCGCTCGTGCTGACGTGGGTCGCCGTCGCGATCATGGGCCTGAACTGGCCGTCGGCGGCCTGGGCCGGTCTGCTCTTCGCGATCGGTGCGCCGATGAGCTGGGGTGCGGCGTGGCTGCTGCGGCGCATACGGGTCGTGCGGCGGATCGTCTGAGCCGCGGGGGCTGCTCACCGCCCTCGTGCAAACGATTCGCGAGAACCGCGACCGCGCTCGGGGGTCAGTTCCGTCCCGCCGGCCGGAGTGCAGCCACGTGCTCCAGGATCTCGTCGACCGACCAGTGGTCGTCCACCGTTCGGCCGTAGTGCGCCGCCAGCACGGTGCCGTCCATATCGATGAGGAACTCCGCCGGCAGGCCGAGCACGTTCTCGCCTTCACCGACCGATCCCCGAAGTCCGCGCCGCCGGCGCGTCCAGGCGAGCGCACGCACGGCCGTGCCGAGCACGTGCGGAGCACGCGCAGCGCGCCAGGCTGTCGACCACGTGATGCGCTCCACGCCGAATTCGCGGTACAGCAGCTTCTCCGGGTCGGCGACGCGTCGAACGGCAGCTCGTCCTGGAAGTCGCGCATGGTCTCCGGCTTCGAGTGGAAGAACGCGACCTCGAGGATGCCGGCGGAGACGAGTTCGTCCAGGCGCCCGGCGACCTGATGGAGGTGGAGATTGCACACCGGACATCCCGCGAAACGACGGAACTGGAGATGGACGATCCTGTCCTCGACGGGAACAGTGAACTCTCTGCCCTTGATGCTCGTCAGCTGCCGGCGCGCGACCACGTCACCGACCGCGATCCTGGTCATTCCGTCGCCTCCTTGCCGGTCGCCGAACGGGAGGCCGCGCCGCCCCGCGACTCGACAGCGGGGGCACCCGGCTCCGCGGGTCGCGGCGGACGCTTGAACGCCTCGCGCATCATCAGCTGCGCCACCGAAGGCGTGCCTGCCACGGTGCCGACTGCGACGGTGGTGCGCACGAAGCCGCGGTCGTCGAGCTGCCGCACCATGGCATCCGCAAGGTCGATGCGCGAGGTGAATTTCTGCGGCACGTACCGTTCGGCGGCCCTGTAGTCGCTCACCGCGTCGGCGTCGAAGAGGCCGGACGGACGCATCACTGTCCAGTCGATGTCGCTGGCGACGACGATGCGCTCCATGCGCTTCATGTCGTCGTACAGCGTCTTGCCGAGCACGTTGGTCACGAACGGCTGCAGGACTCGCTCGAAGAAGAACCCTCCGTGCGGGCCGGCTGCGAGGTCGACAGCGCTGGAGCTGACGCAGACGAGGCGACGGACGCCGTGCTCATGCATGGCGTCGATCATCGAGCGTCCGCCGCTCGAGTAGGTCGCGATCTCCTCCTTGCTGTAGGGAACGCCGAGCGCTGAGAGGACGGCATCCTGGCCGGCGAGCAGCGGACGGATCGTCTCCGGCTCCAGCACATCCCCCGCTACGACGCGAAGCCGTGCGTCGCCGAACGGGAAGAACCCCGGGTTGCGCGTGACAGCCGTGACGGCGTGGCCCCGCTCGAGCGCGAGGCGGACGACCAGCCGACCCGTCGGGCCGTTGGCACCGAAAACCACGATGTTCACTAGATTCTCCTTGTCACCGAATTCCGATATTATGGAAACCGTACTATATGGAAACGAGAATAGCTATGGGCGAGAAGGACGACGCGCCGAAGAGCGACGCACGCACGCGCAGACGGCTCACCGGCGAGCTCAAGCGGCGCTTCCGCGATGCGAACAACCAGATCGCACTGCTCTCGCACCACGTCTCGGCGCAGGTGGAACTGCGCGATGTGGACCTCGACTGCCTCGACTTCCTCGCGCAGCACGGTCCGGCCAGCCCGAGCGCCCTCGCACGACGGGCCGGAGTGCATCCGGCGACGATGACGGGTGTCATCGACCGCCTCGAGAAGGGTGGCTGGATCCAACGCGAACGTGCCGCCGACGACCGCAGGGCCGTCGTCATCTCGGTGCGTCGCGAAACGATCGGCGAGGTGTTCCAGCACTACGACGGCATGAACTCCCAGCTGGATGCCGTCTGCGACGCCTACTCCCCAGCCGAGCTCGAGCTCATCTCCGGCTTCTTGCAGCGCACCGCGGACGCCGGTCGGCGCGCCGCCGCGGAGTTCTCCGAGGCGGACTGAACCGACCGGTCGTGTCGATGGCGGCGGACATCGTGTGCGCTCGTGCCGAGAAGCGTGCGCCCGAGCGAAGAAACGGGCACTCTCGCGCGCAGGAACGGGCACGCTCGCGCGCAGGAACGGGCACGCTCGCGCGCAGGAACTGGCACGCTCGCGCGCATGGCGCGTGAGCGCACGATCAGATCGTGACGGCGAGGCAGGCGACGAGGCCGACGACCGTGATGACGATGAAGGCGCAGACCACGACCACGGTCCCCTTGGCCTGTCGGCGCCGGTCGTCGGCGCGATCGGCGCCCCACAGCTCCGCCTTCAACCGCACGCGGTGCGCCTCAGCCACGATCTCGCCCGTGCCGGGCAGCGAGAGGTCCAGCGATCCGCGCTCCAACTGCTGCTCGATCCTGATCGCCTCGTCGAGCGTCATCGGCGCCTTCGCGACTGTGCGGGATGCCGCTGCCCGCGACCTCTCACCAGAGCGGCTCGTGCCGCCGGCGGGGTCCTGCGTGGTCATGGCGTCCCTTCCCGGGTCGAAGTCGGTCACCAACCCCTCCAGAGTACGAGCCGAACCCGGATGCCGCGACGTGCGGGCGCGGCATGCGACGGATCCGGCCGCGCTCCACCGGCCATCTCGTCGGCCGGAGCTAGTCGTCCTGCCCCTCGGGCACGAACCGGTAGCCCATCCCCGCCTCGGTGATGAGGAACCGCGGATGCGACGGCTCGGGTTCGAGCTTCTTGCGCAGTTGCGCGAGGTAGAGCCGGAGGTATCCGGAGTCGCTCGTGTGGTGCGGACCCCACACCTCCGTCAGGATCCCCTCGCGCGTGACCAGGCGATCCGGGTTGCGCACGAGCAGCGACAGGATCTGCCACTCCGTGGGGGTGAGCCGCACCGGATGCCCGTCCCGCGTGACCCTGCGCGCCCCGAGGTCGACCACGACGTCGCCGAATCCGACCTTCGGTTCGTCATCCGCTGCCGGAGTCCGTCTCACGAGGGCACGGATGCGCGCCAGCAGTTCGTCCGTGGCGAAGGGCTTCGTGACGTAGTCGTCTGCGCCCCGATCGAGCGCCTCCACCTTCTCCGCCGAGTCCGTTCGGCCCGAGATGACGAGGATCGGGACGGAGCTCCACCCGCGGACCGCCTCGATGACGGCGAGGCCGTCGAGGCCCGGCATCCCGAGGTCGAGGACGACCAGGTCCGGATGGTCGTCGATCACCCTGTCGAGGGCCTGCTTGCCGTCGGACGCCACCACAACGTCGTATCCGCGCGCTGTGAGGATGATGCGCAGGGCGCCGAGGATCTGCCGGTCATCGTCGGCGACGACGATCTTCATCGCTCCCCCTTCGGTTCGTCGCCGCTCGGAACACGGCCGCTCTGTTCGTCTCGGGTCTGTGCATCAGGAGGCGCGACATGCGACCGTCCGCGGTGGAAGAAGAGAGGAAGTGCCACCACCATCGTGAGGCCGCCGCCCGGGGTGTCCTCCGGTGTGAGGCTGCCGCCCATTCCCTCGACGAATCCCTTGGAGAGCGCCAGGCCCAGACCGATCCCGGTCGAGTTGTCGGTGTCGCCCTCGCGCTGGAACGGCTGGAAGATGGCGTCCTTGCGGTCGTCCGGGACGCCGGCTCCGGCATCCGCCACCCGAACCTGCACCTCGTCGCCGAAGACGCTCACGCCGAGCCTTGGCGGTGTGCCGCGCGGCGAGTAACGCAGAGCGTTCGCGAGCAGGTTGACGAGCACGCGCTGCAGCAGCACGGGGTCGGCCATCACGGGCGGGGTGCCGTCCGGCACGTCGAGGTCGACGCTTCCCGGCGGCGCGGAGAGCTCCTCCAGGGCCGGCGGGAGCAGATCCTCGATGTCGACGCGGCGCAGTGACACCGCCAGCACACCGGCCTGCACCCTGGTGACGTCGAGCAGGTTGGTGACGAGCGCGTCGAGTCCGGCAAGGCTGTCGGCCGCCGTGTCGAGCAGCGCATCCCGGTCGCTGTTGGACAGCGTCACGTGAGGCGATCGCAGACTCGTCACGGCCGCGGTCGCTGCGGCGAGCGGGCGCCGCAGATCGTGCCCCACCGCTGCGAGGAGGGCCGATCGCACCCGGTCGGTCTCCGCCAGGGGTCGCAGCTCGCTCGCCGTGTCGCTGAGCTCGCGATGCTCGAGCGCAGCATCCAGCTGCGTCAGGATCACGGACAGCACGCGCCGGTCGGATGCCGTCAGCTCCGCCCCGAAGAGCTCGAGCGTTCCGCGCTCCCCCACCCGCTCCCGGGTGCGGACGTCCCCAGCACCGGATCCGCCCTCATCGGACACCACAGTGCCGTCGGCCGCCAGCAACCGCACGCGGCTCAGGCCGAAGGCCTCCCTCGTGCGCTGCACCAGAGCGCCCACGGCATCCTCGCCGCGGATGACGCCGCCGGCGACAGTGGCCAGCACGTCGGATTCGGCGGCCGACCGCTGGGCGGCGCGCGAGCGCCTCGCCGCCTGGTCGACGACGAAGCTCACGAGGACCGCTCCGAGCACGTACAGGAGGAGCGCGAGCAGGTGCACGGGTTGGGCGATCGTGATCGTGTAGACGGGCGCGACGAACAGGAAGTCGAGCGTGAGGCCGGACAGCACGGCTGCGAACAACGCCGGCCAGATGCCGCCGACCAACGCGACCACGATGACCAGCAGCTGGAATGCGAGGACGTCGCTGGTGAGTGCCTCAGGGCTGCGGAACAGCCACAGCAGGTAGCTGAGCAGCGGCCCGCCGATCAATGCGAGCAGGAATCCGTACACCCTCCTGCGCGCGCTCAGCGCACCGCGCGCCCGCGGCAGAACGAGCTGATGGCTGCCCGCGGCCGCATGCGACACGATGTGCACGTCGATGTCGCCTGACGCGCGGATCACCGTCGATCCGATGCCGGGCCCGGTGAGGAAGGCCAGAAGCCTCGACCGCCTGGAGACGCCGATCACGAGCTGCGTCGCGTTGACCGCTTTCGCGAAGTCGACGAGCGCGACCGGGATGTCGGATCCGACGATCTCGTGATAGGCGCCGCCCAGCGTCTCCACGAGCGAACGCTGTGCCGCCAGCGCTCCCGGATGCCGCTCCCGCAGCCCGTCGTCGCTGACCACGTGCACTGCCAGGAGCTCGCCACCGCTGGAACGCGCCGCGATCCGCGCGCCCCTCCGCAGCAAGGTCTCACCCTCCGGTCCGCCGGTGAGAGCGACGACGACCCGCTCCCGCGCCTCCCACTTGCTGTCGATGCCGTGCTCTCGCCGGTAGGTCTGCAGGGCGCTGTCCACCTCGTCGGCGAGCCACAGCAACGCCAGTTCCCGCAACGCGGTGAGGTTGCCGAGCCGGAAGTAGTTCGAGAGGGCGGCATCCACCCGCGCCGCCGGATACACCAGCCCCTCGGCGAGGCGGTCGCGAAGTGCCTGCGGCGCCAGGTCGATCACCTCGACCTGGTCGGCGGAGCGGAGCACGGCATCCGGAATGGTCTCCTGCTGGCCGATGCCGGTGATCTGCTCGACCACGTCGTTGAGGGACTCGATGTGCTGGATGTTGACCGTGGAGATCACGGTGATGCCGGCATCCAGCAGGTCTTGAACGTCTTCCCACCGCTTGCCGTGACGACCGCCCGGTGCGTTCGTGTGGGCGAGCTCGTCGACGAGCGCGACGTCGGGCTTGCGGGCCAGCACCGCCTCGACGTCGAGCTCCGACAGCTCGACCCCGCGGTAGACCACGGCGCGGCGGGGCACCACCTCCAGGCCGTCGAGCATCGCCGCCGTGGCGTCGCGGCCGTGGGTCTCCACGACCGCCACCACCACGTCCTTGCCGGTCTCAGCCAGACGCTTGCCCTCTTCGAGCATCGCGTACGTCTTGCCGACGCCCGGCGCTGCGCCGAGCAGCACCCGCAATCTGCCTCTGGCCATGCTCCGCGCTAACCCTTGTCTCCCTCGGGATCCATCTTCGACAGCGCCAGGTTGAGCTGCAGAACGTTCACCGTCGGCTCGCCCAGATATCCGAGGTCTCGCCCCTGAATCATAGACTTCACGAGCGCTTCGACCTTGGAGGCGGAGATCCCTCGCGCGTTCGCGACAGCGTCGACCTGAAGCAGGGCGTACGCGGGAGAGATGTGCGGGTCGAGGCCGGACCCGGATGCCGTGAGAGCGTCGGGCGGGATGCTCGCGGCGTCCACAGAGTCGACCTTCTCGATCGTCGCCTTGCGCTCCCGAACAGCCTTCGTCAGGTCGGGATTGTTCGGGCCGAGGTTGCTCGGACTGGAGGCGTTGGCGTCGTATCCGTCACCGGCCGCGGACGGGCGCGACTGGAACCATTGCGGCAGCGGCTTGCCCTTCTTGTCGGTGAAGGATTGGCCGATCAGGCTGGAGCCGACCGTCGCTCCGTTCGAGGTGATCAGGGATCCGTTCGCCTGTGCGGGCATCGTCAGCTGCCCGATGCCGGTCATCACCAACGGGTAGACGACGCCGAGCAGGGCGGTCAGCACGATCATGGCGCGCACGGCGACCCAGTACTGCCTGCCGGTTCCCCGGAGTGTGGGACTCATCTGCTGTTTCTCTTCTCTTCTTGCAAGGTCTGTCACGAATGGTCGGCCGGCACATGTCGCGAGCGGCATATGCCGGCCTCGAGCGTCTTCCTGGTCAGAATCCGGGGATCAGCGCCACCAGGAGATCGATGAGCTTGATGCCGATGAACGGGGCGATGATGCCGCCGATGCCGTACACGAGCAGGTTGCGACCGAGCAGGCTCGACGCCGACGACGGCCGGTAGCGCACACCGCGCAGAGCGAGCGGGATCAGGATCACGATGATGATCGCGTTGAAGATGACGGCGGAGAGGATCGCGGACGACGGCGAGTGCAGCTGCATGATGTTCAGCGCCTGCAGCCCGGGGAACACGCCGACGAACATGGCCGGGATGATCGCGAAGTACTTCGCGACGTCATTGGCGATCGAGAACGTGGTCAGTGCACCGCGTGTGATGAGCAGCTGCTTGCCGATCGAGACGATGTCGATGAGCTTGGTCGGATCAGAGTCGAGATCGACCATGTTGCCGGCCTCCTTCGCGGCCGACGTTCCCGTGTTCATCGCGACGCCGACATCGGCCTGAGCCAGCGCGGGCGCGTCGTTCGTGCCGTCTCCGGTCATCGCGACGAGCTTGCCGCCCTCCTGCTCGCGCCTGATGAGCGCGAGCTTGTCCTCAGGGGTCGCCTCTGCGAGGAAGTCGTCGACGCCGGCTTCTTCGGCGATGGCCTTCGCGGTGAGCGGGTTGTCGCCGGTGACCATGACGGTGCGGATGCCCATGCGCCGCATGTCGGCGAACCGCTCGACGAGGCCGGTCTTGACGACATCCTTCAGGTGGATCACGCCAAGGATGCGCGTGGTCCCGTCGGCGTCGCGGGTCGCCACCGCCAACGGCGTGCCGCCGGACTGCGAGATCCGTTCGACGACCTGGTCGAGTTCCGCGACGACGGCCGGCGCGACCGGATCCGTGGCGGAGGCATTCTGCTGAGCCCAGGCCAGCACCGCGCTGGCGGCACCCTTGCGGATCTGCGATCCGTCGTTGAGGTCGACGCCACTCATGCGCGTCTGCGCGGTGAACGGCACGACGTCACCCGGCACGGATGCCGGCGGGATCCGTCCGATGTCCTTCGCCAGCGTGATCACGGACGAGCCCTCGGGCGTCGGATCGCTCAGGGATGCCATGGCGGCGGCGTCCACGAGCTCGTTCAGCTCCGTGCCGTTCACCGGCAGGAACTCACTGGCCTGACGGTTGCCGTACGTGATCGTGCCGGTCTTGTCGAGCAGCAGCGTGTTGACGTCGCCCGCCGCCTCGACTGCACGGCCGGACATGGCCAGCACGTTGCGCTGCACGAGGCGGTCCATGCCCGCGATGCCGATGGCCGACAGAAGCGCACCGATCGTCGTCGGGATGAGGCACACGAGCAGCGCGACGAGCACGGTGATGGTGGGTGCGGCATCCGCGAACCCGGCAACGGGTCCCAGCGCGAGGATCACGACCACGAAGATGATCGTCAGGCCGGCCAGCAGGATGTTGAGAGCGATCTCGTTGGGGGTCTTCTGCCTGGCTGCACCCTCAACGAGACGGATCATACGGTCGACGAAGGTCTCCCCCGGTCTCGACGTGATACGCACCGCGATGCGGTCGGAGAGCACGCGAGTGCCGCCGGTGACGGCACTCCGGTCGCCACCGGACTCGCGCACGACGGGAGCGGACTCGCCGGTGATCGCCGACTCGTCGACGGATGCGATGCCCCACACGATGTCACCGTCGCCAGGGATCAGCTCTCCCGCGCTGACCACCACGACGTCGCCGAGTCCCAGGTCAGCTGAGGCGACCTGTGTGATGGCCGCGTGCACCGCTCCGGGATCCGCTTCGTCGTAGTCGACGACACGATTGGCCGTTGTGGTCGTTCGCGTCTTGCGCAGGCTCGCCGCCTGCGCCTTGCCACGGCCCTCGGCAACGGCCTCGGCCAGCGTCGCGAACACGACGGTGAGCCAGAGCCACACAGCGATCCACCACGTGAAGGCGACGGAGGTGGTGGTGCCGCCAGACACCTGAGCGCCGAGGAATGGCTGCGCGATCGCGAGCAGGGTGGTCAGTGCAGCGCCCACCTCCACGATGAACATCACCGGGTTGCGCCACATCTCGCGCGGGCTCAGCTTGCGGAGGGCGTCCGGGAGGCTCGTCCACAACTGCCGGGGGCTGAACGCGCCCTTCGGTGCCTTCTCGCCCCGCCTGGGCGTTCTGCCCTCGGAGCCTTCGGGCTTGAGAGAAACGGTGGTCATGGTCAGTGCAGTCCTTCTGCGAGGGGTCCGAGCGCAACGACGGGGAAGTACGTGAGCGCGGTGATGATGAGGATCGTTCCGATGAGCAGCCCGACGAACATCGGTCGATGCGTCGGCAACGTTCCGGTGGTGACAGGCAACTTCTCCTGGGCGGCCAGCGATCCGGCGAGCGCCAGCACGAACACGATCGGCACGAAGCGGGCGAGGAACATGACCGAGGCGAGCGCCGCGTTCATCCACGGCGTGTTGGCGGAGATGCCGCCGAACGCGGATCCGTTGTTGTTGCCGGCCGAGGTGAACGCGTAGAGGATCTCCGAGAACCCGTGCTGTCCAGGGTTGAAGATGGTGGTCTTCTCCACCGACTGCACGACGCCGGGGACGGCGAAGCTGAGCGCGGTTCCCGCCAGGATCAGCGTGGGCGTGGTGAGGAAGTACAGGCTCGCGAGCTTGATCTCGCGGCTGCCGATGCGCTTGTGGAGGTATTCCGGTGTGCGGCCGACCATGAGCCCGGCGAGGAACACCGCGACGATCGCCATCACGAGGATCCCGTAGAGCCCGGCACCGATGCCTCCCGGCGCCACCTCTCCGGTCATCATGTTGAGCATCGTCATCATGCCGCCGAGCGGGGTGAGGCTGTCGTGCGCGGCATCCACCGCTCCGGTCGAGGTGAGCGTGCTCGTCGTGCCGAAGAGCGTGGTGCCGAGGATGCCGAACCTCTGCTCCTTGCCTTCCATCGCACCGCCGGCGGCGACCGTCGCGGATCCGCCGGTCGAGGTCTCGAACCACGTGAACAGCGAGATGGAGACGACGAAGATGATCGCCATCGCCGCCAGCACCGCGTATCCCTGACGGCGATCGCCGACCATGCGGCCGAGTGTGCGGGGAAGGCTGAACGGCACGAGCAGCATGAGGAACACCTCGATGACGTTGGTCCAGGCCGTCGGGTTCTCGAAGGGATGGGCCGAGTTCGCGTTGAAGAACCCGCCGCCGTTGTTGCCCAGCAGCTTGATGGTCTCCTGCGATGCCGCCGGACCGCCCGGGATGCTCTGGGTGGAGCCTGCGAGCGTGTGCACCGTGTTCACGGCGTTCAGATTCTCGATCGCGCCTCCGGCGATCAGCACGATGGTGAAGACGACCGAGATGGGCAGCAGGATCCGCAGGATGCCCCGGATCAGGTCGACCCAGAAGTTGCCGATCGTGCCGGAGCGATGTGCGGCGAATCCGCGGACGAGCGCGATCGCGACGGCGAGCCCGACGGCGGCCGACACGAAGTTCTGCACCGTGAGCGCCGCCATCTGCACGGTGTAGCCGACCGTCGCCTCCGGCGAGTACGACTGCCAATTTGTGTTGGTGACGAACGAGATGGCGGTGTTGAAGGACAGCCCCTCGGGAACCGCGGGGAGTCCCAGCGAATAGGGCAGCCACGCCTGGAACCGCTGAATGAGGTAGACCAGCAGCACGCCGACGATCGAGAACGCGAGCACACTGCGCAGGTAGACCTGCCAGCTCTGCTCGGAGGAGGAGTCGACGCCGATCAGCCGATAGATGCCGCGTTCCACCCTGAGGTCTTTGCGGGAGGTGAAGGTGTGTGCGAGGAAGTCGCCGAGCGGCCGGTAGCAGATCGCCAGCATGAGGGCGACGGTCGCGAGCTGAGCGACGAAGAGCCAGAAGGTAGTCATCGGGCTAGAACTTCTCCGGCTTCACGAGGGCGTACACGAGGTACACGAGGGATGCCGCGGCGAGGGCCGCCGACAGCACGACGAAGAAGATCACAGCTTCTCCACCGCCTTCCCCACGAGAGAGACGACGACGCCGAGGGCGACGACGCCGAGTATGCAGAGGACGTCCAACACGAGGTGGTGCTCCGTTTCCGATTCCGCGTGCCGCTGGCAGCGGTCGCGGGCCGCAATCGCGGCCAAGGCACCATCGAAGTCCTCTGCCACGGCCCCATACGGTCCGCTAACGGAATCCATACGGGGCGCCGAGGGACGCTAACGGATTCCGTGCGAGAGGCGGCCTGTATCGCCTCCCGTCCCTCTGAGGCGGGTGCCGCAATCGTGAGGTCGGACCCCGCCGATCTGCCGTGTGAACCAACCGCGCTGCACGTACGTGTTACAGCACGAAGAGTGATCTCGATGACGATGAGGACAGAGAGCCGTCTCACGGTCGCCGCAAGCGTCGGCGATGTGTGGGACTACCTGTGCGACGTCGGACGTTGGTCCGAGTGGGCTCCGACGGTCGTCGAATGCCGGGTACGCGACGGCGGACCGCTGCAGCCGGGCGGATGGGTGGACCAGCGGGCTCGGGACCTCGGCTGGAACCACCGCCGGAGCGAGAGCGTGACCTCCGTCGAGCCGCCGCGGTCCATGGCGTTCGCCGGCACGATGTGGACCTCGCCAGCGCGGTGGGGCATGGAACTCGATCCCGTCGACGACGGCGGGACCAGCGCGATGATGTGGGTCGAGGTCGATCTCTCGAACGTGATGCGCGTGGTCCCGGAGGACGCTCTTCGGGGTCAGGTGCAGCGAGTGAGCGACATCGAGATGGCCGGGATCAAAGCCGCCGTCGAGTCCGACGTGCAGGCGGGCGCGACGTAGTGGTGAGCCAGGAGGAGCGCACCACGGAACGCCTGATCGAGACGTACCGCAAGAAGGCGAGGCACTACGACGTCACCTCGCGGCTGTATCCGGTGCCGGGCTACCCGCAGCGCTCGCAGCGCCTGCGCGCGGTCCGAGCCCTCGGCCTGCACCCCGGTGCCACAGTTGTCGACGTCGCCTGCGGCACCGGGCTGAACTTCCCGCTTCTCGAGCGCGCGATCGGCGCCGATGGACGACTGGTGGGTGTCGACATGACCGATGCGATGCTGAGCCGGGCCGCGGACCGCGTCGCCTCGGAGGGGTGGCACAACGTGAGGCTCGTGCACGGCGACGCCGCGTCTTTCGGCTTCCCGAAGGGAGTCGACGCGATCCTGTCCACCTACGCACTGACACAGGTGCCTGAGTGCGACGAGGTCGTCGCCCACGGTGCCGCCGCGCTCTCCCCCGGCGGTCGCTACGTGGTGCTCGACCTCAAACTGCCGGACGGCACACCCGCCTGGATGTCGCGGCTCGGCGTCGCCGTGGTGCGCGCCGCCTCCCTCGACGAGTGGATCGCGCGTCGTCCCTGGCAGCGGATCCGGGCGACCATGAGCGACACGCTCGTGGATCCGTCGTGGACCGAGCTCTGCTTCGGCACGGCGTTCCTGGCCGTCGGGACCGGCAGCTCAGCGGAGTCCGCCGGCTCTACCGGTTCCGTCGCTTCAGGGTCGGAGTCCTGAAGCATCCCTGCCGCGGAAGAAGTCGGCGAGCAGTGCCGCGATCACGCGCGGCTGGTCGACGGGAGCCTGGTGGCCACGCTTCGGCAGCGCGATCCGGTGGGACGACGGGAGAACGGCCTGCAGCGCATCCATCGAGTGATGCAGGAACTCGGGACTGCGCGATCCTTCCAGGAGCAGGGTGTCGGCGGTGATGTTCCGGTATCGGTCGAGGCGATCCGCCGTCTCGCCGATGATCGCGAAGTCCTGATGCCAGGTGGGCACGAGGTCGCGGATCGCCACCTCGTCCGGGCTCGTGCGCTCCGTTTTCAGCAGCATGCTCATGACGGGCGCGGCGAGGTGCGGCATCCGACTCAGCACCGGGTCGATGCCAAGGCCGCGCATCCCCGTGATCAGTGCCGAAGCCCGCTTCCCGGCGGCCAGCTCGCGCTCGTAGCGATCGAGCCATCGTGTCGGGGTGGATCCGCGCACGCTCAGCGGTGGTTCGTACAGCGCGAGGCGGCGGACGGCCGACAGCCCGAGAACCGCCTCGAGACAGACGATCGCGCCAGAGCTGAGCCCGAAGAGGTCGGCGGCACCGCTTTCGCGAAGGAGCGCGCGGATGTCGTCGGCCTCCTGTTCGGCGAAGCTTCGCCCAACCTCGCGATACGGGCCGCTCATGCCACGGCCGCGCCGATCGGGCACGAAGACCTCGAACGATGCCGCCAGTTCGGACGCCAGCTCCACGAGATGCTGCGAGGCCAGGAGTCCACCATGCACGAGCACGACGGCCGGACCGGAGCCGGCTCGACGGAAACCGATCGGCGTGCCATCCGCGGATCGAACGTGGTGGGTCGTGAACGTCGTCATGCATCGATCGTGGCTCGCACCGCTTGCACGGCGCATGCAGGTCGCTTGCCGGGCGCTGTCCGCCTTGCCGAGACGCCCCGGTCAGCCCGCGTCGTGCCCGAAGATCCAGTAGTTCTGCGTGTGCTGCTGATGGCGTTCGAGCGCCAGCGGACCGCGAGCGTATTCGCGGACGGCCTTCACCAGTTTGCGCTCGCCTGCAGCCCACAGGTAGGTCGCCTGCGTCACGTCGACCTGCAGCGATTCCTGCAGTGCGCCCACGAGGCTCGCGCCCGTGGGATCGGGGCGCGCCCACAAGACGGTGGTACGGGCATCCGGGTTCAGCGGCAGGAGGTGGTGGTCGGGATGGTCGTCCATGATGACGACGTGCTTGGTGGCCGCGTCGGGCGCCGCCCGGATGAGTGTTGCGATCGCGGGCAGCGCCGTCGTGTCGCCGAGGAGCAGCATCAGACGGGTCGCCGGGTCGATCGAAAGCCGCTGCGGAGTGTGAGCGACTTCCGCTCGCGTGCCGGGTCGGGCATCCTTCGCCCAGGCGGCCGCGGGACCCGTCGGCTCGTGCAGCACGAAGTCGAGGCTGAACTCGGCGGCCTCGCTATCGGGCTCCAGGATGGTGTACCCGCGCTGCACGACCTTCGCGCGGGTGAGCGACGGAACCCACAGTCTCAGCCAGACGGTGGGATGCACCTCGAGCTCGTCGAGGAATCCCGGCGCGGAGAAACGGATGCGGCGGTACCACGGTGTGATGTCCGTGACGCCGACCACCTCGACCGGATGGTTCTTCACCCCCATCGCCTTCAGCACGCCGCGTTGCCAGTTGGCCGCCATGGGACTCCTCTTCTCGGGCACCATCGGCATGGGGAGGCGCGGTGCGGTCGTGTCGTCGTGCGGCATCCGCTCTCCCGTGCGAGCACGAAAAGGGATGAGCGGGGAGCCGCGCGCACGACCTTATCGGCTCTTGTTAGGTTAGGCAAACCTAATCATGATTGGAAGCCACGATGCCGCGAGTATGTCAGGCAGACGCGAGCTGTCCCGCCGACGAGGGAACCGTGCCGACAGGAGGCGTCAGGCGGCCGGCCCGACCAGCTGGATCAGGTTTCCGCACGTGTCGTCGAGCACCATTCCGACGACGGGACCCATCGGCGTCGGCCCGAGCGTGAACCGCACGCCTTTTGCGCTGAGCTCGTCGTGGGCGGCGACGAGGTCGTCCACCCCGAACTGCGCGGCAGGGATGCCCTGCTCCCGCAGGGAAGCGGTGTACGCGATGGCCGCCGGATTGCTGCCGGGTTCCAGGAGCAGCTCGACGCCGTCCGGCGCATCGGCGCCGACGACCGTCAGCCAGCGGTCCTCCCCCACCGGGACGTCCGCCTTCGGCAGGAATCCGAGCGTCTTCGTGTAGAACTCCAGCGCCTTCGCCTGGTCGTCGACGAAGACGCTCATCACCCTGAGATGCGCCTGCACCGGATCAGTCGTCGTCGGAGTCGACGGCGGAGATCAGCGCGTCGACGGCCGTGATGAGATTGTGCAGGGCCTGGCGCTCGATCGAGTTCTCCGGCAGCTGCTGGATGTCGAAGCTCGCGGCACTCGCCGCCTGGCGGGCGTCAGCGATGAGCGCCTGCGTCTCGAGATCGGCCATGATCGTATCCCCCTGAACGTCGTGGTGTGTTCACGAGTCTAGGTTCGGCCGTACGCCGTGTCACTTCCGCAACGACCTCCGTGATCCCCTCTGGTCAGCGGTAGTCGCGGTCGAGGAACTGACCGGTCGTGTCGCCGGCCTCGATGCGCTCGCGCTCCCTGACCCGCAGGTCGATCCGCCGGATCTTGCCGGAGATCGTCTTCGGCAGTTCGGGCACGAACTCGATGATGCGCACACGCTGGTGCGCGGAGAGCCGCTCCATGGCGAACGCGAAGATGGCGCGCGCCGCGGCATCCTCGTCGGCCGACGCCTCGGCCGTCACGGTCACATACGCCTTCGGCACCGCGAGCCGCACCGGGTCGGGGCTGGGCACGACTGCCGCCTCCACCACGAAGTCGTGCTCGAGCAGCACGGACTCCAGTTCGAAGGGCGAGATCTTGTAGTCGGATGCCTTGAACACGTCGTCCGCACGCCCCACGTAGGTGAGATACCCGGCCTCGTCCCGCGAGGCGATGTCTCCGGTGTGCCAGTAGCCCCCGCGTCGCGACCGGGCGGTGGCATCCGGTTCCCCGTAGTACTCCCGCATCAGGCCGAGGATCGGCTGCGACAGGTCGAGGCACACCTCGCCCTCGGTCGACGACTCCTCACCCGTGACCGTGTCGACGAGCACCACCGGATACCCGGGCAGCGGACGCCCCATGGATCCGTCCTTCACACGCTGCCCTGGCGAATTGCCGACGGAGCACGTCATCTCGGTCTGGCCGTAGCCGTCACGGATGGTCGAGCCCCAGGCATCCCGAACGCGGTGGATCACCTCGGGGTTGAGGGGCTCGCCGGCGCCGACGAGCTCTCGCGGCGGGGTCGAGAGTCGGGTGAGGTCGGCCTGGATGAGCATGCGCCACACCGTCGGCGGCGCGCAGAACGTCGAAACCTCGTGCGTCTGCATCACGTCCATCAGGGCGACCGGGTCGAACCTCGTGTAGTCGTACACGAACACCGTCGCCTGAGCGAGGAACGGCGAATAAAAGCTGCTCCAGGCATGCTTCGCCCAGCCGGGCGATGAGATGTTGAGGTGCACGTCGCCTGGCCGCACCCCCAGCCACCACATCGTGGAGAGGTGTCCGAGCGGGTACGACACGTTGGTGTGCTCGACGAGCTTGGGGCGATTCGTGGTGCCGGAGGTGAAGTAGAGCAGGCTGGTGTCGCCTGCGGGCGTCGGACCGTCGGGGATGAAGTCGTCGGAGACGCCGTGCGAGGCCTCCATGGCGACCCATCCGGAGGGCACGCCGGCGCCGACGCCGATACGGATCAGCGAAGCGTCGAGGCCGTCCAGCCGATCGGCGAGGTCGGTGAGGGTCACGACCGCGCCCGCCTCGCTCTTCACGACCCGGAAGGCGAGGTCCGAGGCCGACAGCAGGGTCGACGTCGGCACGGAGACGGCGCCGACCTTCGCGATGCCGAGCATGATCTCCCACAGCTCGATCGTGTTGTTCAGCATGACGACAACGTGCGAGCCGCGACGGATGCCGAGCCCGGTCAGCCAGTTCGCCACCTGGTCGCTGCGCCGCGACAGCTCCGCGTAGCTCCACGAGCGCGCGCTGTTGTCGGCACCGACGATGGTCACGGCCGCGCGATCCGGATGCTCCCCCGCCACGACGTCGAACCATTCGAGCGCGAAGTTGAACTCCTCCAGCTGCGGCCAGGCGAATCCGGCGACCGCGCCGTCGTAGTCCGTCCCGTGCTCGAACAGGAAGTCTCGCGCTGCGCGGACTGCGGTGGTCCCCGCCGTTGCGGGACGCGTACGGAAGGTCATGGGTGCTCCACTGCACGGGGGCCGCGGGCCGGCCGCACTGGCCGGGCTGCGTGGCACGAAACGATTCGGATCGCTGGAAGCCTACCCGCGACTAGCCGAACAGGCCGCCGTCCACCCAGCCGCCGCGGCCGAACCAGCCGCCTCCGTCGTACCCGGATCCGGATGCCGAGCCACCCGGCCCGCCGCCCGCCCACCTCGACCCGAGGTAGCTGTCCACGACGGCGACCCCGAGGTCGTCGAGCTCCGGCGCGACGACGCGTCCGTCGACCCGTTCGGCCAACGAATCAACGAAGCGCGCGAGTCCCGGATCGGATCCGAGCCGGAAGATCGTGATCTGCGCGCCCAGTCGCTGCGACACATCCAGCTCGTCAACGGTGTGCGCGATGGTGATCGGGTGCGGCGGGTAGGCGAAGCGCACCGATCCGTCGGCTTCGAGGTGCGAGGTCGGCTCGCCGTCGGTGACGACGAGGAGTACGGGCTGCGCATCCGGATGCTTGCGGAAGTGCCTGTTGGCCAACAGGAGCGCGTGGTGCAGGTTCGTTCCCTTGTCCCACATGGCGTCGAGCCCGGTGAGCTCCTCGATGTCCATCACCTGAGCGTGCCGGGAGAATCCGATGAGCTGCAGGCTGTCGTCCCTGAACCGGGTGCGGATGAGCGTGTGCAGCGCGAGCGCCGTGCGCTTCATCGGCACCCAGCGTCCGTCCATCGCCATGGAGAACGACGTGTCGACGAGCAGCGCGACGGCCGCCTGCGTGCGCGTCTCGGTCTCGGCCACCTCGATGTCGTCGAGCTCCATGAGCCGTCCGCCTGGACCAGCGGTCCCCGGCGCGGCCCCTCCGGCCGCCCTGCGAAGCACACCGTTCAGGATCGTGCGCGGGATGTCCCACGGCTCGGTCGCGCCGAACTCCCACGGCTTCGTGGCACCGGATGACTCCCCCGCCGCGCCTGCGAGCCGCACGTCGCGCTCACCGGCGCGCCGCGACATCCGCTTGGCGATGTCCTTCAGCAGGCTCTGACCGAGCTGTCGCATCGCCTTCGGTGTGAGCTGCAGATTGCCCTGGGAGTCGCGGCGGAACGTGTTGCTCTTACGCAGGGCATGCTCGAGCTCGCGAAGCGTTCTGGCGTTCACCGCAGCTTCGTCGCCGAGTTGTCTGGCGAGCTTGTCGAGGTCGACGTCGTCGAGGCGCGCACCGTCGTAGCCCTGCGACAGCTGCTCGGACAGCTCGTCGAGATCGGCGATGTCGGCGAGCGCCTGGGCGCCGTCGGCCAGTCCGAGCGGCTGGTCGCCGTCGAAGCGCTCGGATCCCGTCCAGTCCTCGCCGGGGCGCAACGCCCGCAGGTTGCCGTCCAGGTCCGAGAGTTGCTGCATGAGCTGCGGGGAACCGAATGCCTGCGCGGACAGCTCCATCAGTTCCTGCCGCTGCTCCTCGCTCATCGAGTTGAGCATGCGCTGGGCTGCTGCGGACCGCTGGGCGAGCGCGTCGATCAGTTCGTCGACGTTCTGCGGGTTCTCCGGGAAGTACTGGCCGTGCTCGGCCATGAACTCCTCGAAGTCCTGCTGCGTGTCCTCGCCGCGCCGATGCTTGTCGAGCAGCTCGTTGAGATCGGACAGCATCTTGTTGACCTGCTGCCGATCCTCATCGGTGACGTTCTGCAGCGTCTGCTTCATACCTTCGAAACGCTGGCCGAGCAGTTCCTGCCCGAGCATGTCCTTGATCTTCTGGTAGTCGGCCCTGGCCTGCGGCGAGCGCCAGTCGTAGTCGCCGAGCTCGTTCACGGCTGCGGATGTCGAGGCCGGCAGGTTCTCCAGCCGCATCTCGGCGAAGGAGCGATCGGTGTCGTCCATGTCGACGTCGCGGGCGAGCTGCTTGCGCTCCTCCAACACGGCGTGCTCGAGCAGCTTCTGGATCTCCTGCAGCGTGCCGCCGAGGTCGTGTCGCCGCAGCAGATCCCTGCGTCGTTCGGCCACGCGGCGCGCGAGGTCGTCGAGGCCCAGCTGGTCGCGGCCGCCCCTGCGCAGGTATTCGCTCAGCGCCCTCTCCGGGGAGTACCCGGCCATGACATCCTCGCCGATCGCGTCGAGGGCGTCCGCGAGGTCGACGGGTGGCGCGAGCGGGTCGCCTCCCTCGTAGCGGCGGAAGCGGCTGAGGTGGCTCTTGCCCTTCCTGGCGTCCGGATGCTCAGCCATAGATGGTCTCGCTCCCATCGGTGTCCTTGCCGATCTTGCGCGCGAGGTAGAGGCCCTCCAGTGCCAGCTCGATCGCGGCGGCGCGCTCGCCGTCGCTGTGCGCGCCGAGTCGTTCGACGACCTCGTCGTAGGCCGGGGATTCGCCCAGCATGGGAAGTCCTGCGAGGAACGCGGCTGCGGTGACCCGCTCACCGGTGGTCACCATGGCCCCCGACTCGATCGCGGCGACGAGCGGTGCGAAGTCGATGCCGCGGAAGTGGGCACGGACCGCGTCTGCTGTCGCCGTGCGCAGCAGATGGGTGAGCACCTCGGATTCGCGCCCCTGCTCCCCCGTCTCGAACTCGATCTTGCCGCCCAGCACGTCGACGGCCGTCGTGAGGTCGACCGTGCGGGCGACCGCCTCCTCCTCACCGCGTGACGTCGCTCGATGCAGCGCTGCGGCCGCGATCGTCTCGGCGCCCGCGATCGCGAAGCGGGCGCTCACGCCGCTGCGCTGGTCGATCGAACTCGACTCGCGCAGGTTGCGCGTGAACCGGGCGAGGATCTCGATCAGGTGATCGGGAACATCCGCGACCAGCTCGGCCTCCTGCCGGATCACGGCGACCTCCGCCTCGAGCTGCCGGGGATAGTGCGTGCGGATCTCGGCACCGAACCGGTCCTTCAACGGCGTGATGATGCGCCCGCGGTTCGTGTAGTCCTCAGGGTTGGCACTGGCGACGACGAGCACATCGAGCGGAAGGCGCAGCACGTAGCCGCGGATCTGGATGTCCCGCTCCTCCATCACGTTGAGCATCGACACCTGGATGCGCTCCGCAAGGTCGGGAAGCTCGTTGATGGCGACGATGCCGCGATGGCTGCGTGGGATGAGCCCGAAGTGGATGGTCTCCGGGTCGCCGAGCGAGCGGCCTTCCGCGACCTTCATCGGATCGACGTCACCGATCAGGTCGGCGACCGACGTGTCGGGCGTCGCGAGCTTCTCGACGTAGCGCTCGCTGCGGTGCCGCCACGCCACTGGCAGGTCGTCGCCGAGCTCGGCGGCTCTGCGGATGGACTCGTACGTGATCGGCTGATACGGATGCTCCCCCAGCTCGGAGCCGTCGATGACGGGTGTCCACTCGTCGAGGAGTCCGGCGATGGTGCGCAGCACACGGGTCTTGCCCTGTCCGCGCTCGCCGAGGAGCACGATGTCGTGTCCGGCCAGCAGCGCACGCTCGAGCTGAGGGATGACGGTCGACTCGAATCCGTGCACGCCCGGCCAGGCATCCTCTCCGGCGCGGAGCTTGTCCAGCAGATTGTCGCGCAGCTCGGACCGCAGCGACTTCTGCACATGACCGGATGCCTTCAGCTCGCCCAGCGTGCCGATGTGCGGCGCCGTTGAGGTCGCGCCCGGCCCGTTCGCACCCGTCGGTGCGCCGTGCTGCAGGGGGTACTGCTGATTCGAAGCGGTCATGCTTCACGATACGCACGGTGCCCCCGCGATCGGGTGGATGTCACGCAGGGTTCACACGGTGCCGCTCGCGAGCACGGGAAGGCCCGCCGCCGTCAGCTGCGCTGCGTGCCGGTGAGCACTCCTGAGGCGAGCACGTGCCCGTGCACGAGCTCGAGCAGCTCGCGGATGCCGGCAGCGGCGTGGGCATCGATCACGGTGTCGAGCGCGTAGACGTGGAATCCGTAGTGGTGCACGCCGTGGCCGGGCAGCGGGCGCGGTCCGCTGTAGCCCACCCAGCCACGGAACGCGGGAACATAGTGCACCCGCAGATTGCCGGGGGTCATGGCGCCTTCCGGGATGCCGGGGACGCCGGTCGGCGATGCCGGCTCGAGGAGAGCGATGGTGTGGATGATCGGCTGCGCCATCGGGACATCCGTGTCCTCGATGATGAGCAGGATCTGCTCCGTGCCCTCGGGCAGCCGCCCCCAGTCGAGGCCGGGCGAGACATTGGGCCCACGACCGATGCCGCTGTGCTTGCGCGGGATCTCCTGATCGGCACCGAACGACGGCGACGTGATCGTGAGCGCACCGAAGGATCCGGTCGCGCCCAGCTGCGGTGCGAACTGCACGCTTCCGCCTGGATCGGTGCGCTTGCCACGCAACGCCCAGCCGAGAGGGGTGATAAGCCAGTCCACCAGAGCCACAACGCCGTCCTTCCGATGCGCCGGCGGGGGCCGGCGCGGCCGAGTTCCATGGGCAGCTTGGCGAGGAGGTCGTCCACATCGTCGCCGAAACGGGCGGTCCGTCATGCCCATGCGATGCAGCAGCGTACCGATATCCGGGTCGATAGACGAAAGCGCGCACGAAGAAGGGTACGACCGCGCATTCGCGGCCGTTATCGACGCCGATGGTTCAGGCGGCGGCGTACCGCCCCGACCGCACAGCGCGGGCCTTGGCCTTCGCCGCCTCTTCTTCGCGGTTCTTCGGCGGAGTGGTGGCGACGAGGTCGTCCAGCAGATGCTGGGTGAGGTGGGCGATCTCGTGCACGGCGTTGTCGAACGCCTCTTGATTCGCCTTCGACGGTTTCGTCGTTCCGGCGATCTTGCGCACATACTGCAGGGCTGCCGCGTGCACCTCGTCGGAGGTGGCCGCTGGCTCGAAATTGTGGAGTGTGTGGATGTTGCGGCACATGCACACGACGATAGGCGCCCGGATCCGCGGCCTCAATGCCTCCTCGACAATAGGCTTCCCGTGTGAGCCCTGCACCCGATGAGCCCTTCGACCCGGCATCCACTTCACCGGCTGCGAGCATCGCATGAGATCGAATCGGCTGGAGGCGTTCAGCGACGGCGTGCTCGCGATCATCATCACGGTCATGGTCCTCGGGCTCGCGGTGCCCGACGGAGTGACACTCGAGTCGCTCGTCAAGACGTCAGGGCTCGGTCTCCTCACCTACCTGCTGAGCTTCATCTACATCGGCATTTACTGGAGCAACCACCACCACCTCTTCCAGCTCCGACCGATGGTGGACGGCGGCGTGCTGTGGGCCAACCTCCACCTGCTCTTCTGGTTGTCGCTGTATCCGTTCACGACGGCATGGCTCGCCAAGACCGAAGTCGCGCTCGTCCCGACCGTGGTCTACGGGGCCAACCTGCTCTGCGCAGCGATCGCATACATGATCCTTCAAACCGTGATCGTCAAGCGCCCAGGGGGCGGACGTCTGCGGGATGCCCTCGGTCACGATGTCAAGGGGCGCCTGTCGCCTGTGCTCTATGCACTGGGCATCGGGCTCGCCTTCGTCGTGCCATGGCTCGGTCTCGTGCCCTTCGTCGCCGTGGCCGTCATCTGGCTCGTTCCGGACCGTCGCATCGAGCGCTACATCCGCTCGCATCCCGACGACGAGGCCTGAAACGGCACCGTTCCGCCGACTGCTTTCTGTCCCCTGTCCAGGGCGCACGCCCGGGCGTAGTCTGCGCTCAGCCGTCGCAACGAAGCGACGGCGGAACAGGAGAGTTCCATGAAGCGCAGGTCGCTCGCCACACTCACTCTCGCTGTCGCCGGAACTGCCGTACTAGCAGTCTCTGCGGCGGCGCCGGCAACCGCTGCCACGAGCAGCGCGGTGAGTCCCGCCACAAGCGGTGTGTACACGGTTCATCCGTTCGTCGAGAAGTCGGCGCTGTCGCCTGGACAGATCTCGCCGGCGCTGACCCCGGCCGACTGCCTCGCCGAGACCGGCGGAGCCGTGGCCTGCCAGACGCCGGACAGCATCCGCGCCGCCTACGACATCCCGGCGACCATCAATGGCGCAGCCGCCGGAACAGGGCAGACGATCGTCATCGTCGAAGCGTTCGGCAGCCCGACCGTGCAGTCGGACCTCGCTGTCTTCTCTCAGCAGTTCGGACTTCCCACGCCCGACCTCACGGTCTACTACCCGGGCGGAAAGCCGACCTGGAACGGTCGGGGAACCCAGTCCAACTGGGCGCAGGAGACGTCGCTCGACGTCCAGTGGGCTCACGCCGTCGCACCCGGAGCGAAGATCGCCCTCGTCGTCGCGGCGAACGACCACGGTGCCACGATCGACAACGCGGTGAAGTTCGCCGTCGACAACAAGCTCGGCAACGTGCTGTCGATGAGCTACGGCGAAGCCGACAATCTGATCAGCAGCCCGAACGCGAACAACGGGCAGACCAAGCAGGCGCAGAAGTCGTTCGTCCAGGGCGCGGCGCAAGGGATGTCGATGTTCGCGTCCTCCGGTGACGAGGGATCCGACAACGCCGCCGGGTTCGCGAACTTCGGATTCCCGGCATCCGACCCGAACGTCACGGCGGTCGGCGGCACGAACGTGTGGGCCGGCAGCGGCCTCACGCAGCCGCACGACACGGTGTGGGGCGACTACGCGACCTGCCCGCTGACCTGCGCCTTTGGGCCGATCGGCGCCACCGGCGGAGCGCAGAGCCTGTTCCTCGCCAAGGGCGGATCGGATGTCGCCTACAACGCCAGCGTCTACACCGGCGTGCTCACCTACCTCGGATTCCTCGGCGGCGACAGCAACGGGTTCTACTACTTCGGTGGAACCTCGGCCGGCTCCCCGCAGTGGGCGGCACTGACTGCCGACGTCATCCAGGCGGTCGGCCACACCGTCGGCACCGTCAGCAAGTACGCGCCCGGCTGGGCGACGGGCGGGCAGTTGTTCGACGTGACGGAGGGCAGCAACCTCACGCCCACCTTCGACGGCGGATACTCCGCGACCGCCGGATGGGACCGTCCGTCCGGATGGGGCACGCCCGACGTGGGGAAGATCATCGCTGCATTGCAGTGACGTCGCGAAGCTGAACCGGTCGTCCTGACCACGGTTCGGCTGCACGGAAGGCCCCGACATCCACTGAGATGTCGGGGCCTTCCGTCTCGCCACGACAGGATGCCGCTACCGCAGAGTCCCGCTACGGCAGGATCGAGTCGACGTACCCGCCGTCCACGCGCAGCGCTCCACCGGTCGTCGCGGATGCCAGCGGTGACGACAGGTAGACCACCATGTTCGCGATCTCCTCGGGCTCGATGAGCCGCTGCAGCAGCGACTGCGGACGGTGGATCCGCATGAACTCGCGCTGCGCCTCCTCCCACGGCAGTGATAGGTCGACCAGCTGATAGACGAAGTCCTCGACTCCCCCGGTGTGCGTCGGTCCGGCGATCACCGAGTTGACGGTGACGCCGGTGCCGGCTGCGGCCTTGGCGAATCCGCGTGAGACGCCGAGCAAAGCCGTCTTCGAGACTCCGTAATGGATCATCTCCGCAGGCGTCACGATCGCGGAGTCGCTGGCGATGTTCAGCACCCGACCCCAACCGTGATCGATCATCCGCGGCAGCACGAGCCGGGTCAGGCGAACGGCGCTGAGCACGTTCACGTCGAAGTAGCGCCGCCACTCGTCATCCGTGATCGACAACGGCTCCTCTGCGCCGAAGATGCCGAGATTGTTGACGAGGATGTCCGCACCGCCGCTCTCGGCGACGATCCGTTCCGCGCCGTTCTCGGTCGTGACATCGGCTGCGACGCCCATCACGTCGGCACCCTGCACGGCGGATCGCAGGCGCTCGCACGCGGAATCGACTGATCCCGTCGACCGTCCGTTGACGACGACGCGAGCCCCGGCCTCCGCGAGGCCTTGCGCGATCGCGTATCCGATTCCACCGGTCGAGCCCGTGACGATGGCCGTCCGTCCCCCGAGGTCGATGTTCATGGTTCCCCCTCCCGGTCGACGATCGCGTCACGCCTCCATCATGAACCGGGGATCATCCGCAGCGCATTCCCGGAGTGGCCTTGCCGCGCGCCAAACCGCGTTCGACCGACAGTCGTCAAGCGGCCTGAAGCGGTCCGCTGAAGGACTTGCGCAGCGACGACGGGCCGACCAGCGGCAGCAGGCTCGCCAGCACCTTGCCCTTGAACGTGCTCGGCGTGCGAACGAGCTGCACATCGATGCGCGTCCCCTTCTCGGTGGGCGTGAGCTGGAAGGTCCAGCCGCCTCCCGCGCCGAACAGCTTCGAGTCCAGCGTGGTGATGCTCACGCGGCGCGCGATCGGATCCCACTCGTAGCGCTCGCGCTCCCATGCGGCGTCGGTGCCCTCCGTCACCTCGGCCCAGGAGTCTCCGAGCTCGTGCACCGTGAAGTGCGCGGCGTCGATGCTCGGCCACTTCTCGACGCGGCTCGGTCCGAAGTCGGTGAGCACGTCGAAGACGGCCGCGGGATCGAGCGTGGATTCGAGGGAGAACTTCGTGACGGACATCGCCGGCTTCCTTTGCTGTCGTGAACGAGCGGACGGATCGCCCTTCGGCATCGCTTCCGCGGATTCCGCAGGGTTCCAACGGCATCCGAGGAATGCTCGTCGGCTGATCCGATGACGACGCTAGAGGCAGGAATCGGCCGTGCCACCCGTGCCCCGGGCAGACCCGGGACCGCGCCAGGGGGATGCACGGGCGCCGCGCGAGCCGAGGCACGGCATCGTCGTAGATGTCATCGATCGAAAGGGAATCAGCCATGAGCATCGACACCGCATCCGACGCCGCATCAGGAGTCGAGGAGGCCGTGAAGGCGAACGACGCTGCCACCGCGCCGCACACCCAGACGCCGATCAAGCTGGAGGTCGTCGTACTGCCGGTCTCCGACGCGGACCGCGCCCTCGGCTTCTACCAGCGCCTCGGCTGGAAGCTCGACGTCGACCTCGCAGTGGCCGACGACTACCGCGTGATCGAGTTCACGCCGCCCGCATCGCCCACCTCGATCATCTTCGGAGTCGGTGTCACCGACGCCGAGCCGGGTTCGAGCAGGGGGCTCATGATCGTCGTGGACGACATCGAGGCGACCCGCGCCGACCTCCTCGCGCGCGGCGTGGAGGTCAGCGAGATCTTCCACGACGCCACCGGCGTCTTCCACCATGCAGGCACGACGGCCCGCGTGCCCGGGCTCGCTCCGAACCGCGGCTCCTACGGATCGTTCCTCTCCTTCGAGGACCCGGACGGCAACCAGTGGTTCGTGCAGGAGGTGACCACACGCATCCCCGGCCGGATAGCGCGCACCTCGTACGACACGCCGCAGGAGCTCGCGGTGGCGCTGCGCCGCGCAGCCGCCGCGCATGGCGAGCACGAAGCGCGGATCGGTCACGAAGATGCGGACTGGCCGGACTGGTACGCGGAGTACATGGTGCGCGAGCAGGCGGGTCAGCCCCTTCCGGAGTGATCAGTGCGCATCCGCTGAGACCGTGCCAGCGTCGCGACGACACAACACAGACAGCGAGGCCGATACGGGCTTCATCACCGTCGGAAGCCAGAACGGCTTGATCCGAGTCCGGCTGCGGCCGATCCGATCGGTACCGATTCGACCAAGCGAAGACGGAGTGCCGCACCTGCCCGGTGCGGCACTCCGTCGTTTCCCCTTCCACTCAGGCAGCGGCCATCACCGCGACCGCGACACGTCCGCCGTCCACGTCGAGCACCGTTCCGTGCACGAACGCTGCGTCGTCCGAGGCGAGGTAGACGGCTGCGGCGGCGATCGCATCCGGGTGCCCTGCGCCGTCGGCCGGCGTGCCCCGCATCATCCATCCCGCGTGCTCGGTCGGCGCGCCCGGCGTGCTGATCACGCCCGGCGAGATGGCATTGACGCGGATGCCGCGTGAGCCGAACTCCGCAGACCACGCCCTGGTCAGCGTCTCCGTCGCACCCTTCGATGCCGCATACAACGGGGACGACGGCACCGCGAGTCTCGACACCCAGGAGCCGAGGTTGATGACGACGCCGCCGCCTCGCTCGATCATCCCCGGCACCAGGGCCCTGGTCAGGAAGAGCGGCGCCTTCAGGTTCACGCCGAAGATGCGATCGAAGAGAGCCTCGTCTGCCTCCATCGTGGTGTGGCCGGGGAAGATCCCCGCGTTGTTCACGAGGATGTCGATCCGTCCGCCCAAGACCCGTGCGGCGTCCTGCGCCAGAGCCTCGCTCGCGGCTGGAGTGCCGTCGAGCTCCGCACGGATGAAGTGTGCGCTGCCGCCCGCGTCGCGAATGGATGCCACCACCTCCGCCCCGCGGTCTCCGTCGCGTCCCGAGACCACGACGTCGGCCCCCTCGGCCGCCATCGCGAGCGCGATCGCGCGGCCGATGTTGCTGGTGGATCCGGTGATGAGTGCCTTCTTGCCGGTGAGTCGATCAGTCATGACGTGCACGCTAGGCCGATCATATTGGACTATCGAGTCCAAATAGATTGCCGTGACGTTCGTTCGCTCACAGCAATTAGAGCAAGCGATCTGAACGTAATTCGAGAGGCCGACTTCGTCGGCGTCCTCTGCCGATTGGCCTGGGCGGTCTACTATCGGTGCCATGGCATTCACCGCGAAGGGGCTCGCGACCCGTCAGCGCATCGTCGAGGGTGCCGCGGAGGCGCTCCGCGGCGACGAATCGGGAACCATCACGCTCGACGACGTGCTCGCGATCACGAGTACCAGCAAAGGGCAGCTCTTCCACTATTTCCCTGGCGGCAAGGACGACCTGCTCCTGGCCGTCATGTCGCACGAATCCGAACGCGTGCTCGACGACCAGCAACCGCACCTCGGCGACCTCTCCAATTGGCGCTCCTGGGAACGGTGGCGCGACGTCGTGGTCGCCCGCTATCGGGCACAGGGTGCGCGCTGCCCGCTGAACGCCCTGAGTCGTCAGCTCGGTCGCGCGCCCGGCGTGGACGCGATCGTGCTCGACCTGCTGCGGCGCTGGCAGGGGATGCTGGCCGATGGCATCCGCTCGCTCCAGGCCGCCGGCTTGGTGCGAGCGGAAGTGTCGGCCGACCGCACGGCGGCCGCGCTCGTTGCGGGGATCCAAGGCGGCGTTGGCGCCATGTGGGTCACCGGCGACACGGATCACCTCGAGAGCGCGATCGAGGTCGTGTTCTCCTACCTGCGTGGTCCCGCCGAGCACCCCTGACGACCCACGATGCAGCGTGCTCGGCTGCGACTCGGCGTCCCGTGGTGATCCCAGGGAGATGCACGGGCGCGGTGGAGGGCCGCGGCGCGGGATGGTCGAAGCATCCCCCTCGTGAAAGGACCCCATGGTCTCCGTGCGCCCCGCCGAACATCCCGACGCACTGGAACGACTCGTCGACAGGGAGAGCCTCCGCGAGCTGCAGGCACGCTTCTGCCGCTACGTCGCGATGAGTGCATGGGACGACCTCGACCGGCTCTTCGCTCCCGCCGGGCAGATCCGCGCCTACGGCGACGACGGCGAACTGGTCTGCTTCGCGGATGCCCCGCACATCGGAAGCACCCTCGCCGAGCGCTACAGCGACGCGGTGCTGGTGCTCACCGCCTGCCTCGAGGAGCTCACGATCCACACGCCGCACCGAGCGGAGGGCGTGTGGGCGTTCGAGCACCTGGCGGTGCGGACGGGCGGTGACGGCGGCCGACGACGCGCCAATGGTCGCGGATACGTTCTGGCCGCCTACGAGCGGGACGGAGCTGCATGGCGGATCCGGTCCCTCGAGTTCACGCGGTTGCTGCTCGAGCTGGGCGAACCCGGATGAGAGCGGTTTCAGCCGCCACTACTATCGGGTCGTGGCATCGGCACGTGCATCGACTCTCCTCGGACGACGAACCGAGACCCAACTCCTCGACCACCTGATCTCGAGCCTGCGCGGCGGTCAGAGCCGGTCGCTCGTCATCCGCGGCGAAGCCGGTGTCGGCAAATCGGCTCTTGTCGAGCACGTGGCGTCGCGCGCGTCCGGATGCCGGGTGGTCAAGGCGTTCGGCGTGGAGTCCGAGGTCGAACTGGCCTACGCAGGACTGCACCAGCTGTGCGCACCGTTGCTCGACCACCTGGATGCGCTCACGGCCCCGCAGGCGACCGCCCTCGGCGTCGCGCTCGGCGTGCAATCCGGCGGCGCGCCGGACCGCTTCCTCGTCGGGCTCGCGGTGCTCAACCTCTTCTCCGCGGCCGCGGCCGACAAGCCATTGGTCTGCCTGGTCGACGACGCCCAATGGCTCGACCTCGCTTCGCGCCAGACTCTCGCGTTCGTCGCCAGGAGGCTGGTCGCGGAGTCCGTCGGCATCGTGTTCGCGGTGCGAGACCCGAGCGAGGATCCGACGTTCGCGGGAATCGAGACCCTCGTGGTCGGCGGTCTCGCCGAGGCGGATGCGCGCAGCCTCCTCGATTCGGTGCTCGCCGGGCCGATCGACGTCGCCGTGCGCGATCGGATCGTGGCGGAGACCGCAGGCAATCCACTCGCCCTCACCGAGCTCTCCCGTGGTCTCAGCCCGGCCGACATCGCGGGCGGATTCGGCCTTTCCGCGGCGCCGGGCATGGGCAGCCGCATCGAGGGCGGCTACGTGCGGCGCATCGAAGCGCTGCCCGAGGCGACCAGGCGCATTCTGGCGGTGGCGGCCGTGGAGCCGGTCGGCGACCCCGGCCTCGTGTTGAAGGCCGCTGAACACGTGGGCGTCACGGCCGACGCTCTGACTCCAGCCATGCACGACGGACTCCTCGACGTGGGAGTGAAGCTGCGGTTCCGGCATCCGCTGATGCGTTCGGCAGCGCTGCGCGCCGCGACACCCGAACAGATCGCTGAAGCGCACCGAGCGCTTGCCGAAGCGACCGACCCCGTCACCGATCCGGATCGCCGTGCGTGGCATCGGGCAGAGGCCGTGGTCGGCTTCGACGAGGAGGTCGCGGCCGACCTCGTGCGATCCGCGCGACGCGCGCAGGCCCGCGGCGGACTCGCTGCCGGCGCCGCTTTCCATCAGCGGGCCGTCGAACTGACGCCCGACCCGAACATCCGGGCGCGGCGCGCGCTCATGGCGGCCGAGGACAAGTTCCGCGCCGGCGCGACATCCGACGCCCTGACGCTCCTCGAGCTCGCGACCCCCGCGCAGCTCGACGACCACCAGCGGGCCCGAGCCGAGCTCGTGAGGGCCAGGGTGGCGCACGCCGTGACGCGGGGAAAGGATGCGCCCCGACTGCTTCTGAGGGCAGCGGAGCGGCTTGCGCCGCACGACCCGGAGGCATCCATCGCGATCTACGCGGACGCTGTCGCCGCGGCGTTCAGCTCGGGGTCTCTCGCGGTCGGCGTCGACCTGCGCGACGTCGCGGCCGCGATCCTCCACGCGCCGGCCGACCCCCAACTGCCGGCCACCGAAGCCGCCTGGGAAACCCTTCGGAGCATCGCCGTGCTGGTCACCGAAGGATACGAAGCCGGAGCTCCCCTGCTCCGCACGTCGCTGCGCACCCTGACGAGCACGGTGCGCGACGCGACGGCTCGCGCCGGTGCCGAGGATGCGCCGCTCGCGGTCGACGCTTCCGTGCAGGATCCCGCCGCCGACCAGCTGCCTCCCGCAGAACCGGTCGACTCCGGCGGTCCGCCATTGCACGTGCTGCGACGCGGCCTCGGCATCGATGCGGTCGACGACGACGGCCTGCATTGGCTCGCCCTCGGCAGCCTCGCGGCGCGCATTCTCTCCGACGACGTCGCCTACGACGAGTTCACCGCGCTGCAACTGCAGCAGAGCTACCGCAGCGGCGCCCTTGCGCAGCTTCCGATGGCCATGTCCGAGCGATTCTCCGCGCTGATGTGGAGCGGCAGGATGAGCACGGCCGAATCACTCGCGTATTCGGTGCAGGCCATCATCCAGGCCACCGACGCCCTCCCGATCATGAACCGCATGCTGTGGCTGTACACCTTCAGGGGCGATGACGCGGCAGCGCTGCAGATCATCGACGCTCCGCGCGACGACGTGTACCGACGCGGAGAAGGTCAATGGCTCATCTCCATCGCGTGCGGTGGCGGCATGCTCCTCAACGCGCTGGGCCGCTACAGCGATGCCTTCGACGCGACAAGCGATGTCGCCGGCCATCCGTTCGACGTAGGGCTCGCCGCCTGGATCCTGCCGGAGCGCATCGAGGCCGCCGTGCGCACGGGCAATACCGCCGAAGCAGCGGCAGCGGTCGCGCGTCTCAACGACATCGCGGATGCCTGTGCCACCGATTGGGCGCTCGGCGTCGCAGCCAGGTCTTCCGCGCTCGCAGCCGACGACGCCGACGCGGAACGCCTCTACCTGCGCTCGATCGAACTGCTGGGCAGAACCGGACAGCGCGCGACCCTCGCCCGCTCGCACCTCGTCTACGGGGAATGGCTGCGTCGTGCGAACCGTCGGGTCGAGGCAAGGGATCAGCTGCGCCTGGCGCACGCGATGCTCAGCGACATGGGCATCATCGGATTCGCCGAGCGCGCCCGTCGGGAGCTCTTCGCGACGGGTGAGACCGTGCACCGGCGCAGCGCGGATCCGCTGGAAGACCTCACGTCGCAGGAGATGCAGATCGCCGCACTGGCCGCCGGCGGAGGCACCAACCCCGAGATCGGCGCGCAGCTCTACCTCAGCCCGCGCACGGTCGAGTGGCACCTGCGCAAGGTCTTCACGAAGCTGGGCATCACCTCGCGGCGACAGCTCGCGGGCGCGCTCGGTCGGTAGGTTTCCCGAGCGCCGGCTGAACGGTAGATGCCCTGGCGGTCACGGGCGTCTGCCCGGTGGAACCCGGGGTGCCCGCCCGGGTGCGACCCAGGCGATTCTGAAACCTCCGGGCCGCCATCGTGGTCGATATGAACCACATCGGATATCCACAGGCTCCACCGACCCAGTCCACGGCGGCGATCGTTCGCGCCGTCTCGATGCCCGGCGCGCGTCGCCGGATCGCCCTAGTCTTGGCGGTGCTCGCGGCCGTGATCGCAGCGCTCGCTGTCGCGGGGCCGGCGTCTGCGCATGCCGCAGGGGCGACATCCGCTCCGCTGACAGTCACCACCGACGCGGGTGCCCTTCACGGTGTCGGCACCGGCGGCGTGCGGGAGTTCAGGGGCGTGCCGTATGCGGCACCGCCCACCGGAGACCTGCGCTGGCAAGCGCCGCAGCCCGTCGCTCACTGGTGGGGCGTTCGGGATGCGTCTACGTACTCGCCCGTCTGCCCTCAGGCTCCTGCGAGCCCGAACGGCTCGAGTGAGGACTGCCTCTACCTCAACGTGACGGCTCCAGCCACCACGAGCGGTGCGCCGCTGCCGGTCATCGTATGGATCCACGGCGGCGGATTCGAGTTCGGAGAGGGTGCCGACTACAACGCCGACAAGCTCGCCTCGACGGGGGCCGTCGTCGTCACGATCAACTACCGGCTCGGTCTCCTCGGATTCCTCGCCCACCCGGCACTGGCCGATCACGGCACAGCAGGCAACTACGGCCTGATGGATCAGCAGGCAGCACTGCGTTGGGTGCAGACCAACATCGCCGCGTTCGGCGGCAATGCCCACGACGTCACCATCGCCGGACAGTCGGCCGGCGGTCTCTCGGTGCTCCAGCAGCTCGTCTCGCCGGGTGCCACGGGTCTGTTCCAGCGCGCCGTCGTCGAGAGCGGCGCGTTCGCACCGAAGCAGAAGTCGCTGGCCCAGGCCGAGGCGGAGGGCACGGCGACAGCCACGGCCCTCGGCTGCTCCGACCAGAGCGCCGACTGCCTGCGCAGCGTGCCGGTCGACGAGCTCGTCGCGCACCAGCCACTGTCGATCACGCCGGGCGTCGTCGACGGCGCCGTCGTGAAGCAGTCGGTCGGGACCGCGATCGCCACCGGCGACTTCAACCGGGTGCCGATCATCAACGGGTCGAACACCAGCGAGGAGCGCATCTTCACGGAGATCGGCGTCAGCGTGCAGAAGGGTGCGACGGTGCCGCTGTCGGGGCCGAGCCCGGTCACGGCGTCCAACTACGTGTCGACGATCTCCTCGTCGTTCGGCGTCTCGACATCGGTCGCGAACCGGATCGCTGCGCAGTACCCGCTGTCGGCGTACGCCACGCCGAACCACGCCTACAGCGCCGCCGCGTCGGATGCGAACTTCGCCTGCACGGCCTATGCGCTGGACTCCGTGGCCTCGCTGTGGACGCCGACGTACGGCTACGAGTTCAACGACGCGAACGCCCCGTGGCGCGATCTGCCTGACTCGTTGGGCGCCCCGTCTGCCGCAACGCACGACTCCGAACTGCAGTACCTGTTCGATCTGGCGAACGCGCTCCCCGGAACGCTGTCCGCCGATCAGGAGCAGCTCGCAACGACGATGCGGGGTGCGTGGTCGCAGTTCGCCGCGACGGGGTCACCCGCGACCGCGACGCAGCAGTGGCCGAAGTTCGGCATCCTGCAGCACAGGGTGCTCTCCCTCGTGGCGCCGGCACCGAGGCTGGAGACCGACTTCGCGAGCACGCATCACTGCGGGTTCTGGGCGGGTGTCGCTCTGACCACCGGCTGGTAGAGGCTCGGCTCCCCGACAGCCGAAGAGCGCCGACGGACGCTGCGGTCCGACGCAGCCGGTCCGTCGACGGAACGAGGGCACGGGCATCCTCCGCGGATGTCCCTGCCCTCGCCGGCGCATCGCCAAGAGGACGTGGCCGGCCGCCTAGCGCGCGTTCCTCAGACGAGTGGACGCACCGAGGCGTATGCGTCGGAGACGTCGCGCGTGGGCGTATCGAACACCCGTGTGATGCGCTGTGCCTCGTCGTACCGATGCCATCCCGGCTCGCCGTCGACGATAAAGGAGACCGCCCCGCGATGCACGGTGTCGGCCAACGCCTGCGGTGGTGTCGGTCCGGCGAGCGGCTCGATGGAAGGGCCGTCGAGGCAGTCGAAGAAGAACGGGACGTCGAGGCAGTGCTCCGCGAAACCGAAGTGGCCTGATGGCCAGGCGAAGCGGTACGCCCAGGTGGGCGCCTCGCCTCGCGCGGCGAGAACTCTCAGCACACCCGCACGGAACACCCGGTCGGTCAGCAAACGGCCCGCCAGCCGCACCTTGCCTTTGGCGACCACGTCGGCGTTCGCCCTGAGATACGCCTTGCGCTCGGATTTCGGCACGCCGAGCCGTCGAAGCAGCCCGCCCTTCGTGACCCACCGCAGCGCCGCGGCAGCATCGGTGACCGCCATCGTGAACTCGTCGTCGGCTGTGCCGAGCACGAGTGGTTTGTCGGCGCCGACGCCGACGCGGAACGATTCCGGGGTCGGACGCAGGATGAGTTCGCCGTCCACGGCGGGTCCCAGCGGCAGGCCGTCGTCGAGAACGGAGTCCAGCGCGTCCGCCCCCAGTTCGGTCGCCTTCTTCTGCACGTCGAGAACACGCTCCTCTGACAATGCGGACCACCCGGCACGAGTCGGCTCGACGCCGGCCCGAGCCGCCATCATGCGACCGAACTCCTCTGAGCGATCGGGTTGCACGTCGGCGAGCGCGGCGGACAGCGCGTAGACGCCATGGAACAGGTGCTGCGCGCTCTCCATGCCGAGGAGGGTCAGGACGGCGCCGCCTCCCGCGGACTGGCCGGCGATCGTGACACGCGACGGATCGCCTCCGAATGCCGCGATGTTCTGCTGCACCCACTCGAGCGCGAGCATCCAGTCACGCACCCCGCGGTTCGAAGGAGCATCCGAGATCCATCCGAAACCGTCGAAGCCGAGGCGGTACGAGATGGACACGGTCACGACGCCGTCGCGGTTGAAGGCGCGGCCGTCGTACCACGGGCTCGCCGGCGACCCGGCGAAGTAGCCTCCGCCGTGGATCCACACGAGCACCGGCATCCCCGCGCTCTGTTCCGCCGGCTCCGGCACCGGCGTGAAGACGTTCACGTTCAGAGTGGAGTCACCGGGGATGCTCGGCTCGGGAATGAGCGTCACCCCCTGGTCGCCGCGCTGCGCAGTCGCACCGAACGCCACTGCGTCGAGCACGCCATCCCACGGGGTCTTCGGCACAGGAGCGGCGAACCGCAACTCCCCCACCGGGGCCTCGGCGAACGGGATCCCGAGGAACGCCGCCGAGCGTGTGCCGATCGTGTTGCTGCCGGGACCGTCTCCGCTGCTCGTCTCTCCGCTGCTCGTCTCTCCGCCGCTCGTGGTTGCGCCGGTCGGCCGCCAACGGCCGCGCACGCGTCCGGCCGCGATCGTCACTTCGGGATGCTGCACCGCGTCGTCGCTCGTCTCGAGCTGCGTGATGCTGTCGGATGTTCCGCGTTCCATGGTCCTCATTCCGTCGACGCTGACCTCTGGACGCTACTTCACCCAGCCGATCGTCGTGTCACACGACCGCTTCCCGCAACCCGATCTTCGGCTTCGCCCACGACCGCCCTCGCGTGTCCTTGAGGATGTCGTACTCCACGTCGACGTGCGGCTCGATGGCGCTGTACTTGTCGTTCGGCGCACCGATGACGAGCTGGAATCCGAGTCCGCGCCAGGCGCCGATCGCTCGCTTGGTGAAGTGCGCGTCCGCCTTGATGAGCGCCTCGTCCATGAACACGGGTGCGTAGCGTGGTCGCTCGGATCCGGCATCGCCCAGCTGATAGCGCAGCGCGGCGCCCACGATGAAGGCGATCAGCTCCTGCGACTCGCCGCCCGACTTCTCACCGATGTGGTCGTAAAGGGCGACGTGCTGCTTGGTCGGCGCGTCGATCCGCTCTGCGCTCACGCGCACGTGGTTGCGCACGTCGACGAGGTCGGCGAAGTCGGGTGCCGAGCGGCGCATCCGACCGATCAGACGGGACATGCGGCGATAGACCTGTTCTCGCTCGTCGTCGGTCGTGGCCGCATCGATGAGTGCACGAACGTCACGCAGCTCCCTGCGGAATCGTCTGCGGGCCTCCGACTGGTTCTCCCGGGTCGTGATCTGCAGGCGATGGCCGTCGTCGTAGAACGGCAGGTCCTGCATGATGCGGTTGATCGGCTCGATACGCTCGCGGATCTCGCGCAGCGACCGGCTGAGGGTCGAATCCAGGTTCGTGAGGTCGTTGCCGGACAGCTTGAGCAGGCTGTCCCGCCACTCCGACTCGAGCCGGTGCAGGCCGCTGACCTCCAGCGCTTCCAGAAGCGACACGAAGTCGGTCATCGAGGTATCGGGATCCGGCAGCAGGTTCGGGTTCGGCCAGCGGTCGAGGAAGCCCTGCATGATGCGGCGCACCGATTCGCGGTGCTCGCCGAACGACTGAACGGCCGCGCGGCGGTCCTCGTCGAGACGGTGACCGGCGTCGGCGAGCGCGGCGTCGAAGCGCACGAGCACTGCGGATGCCTGTGCCGACGCAGCCTGCTCGCCCAGGGTGAACCGTCCGTCGAGGTACGCGCCTTGGTCGCCGTCGAGCTCCCGTCCGGCATCCTCTGCCTCATCGACCACGCGCTGACTCGCATCGACGTCGTCGGTGACGCTGCCCCACGTCTCCTGGGTGCTCTCGCGCTCGGACTCCATCCGCCCGATGTCCCGCTGCAGGCCTGCGGAGCGTTCCTTCACGTCGGCGATCTGCGTCTGGATGCGCGCGATCTCCGGATTGCCCGCCACCACGTCGTCCTGCACCGCCGTCCACCTGTCTCGCTCAGCGGTGACCGTGTCGAGATCGACCTGTTCCCAGGTGAGCTCCGTGACCTTGGCGTACAGGGCGAGTCTGCTTTCGAGGGCATCGAGCTGCTCCTCCTCTGAGGCGGCAGCCGACACCGCCTGCGCGACGCGGATCCTCGCGGCCTCGAGCTCGGCATCGAGGTCGCGCAGCCGACGCTCGTTGGAGAAACCGAGCACGTTGTCGCGGCCGTGACCACCGTGTGCGCCGCCACTGCCCTGCGACAGCTGGCCAGTGATCGTCAACGCATTGCGGTGGCGGGAGAGCTCGGACGGCGAGTCGACGCAGACGAAGTCGAAGCGGCTCTCGAGGCGCTCCTGCAGCCATCCGGTGAACGGGGTCGTCGCGTAGTCCAGCCTGCCGGGAAGGGTGCGTCCGTCACCTCCGGTCGTGGTGTCCAGTCCGGTGTGCACGCCTTCGTAGCGAAGTCGCACCGGTGTGCGCACGGCGTCGATCGCCGCACGGAACCGGTCCATTTCAGCGACATCGATCAGCAGCGTGGTGGCGAAACCGCCGAGGGCCAGGTTGAACGCTTCGCGCCAAGGCTCGAACTCGGTGCGAACCTCGACGAGCTCCGCGACGAAGGGGAGATCATCCGGTTCGAGTCCTGCTGTGGACGCGAGAAGGTCGCGCGCGTCGCGGAGGTGCGGCGGAACATTGCTGCGCCCCTCCGTGACGCGCTGCCGCTCAGCTTCGAGCCTGGTCACTTCCGTGGCCGCCGCCTTCTGAGCGGACATCGCGGTGGCGAAGGCGCCTCGGGCTGCGCGCTTGGAATCCGTGTCGGTCAGTGCGGTGCCCGCGAGCGCGACGAGCTTCTGGAACTCGTCGCGATTCGCTACCCGGATGTCGGCTGCCGCGAGGTCCGCGTCGAGTCTCAGTCGGGCCTGCTGCACGCCTGCGAGCCTGGACTCGATCTGCCGGAGTTCGCGCTGCGCGGTCTCGAGGCGATCTCCGCCGGACTGACGCAACAGGTCGGCCAGTCCCTCGCGCTCCGAGTCCGCGGCGTCCGCCAGTGCGTGCTTCTCCCGCAGAGCGAGGTCGAGGTCGTGCGTGCGGGTCCGAAGCTCGGCCTCGACCTCCCGCAGCAGGTCGAGCCGACGACGCGCCCGCCAGAGTGACGCGAGGGAGTCCCGTTCGCCGAATCCACCGATCCCGTCGACCACGCGCACCCGTTCGTCGGCGGCGGCGATCTTGCCGCGCAGCTCGCGAAGCGGTTCGAGCGCGGCGACCTGCTGGCGTGCGGTGAGCATCCGTTGCCGGGTGCTCTCGAGTTCGTCGAAGTGGGCGACCACGGCATCCGCCGTCGTCATGGTCTCCGGCTCCTCGAGTACAAGGCGCTTGTACAGGTCGTCGACGGTCGTGATCTGCTGCCCGGCCTGGATGCGCGCGAGCAGGCTCATCGCCTTGGCGCCGGCACCGGCGGCACCGATGCCGAGCACAGCGTGAAGTCGCGCCGAGAACTCGCGATCGGTGCCCACCGGGTCGAGGCCGGCAGCCTTCAGCGAGGTGTCCGACAGGCGGAACACCGCCGCCTTCTCGAGGGAGCTGAGGTCGAAGTCGCCGTCCGCGGTGGCGCGCACACGCACCGTTTCCTCGAGCACGCGGGCCCCAGCCGGGATGTACCAGGCGCGCACCGCCGTGAACCGGGAGCCGTCGTGGTCGAGCCACGTCATCGCGACGGCTGTCCACGTGTCGACTCCGTCACCGCGGAGCACGCGCATCTTGGTGCCGTCCTCCGTGCGGGACTCGTCGAGCTTGCCGCGGGCATAGGAGAGGATGTTGCGCTGCTCGTCGCCGCGCGGACGTCCCGTCACTCCCCCGTTCGACGCTCCGTTGAACGGGGTCGTGTGCGGCATCATGAGCGCGATGTAGGCATCCATGAGCGTAGACTTGCCGGAGCCGGATCCGCCGCACAACAGCGTCGCGCCTGGCGAGAAGCGCACGCGGTGGGCGCCGTCGTAGCCGCCCCAGTTGACCAGCTGCAGGTCCTCGGCGAGCCACTGCTGCCCTCGGGATGCCGCAGGGATGAGCCCGAAGAGCGTGTCGAGCATCGTCACAGTGCCATCTCCTCCGCGACCTCGGCGTCTCCACGCTCCTCGTCGGCCCACTCTGCTTCGACGGACTCGACAACGCCCGTGTCGGAACCGGCCGTCTCCATGCCCGCCGTCTCCATGCCCGTCGCCTGCATGCCTGCCGCCTCGACCCGTGCCGACTCCGTTCTCGGGGTCTCGACCGCCTCGGGATCGATGCCCGCCGCTTGCGCACGCAGCCAGTCGCGCAGCTCGCGAAGCTTCTCGGCACTCAGCACGATCTCGATGAGCGGGCTGATCCGGTACCGCCCGACCGTCTCCTCGTCGACGATCCCGTCCTTGGCCAGTCGCGCCATGGCGCCGCGGATGGTCCGCTGCCGCCGCGCCGTGTCGCCGTCCGCTTCCGCGAAGTAGCTCAGGACTGTCTGCTCGACGTCCTCTATGTCGACGCGCGCCGACGCCTCGCCCGCGGCCGACTCGCGCTGGTACACGGTCCGCAAGTGCACGAGCACGAGCGTCTCGGCGCGTGAGTACGGCACGTCCTTGAGCAGGATCGGCGCGTCGAGCTCGTCGGAACGCACCTGCTGCTTGTAGGCGATCCCCCTGTCGTGGTCGATGACGAGCCGCACGAACAGGTCGTTGAGTCGCGACTCGATGGTCGGCTGATGGTCGAGAAGCACCTTCCACTCGTCGCGGTTGCGCTCGGCGAACAGGAACCGGCGCCGCAGCACCTGCACGAGCACGCGACGCACCTCGGGGTCGAGCACCCCGCGGTCCCCGGCGAACAGCTCGTCCGGGTCGTCCTCCATGGCGACCGGAGCGATGAACGGCTCGTCACGGTCGCCGGCCTCGCCGTCGTCCTCCGACGTCGTCGGCGTATCGGCTTCGGTGCCCGTCGACACGACGTCCTCGATATGTGCCGAGGTCGCCTCGCGATCGTCGTCCGTCGATGCGGACTCAGTCATCATCTGCCTCCTTCGCGGCGCGAGCTGTCACGGATCCGAACGCGAAGCGCCTTCTCGTCCCGTCGGGACGCAACGCCTCCACGACCGAGACCTCGTCACCCTCGCTCATCCCGTTGCGGTGTGCGATCTCGAGCAGCCCCAGCAGGTCCACGGGGCGCCGCGTGTCATCCTGCGCGCCCTCGAACGCGTCTCCCAGATCGAACTCGTCGCCGAGACCCGCCACATATTCCTCGAGCTCTGCGTACCGCGGCCCGCCCCACGCGCGCGTGTCGGCATCAAGGAAGTCGGCCTCCTCGTCGAGCCCGGAAAGCGGGGCCGGAGCGGCAGGCGGACGGATGTCGCCCAGCGATTGCCTCAAGTGCCCCATCGTCGCCATCGGCAGGCTCCGCACCGGTTCGACGGGTGCCTGGAGCGACGGGCCGTTCGTCCACGCCTGCAACCCAGACATGACGTCCCGCAGAAGCTCGTCGACCTGACGATCGCGTACCGGATCGTGCGTGCTCACCTGGCCGCTGATGACATGGGAGGCGCGCCGTTGCGCCGTCAGCACGTCCTGCACACCCAGCTCCACCCGCCGGCCGATCGCATCGAGCTCCCCGCGCTGCTGCGCATCCATGAGGCGCGCGAACGGCTGGGCGAGCACGGTGTGCAGTTGCTCCGTGAGGTCGTCGATTCGTTCCGGATCTCCGAGCAGACGCAGCGCGCCCGCGAAGGCGCGTCCCTCGGGGGTGGACTGCATCACATGCTGCCCGCGCTCCAGATACTCGCGCAGCACCTCGCCGGTCGGACGCACGTCCCGACGCAGATCCGCGACGACATCGCGCTGCATCGCCTTGATGGACTCCGCGACCCTGGAGAAGTCGGCCGGAAGCTCGCGGGCCAGGTGCAGCACGTTCTCCGCCTCTTCCAGCAGCTGCTCGTCGTCGACGGGGTCCGATTCGCCGCTCGCGGCGAGCCGCGCGATCTCGGCGTCCAACGCGTCCCGCTCCTCGACGAGCCGCTTCAGGCGCACCTCGGGATCCGCCTCGGCATCGACGGCCAGTCGCTCCACGGCGTCGAGCAGCGTACGCACGCGCGAGTTCGACACGCGACTGCGTCCGCCACCAGTGCGCCCGGTGATCTCCAGCGCCCCGACGGCATGGGCCGTCAGACGGTAGACCTCGACGTCCCCCTCGATCTGCGGCATGAGCCAGCCGACCTTCACCCAGTATCGACAGATCTCGCGGGCCGAGCCGGTGGGCAGCATCCGCTCGTCCTCGTCGTACCCAGCCGCCCGCAGCTCGTCGAGGATCTCGCCGACCTCGGCGTGCGCATCCGACACCGCAACGGTCGGTCGGTCGACGGTGAACACGATCGACAGCACGGCCACGACGAAGGGCGCGTAGCGACGATGGAGGAGGTCGAGCGTCGGCGTCCGGAACGCGGCCAGGGAGCGCAGGTAGGCGGCCTCGGCGCGGGTGTTCGACATCGGGGTCAAGCGTACTGGGCGCTCGGATGCCGGGCCGGCCACCCGTCCACGACAACGCACGAGTGCCCGGAACGCACGAGAAGTCGCAAGCCGACGCGGATCATGCGCCGGGCTTCGACACGATGTGGCCCTGGTCGATCCCGCTCCGGCGGCTTAGCCTGCACAGAGATGGATGCCGGTACTTCCGGCACACAGGAGGTGGTCCCGATGACCTGGATGACCAACAACCTGACCGCACGCACGGGCGCTCCGCCCGCCATCTTCAGCCCATCCGCCTACGCATTCCCGCAGCAGAACACGCAGCATGTCGTGTACCAGGGGTTCGGCGACGGAGCGGGCGACGGCCAGGTGCACGAGCTGTGGTGGGACGGCACGTGGCATCACAACGACCTGACCGCGCAGGCGGACGCGCCATTGATCGAGGGCGTGCCGAGCGGATACGTGTACGCCGACGAGCCGGGCGGCGCCACGCAGCACGTCGTCTACCAGGGCCTCGAGCCCGGGGTCGGCGGGGACCAGAAGGTCCAAGAAATCTGGTGGGACGACGACAAGCATCATCACCAGCTCACCGACGGAGAGTTCCCGCTCATCGACCAGCCGTTCGGTTACAGCTTCGAGCAGGGGCAGCACATCGTCTATCGCTCGAACAACACGCTGCGGTTTCTCGACATGGAGGAGGATTTCGGCTGGTTGGACAGCGATCTGACCCCCTACATGGCCGGGTCCCATCCGATGCTGCCTCCGACGGCGTACGGGTTCACCGCCCAGTGCACGCATCACATCGTCTACGCAGGCAGCGACGGTCACGTGCACGAGGTCTGGAAGGGTCCGTCCGGCGGCTTCCAGCACAACGACCTCACGCTCTCCTCGCGCGCCGGCGTGCAGGCGACGGGCATGCCGTTCGGATTCGCCAATGATCCGGGCTTCGTGCAGGTCGTGTCGTACACCGCGTCGGACAGCCATCTCCACCAGCTCACCTGGGATGGCGCCTGGCACGATGCCGACCTGACAGGGACCGTCGGCGGCATCGCACCGAGTGCCGGGACCGTGCCGACCGGGTACCTGTACCCGTCAGAGGGCACGCTCCATGTCGACTACGTCGGAACCGACGGCCACATTCACGAGTACTGGCAGGATGACACCGGCTGGCATCCGACCGACCTCACCCTTCGAACGGGCACCCTTCCGGCGCGCAGCAACCTGGCGGCGTACGTCATGCCCGACAACACGCAGCACATCATCTTCGTGGACGACGACCGGCAGGTGACCGAGCTGTACTGGCTGCCGTGAGACGCAGCCGGGCGTCGTCGGGACGCGAGAACGGTCGGGCTGCGTTGGGCAACGCCACCGGAACGCCTTAACGGACGAACCCCGGACCACGCGGCTTCCGCATGATTCCGGGGTTTTTCTGTGTCGGGCTGACAGGATTTGAACCTGCGACCCCTTGACCCCCAGTCAAGTGCGCTACCAAACTGCGCCACAGCCCGATGGCCGCCGAAACGGCCTTGGACAGTTTACAGGGTCCCGGGCGCCGGATCGCACCACACCCCGGATGGACCTCTCGTCCGACGCGTCGAGGACCTGTGCAGGCCTTCCGCATGTCGGTGGTCGTCGCTACCGTGATTCGCATGCAGACCAGCGAGCGCGACGACGCGACCGCCGAGATTCGCGTCGTTCCCGTCGCCGAGGTGCCATGGGCAGATGTGCGCGCGGTGTTCGGCGTGCGCGGCGACCCGGCGACCTGCTGGTGCCAGTGGTTCAAGCTGTCCGGCACGGGGTGGCGCGATGCGGATGCCGGAGCCTGCGAATCCGCACTCCGCGAGCAGACCGAGCACGGTCCTGGCCCTGGGCTGGTGGCCTACCTGGACGATGAGCCTGTCGGCTGGGTCGCCGTCGAGCCGCGCCCCGCCTATCCTCGCCTGCGCACGACGCGGGTGGTCGCGAAAGGCAGCACGGAATCCCAGGACGATCCCAGTGTCTGGTCGGTGACCTGCTTCGTCGTGCGGGTCGGCTTCCGGCGGCGCGGAATCGGCGCAGCACTGCTGCGTGCGGCCGTTGCACACGCCGAGGCCTCTGGGGCGCGTGTCCTCGAGGGGTATCCCGTCGACCCGACCGAGAAGAAGGCTTCCGCGGCGGCCCTGTACCACGGAGCGCTCTCCCCGTTCCTCGCCGAAGGATTCGAGATCGTGTCCCGGCCCGAGACAGGACGCGCCGTCGTGCGCCTCGCCTTCTGATCGCATCCGACTCGCCCTGCCTCCGGCCCTAGGCTGTGCTCATGCGCCTGTGGAGCCTGCACCCGCGGTACCTCGACGCCGCGGGACTCGTGGCGTGCTGGCGCGAATCGCTGCTTGCGCAGAAGGCCCTCTCCGGCGCGACGACGGGCTACCGGCATCATCCGCAGCTGGACCGGTTCCGTGCGCACGAGCGCGCCATCGCCACCTATCTGCACGGGCTCGCTGAAGAAGCGGATGCCCGCGCTTACCGCTTCGACCGCACCCGCATCGTCGGATCGCCCGATGCCGGCCTGCGTCTTCCGGTCACCGCCGGTCAGCTCGCCTACGAACGGGATCATCTGCTCGCGAAGCTCCGCGCCCGGTCTCCAGAACATGCCGCACGGCTGGAGAACGACCTGGACGTGCGTCCGCATCCGCTGTTCTCGGTGATCGGTGGCGGTATCGAGCCATGGGAGCGGACAATCGATCACCACGGACCGGGGAGCACCACGGACCACGCCCGACCGGCATCCGCGTCGAGTCCCCGTTCTCACCACGACCATGAGGAGCGCCCATGACCGCCGAAGGCCGCCTTCGCTTCGACCACGAGGCGATCCACAGCGCCGACGACCTCATCGAGGCGGGCAAGGCGGCACGAGGTGACGTGCCGCGATCCGCGCACGCCGAGTACGTCCCCTCGAAAGATCGCGATCCGATCCGCATCCTGCGCGCACAGCACGAGCATCGCGTGCACGACCTGATCCCTCTGCGGTTGGAGCGGATGTCCGCCAACCCGTTCGCGTTCTACCGCGGATCCGCGGCGATCCAGGCCGCCGACCTGCGAGACGCACCGCGTACCGGCGTCGACGTCACGATCTGCGGCGATGCGCACATCGCCAACTTCGGGATCTACGCCTCGCCGGAGAGAGCCCTCACCTTCGATCTCAACGACTTCGACGAATCCGCGTACGGACCGTGGGAGTGGGACGTGAAGCGGTTCGTCGGCAGTGTGGTCATAGCCGCACGACAGCGCGGATTCAAAGAGTCCAAGGTGCAGACCGCAGCGCTCGAGGCCGCGGCCAGCTACCGCATCTCGCTCCGGCAGATCACGCAGCTCGGCGTGCTCGAGCGGTACTACATCCGCGCGGACGTGCACAGGGGTCAACGTGCTGCGAGTTCGCAGAAGGTGCTCGACCATGCCATCGACGCGGCATCCCGGCGCACCTCGGCGCGTGTGGTGCGCAAGATCACCGAGCGAGCTGCCGATGGCACCGTCTCCATCATCGAGAACCCGCCCGTTCTGACCCACGTTCCCGAGGCCACGGAGCGCACGGTGCTGGAGATCGCGCGCGAGTACGTGAACACGCTGCCCTCCGACATAGCCGTGCTGCTCTCCCAGTACGTGGCGACCGATGCCGTGCGGCGCGTCGTCGGCGTCGGCAGCGTCGGCACGCGCTGCTACATCGTCGTGCTCACCGGCCCGGCCGGTGAGTCGCTCGTACTGCAGGTGAAGGAAGCGACCGAGTCCGTCGCGGTCGAATTCGGCGGAGCCACCGCGCCCCGCGCGCCGATCATCGACACGCGCGCCGATCGTGACGATCACGGGCATCGCGTCGTCGCCAACCAGCGGGTGCTGCAGTCGGTGAGCGACCCCTTCCTCGGTTGGGTACGCAAGGACGGCCATGCGTTCTACGTGCGGCAGTTCCGCGACCAGAACGTCTCCATCGACACCGAGACCCTCGACTTCCGGCCGTTCACCGACTATGTGGATGCCTGCGGCACCGTGCTCGCGCGCGCTCATGCGCAATCACCAAACGCACCCTTCATCTCCGGATACCTCGGCGAAGGCACGCAGTTCGACTCCGCCATCGCGGAGTGGGCATCCGCATACGCCGACCAGGCCGTCGAGGACTACCACGCACTCCGCAAAGCCATGCGGAAGGGTGAGATCTAGGGCTGAGTAGGAGCGCGATCTCGTCGGAAGAGACCGCGCGTCGGGCTCGCTGGTGCGGTCGGGCGGCATCGCCGCCTTCCCTTGGCCTAGCTCGGCCGAGACGGCCGCGCCGTGTGCGGTGAGGAGGTCAGAAAGTTCTGCCAGAGAAGATTGGGTGACCGCTACCTGGTGCGGTCGGGCGGCATCGCCGCCTTCCCTTGGCCTAGCGCGGCCGAGACGGCCGCGCCGTGTGCGGCGAGGAGGTCAGAAAGTTCTGCCAGAGAAGATTGGGTGACCGCTACCTGGCGCGGCCGGGCGGCAAAGCCGCCTTCTATGGCCTAGCTCGGCCGAGACGGCCGCGCCGTGTGCGGCGAAGGGGCCAGAAATGGCCCCTTCGGGAGAAGCGGCTCTACGCCGCCTCTCCTCCCGCACGCGCCGGGCGGCAAAGCCGCCTTCTATGGCCTAGCTCGGCCGAGACGGCCGCGCCGTGTGCGGTGAGGAGGTCCGAAAGGACCTCCTCGGAAACGTCGCCTTAACGGCGACGTTTCTCCCGCACACGCATATTGAGCACGATCGGGCTTCCTTCGAAGCCGTAGATCTCGCGCAGGCGACGCTGGATGTACCTGCGGTAGCCGGGGTCGAGGAATCCGGTCGTGAACAGCACGAATGTCGGAGGACGGCTCGACGCCTGGGTCCCGAACAGGATGCGCGGCTGCTTTCCGCCACGTACCGGGTGCGGGTGCGCAGCCGTCAGCTCGGCGAGGAACGCGTTGAACTTGCCCGTCGGGATGCGCGTGTCCCACGACTCGAGCGCTGTCTCGAGCGCCGGCACGAGTTTCTCCAGGTGACGTCCGGTGCGCGCCGAGATGTTCACGCGCGGTGCCCACGACACGTGGGCAAGATCCTGCTCGATCTCGCGCTCCAGATAGCGACGACGATCGTCGTCGAGCAGATCCCACTTGTTGTAGGCCAGCACGAGAGCGCGCCCGCTCTCCAGCACGAGGTCGATGATCCGCACATCCTGCTCACTGATCGGCTCGGAAACGTCGAGCACGACGACGGCGACCTCGGCCTTCTCCAGCGCGGTCGACGTGCGCAGCGACGCGTAGAAGTCCGCGCCCTGCTGAAGGTGGACGCGACGACGGATGCCGGCCGTGTCCACGAACCGCCACACGCGGCCGCCGAGCTCGATCTGCTCGTCGACCGGGTCGCGGGTGGTGCCCGCGAGGTCGTTGACGACCACGCGCTCCTCGCCGGCCGCCTTGTTCAAGAGGCTGGACTTGCCGACGTTCGGACGTCCGACGATCGCGACACGACGGGGTCCGCCGATCTCGCGCTGCGCGTACGCCGACTCCTCTGGCAGCACTTTCAACAGGTCATCCAGAAGGTCTGCGACGCCACGGCCGTGCAGGGCGCTGACCGGATGCGGTTCCCCCAGTCCGAGGTTCCACAGCTCGGTCGCCTGCGGCTCCTGCCGCGCGTCGTCCACCTTGTTCGCGACGAGGAAGACCGGCTTCTTCGACTTGCGCAGCAGACGCACGACGTGCTCGTCGGTGGAGGTCGCGCCCACGTTCGAATCCACGACGAACATCACGGCGTCGGCCAGATCGATCGCGACCTCGGCCTGCGCAGCGACGGATGCGTCGATGCCCTTCGCATCCGGCTCCCACCCGCCGGTGTCCACCACGGTGAACCGCTTGGCGTTCCACTCCGCCTGGTACGAGACGCGGTCGCGCGTCACGCCCGGGGTGTCCTCGACGACGGCCTCGCGGCGGCCGAGGATGCGGTTCACCAGCGCGGACTTGCCGACGTTCGGTCGGCCGACGATGGCCACGACCGGCAGCGCGGGCAGGTAGTGGATCTCGTCCGGATTCTCCGTGACGGCATCCAGCACGTCGAGGTCGGAGTCGTCGAGCTCGTACTCGTCGAGACCGGCTCGCAGCGCCGTGGCACGCTGGTGCGCCAGCACCTCGTCGACGTTCGCGAGACGGTCGGCGAGATCGTCCGGCGTCGCGTCGAAATCGTCGTTCTCTTCTGGCGGTCGGGGGTCAGACATCCGTTCCTCCTCGGGACGGTGCCGCGCCGGTGCCAGAGGCACGCGCGGACTTGATCACGTCGATCACTGCGTCGACGGTTTCATCGAAGTTCAGGTCGGTGGAGTCCACCGTGGTCACGCCTTCGGCGGCGGACATGAAGTCGACCACCTGCAGGTCGGCGCGGTCGCGGGCGTGCAGTTGCGCCGCCACGTCGGCAGCCGAGTGCCCGTCGAGTTCCCCGGCACGACGTGCCGCGCGCACCTCGGGGGACGCGGTCAGCAGGATGCGCGCCGGCGCTTCCGGCGCGACGACCGTCGTGATGTCGCGGCCCTCGGCCACGATCCCGTCGTGATCCGTACCGGACAGGATCCCGCGGAAGAGCTCGTTCAGCCGCAGCCGCACCTCGGGGATGCGCGCCACGGCGCTCACCCGGGCTGACACCTCGGGATTCCGGATCTCCGTCGTCACATCCGTCTCGCCGACGAACACGCGCAGACGCCCGGGCTCCGTGTCGATGCGGTAGTCGAAGTCCGCGATCGAGGCAACCACGGCATCCGCTTCGGCCACGTCGATGCCGCGCTGCGTCGCGAACCAGGTGAGCGCGCGGTAGGCGGCTCCCGTGTCGAGGAAGGCGAAGCCGAGCTTCGCAGCAGCTGCCTTGCTCACGCTGGACTTCCCGCTGCCTGCCGGGCCGTCGACGGCGACGACGAACGGGACAGGAGATGCGTTGTGCTCAGGGCTCATCCGGCGATCCTCCAGCCTCGCGCCGACAGGTCGTCGATGGTGCGCGTCTTCACTTCCGGCAGCACGGCGATCTCCGCGAGTCCGATCTGAGCGCCGGGCGAATGCTCGAGCCGCAGGTCTTCGATGTTCACACCGATCTCGCCGAGCTCGGAGAACAGTCGTCCCAGTTCGCCCGCCTTGTCGTCGACCATGACGATCACGCTGGCATAGCGCCGATCCTGGCCGTGCTTTCCCGGCAGCCCGGCGACTCCCGCGTTGCCGGCCGCCAGATCGCCGGCGATGGTGCGGCGTGCGCCAGGAGCCGACACGTCACCGAGCGCGATGAGCGCTGCGTCCAGGTCGTCCCGGTAGGCGCGCAGGATCTCGACGACCGCCGGCGAGTTAGCCGCAAGGATCTGCACCCACAGTTCAGGGTCGCTGGACGCAATGCGCGTCACGTCGCGAACGCCTTGACCGGCCAGGGCGAGAGCGGATGACGGTGCGGTCGCCAGCCTCTTCGCCATCAGCGTCGACACCACTTGCGGCGCGTGGGACACGAGAGCGACGGCGGCGTCGTGCTCGTCGGCAGGCAGGGTCACCGGCGTGGCCTGAAGGTCGAGGATGAGCTGCTCGATCAGGTTGATCCGTGCCTGCGCCATGCCCGGACGCGGGCACACCACCCAGGGTCTGCCGACGAAGAGGTCGGCGCGCGCCGAGATCGGACCGCCGCGCTCCCGTCCCGCGAGCGGATGCGATCCGACGTACCGCGCGAGGTCGGCGCCAGCGGCCTCGAGGTCCGACAGCGGCGCCACCTTGACGCTCGCGACGTCGGTGACCGTCGCGTTCGGAAACGCGGCGAGCTCGGCGGCGACGACCGGCGCCGTGGCATCCGGCGGCACCGCCACCACGATGAGCACGGGGTCGTCGTCATCGCGCGGAGCACGGCCTGCACCGTAATCGATGGCCAGGTCGAGGGTCGCGGGCGAGGCATCCGCGAGGATCACGTCGACGCCGCGCTCCCGCAGCCCGAGCCCGATCGATGCCCCCAGGAGGCCGGCCCCCACGACGCGCACACTGCCGTCGATGCGCGCGGCAGGGTTCTGATTCACATTCGCTCCGATTTCGACCTGGCAAGAGTGAGCACCTGGCCGAGTTCGATTTTAGTCAAGTCCCGGGTCGCACCAGATTTCAGCGTTCCCAGGTGCAGGGGCCCGAACTGTCGGCGCACCAACGCGACGACGGGATGCCCGACGGCGTCGAGCATCCGCCGCACGATGCGGTTCCTGCCGGAGTGCAGGGTCACCTCCACGATGCTCTGCCCAGCGGATGTCTGCAGCAACCGGGCCTTGTCCGCCGCGATCGGCCCGTCGTCGAGCTCGATGCCACGCGTGAGCTTCGTGAGCGTTGCGGGCGCCACGCTCCCCCGCACCGTCGCGATGTAGGTCTTGGTCACCCCGAACGACGGATGAGCCAGCACGTTGGCGCTCTCCCCGTCATTCGTCAGCAGCAGAAGTCCGCTGGTGTCCGCGTCGAGGCGCCCCACGTTGAAGAGCCGTTCCTCGTACTCGTCCGTGAAGCCCCGCAAGTCCGGACGTCCGCGATCGTCTCGCATCGAACTCACGACACCGGTCGGCTTGTTGAGCATCACGTAGCGCTTGGTGGCATCCAGCTGCACGGCCGACCCGTCGACCTCGAGCAGGTCGGAGGTCGGGTCGATCCGCCGCCCCAGCTCCGTCACGACGGTGCCGTTCACGCGAACCCGGCCCTGAACGATCAGCTCTTCGCTGACACGGCGGGATGCCACACCCGCGGCCGCCATGACCTTCTGCAGTCGCTCGCCCTCCGGCCGGCCGGTGTCCTGATGATTGATCCGTTCAGCGCACATCGTCGTCGAACCCGTCTGCTCCGTCCGCGAGAAGCGGTGAGATGAGCGGCAGCTCCTCCACCGCGTTGATGCCGAGTTGCTGCAGGAGGAGGTCGGTGGTGCCGTAGTTGATGGCGCCGGTCTCGGCATCCGCGAACAGCTCGGTGATGAGTCCGCGCGACAGCAGCGTTCGCACCACGGAATCCACGTTGACCGCACGGATCGACGCGATGGCGCCGCGCGTGATGGGCTGCCGGTACGCGATGACCGCAAGGGTCTCCAGTGCGGCCTGCGACAGCTTCGCCGGCGCCTGCTCGGTGACGAAGTCCATCACGAGGCGGTCGTACTCGTCTCGCACGTACAGACGCCATCCGCCGCCGACCTCGCGCAACTGGAAGCCGCGACGGGGTCCGCCGGCCTCTCCGTCGTAGTCCTCGACGAGGCCGTCGATCGCCTGGCGTACTGCGGCGATCGGCGCGCCGACGGCCGTCGCCAATGTGACGAGGGGCAGTGGCTCGTCCGCGACCATGAGCACGGCCTCGATCGCCCGAGGGATGTCGTACACCGGCTTCTCGACGAGCTCCGGCGCACCTGTCGGCGTCTCCAGCGTGAAGGCCGCTTCCCCGTCGTTTGCGCCCGGAAGCACCGGATCCTGCACCTCCGGATCCGTCCCGTCCCGGTCGACCGTCTGCGACTCCGTCACCTCCGGTGCCTCCTCGTCGTGTCGTTCATCCATAATCGGCCCCCAGGTTGGCGAGGTTCTCGTCCGACCAGGCATCTGCAACCCAGCGGATGGTCAGCTCCCCCAGTGGCTCCAGCTGCTCGAATCCCACGGCCCCGAAGCGGTAGAGCTCGAGCACCGCGACGAATCGGGCGACGACGACGCCCTTGCGATCGGCGCCGGCGATGAGCTCGCGGAAGGTGAAGGGCGTTCCACGCCGGAGCTGCGTCACGACGAGCGCTGCCTGCTCCCGCACGCTCACCAACGGTGCGTGCAAGTGGTCCAGCTCCACGATCGGAATCGCCTTGGGAGCGAAGGCGAGCTCGGCGATCGCGGCGAAGTCCTCGACGCTGAGCGTCCATTTCAGCTCCGGCTCGTGCGACCGGTACTTCTCGTCGAGGCGGACGATCCGCGGATGTCTGCCCCACTCCGTCTCGAACCGCCCGGCGAACCACGTCGACGCCTGCTTGAACGCGCGGTACTGCAGCAGTCGCGCGAAGAGGAGGTCGCGTGCCTCCAGCAGGGCGACGTCCTCTGCATCGACGAGTTCGCCCTGCGGAAGGAGCCCGGCTACCTTCAGGTCGAGCAGCGTCGCCGCCACGACGAGGAACTCGCTCGCCTGGTCCAGTTCGTCCGCGGTGTCGATCCCACGCAGATATGCGATGAACTCGTCGGTCACCCTGCTCAGAGAGACCTCGGTGATGTCCAGCTCGTGGCGACCGATCAGATTCAGCAAGAGGTCGAAGGGCCCCTCGAACACCTCGAGGGCGACGAGGAACGACGGCGCACCGGCCTCCCGAATCCCATCGACACCAGACGGAACATCGGGGTCGGGTGTCACGGCACTCGCGGGCGACACAGCACTCTTCGGCGACACAGGGCCGCCGGGGGCATCCTGCGCGTCGGGCTCAGGCGGCTGCGCCACGGAACACGAGTTCCCGTGCGAGCTGACGGTAGGCGTCTGCCGCCTGGTGCTCGGGCGCGAACTGGGTGATCGGGGTCGCTGCGACGGTGGCGTCCGGGAACTTCACGGTCCGCGCGATCACCGTCTCCAGCACCTCCTCGCCGAACGCGTCGACCACGCGCTCGAGCACCTCACGTGAGTGCAGCGTGCGCGCGTCGTACATCGTTGCGAGGATGCCGTCGAGTTCCAGTGCCGGATTCAGCCGCTCGCGCACCTTGTCGATCGTCTCGATGAGCAGGGCGACACCCCGCAGCGCGAAGTACTCGCACTCGAGCGGGATCAGCACGCCGTGGCTCGCAGTGAGCGCGTTGACGGTCAGTATTCCGAGCGACGGCTGGCAGTCGATGAGGACGACGTCGTAGTCGCCCGAGACCTTGCGCAGCACTCGGGCCAGCGCCTGCTCGCGTGCCACCTCGTTGACCAGGTGCACCTCAGCGGCCGAGAGGTCGATGTTCGCCGGGATGATGTCCAGTCCAGGCGTCCCGGTTGGCTGGATCGCCTCAGACGGATCGTGTGCGCTGGAGAGCAGAAGGTCGTAGATGGTGATCGCCTCGTGCGTCGCGACGCCGAGACCGGCCGACAGTGCGCCCTGGGGGTCGAAGTCGACGGCGAGCACCCGTCGGCCGTACTCGGCGAGCGCTGCGCCCAGGTTGATGCTGGTGGTGGTCTTACCCACCCCGCCCTTCTGATTGCACAGCGCGATCACCCGAGCTGGTCCGTGCGACTTCAGTTCCGGCGGCGTCGGGAACTCCCGAAGCGGACGCCCGGTCGGGCCGAGTTCCTCCACGGCGACGTCACCGAAGCCCGGCAGTTCCTGCTCGTCGGCTGGGATACGTGCCACGACTCCTCCGCTCACTGTCCACCTGGATCGCGTTCGAGTCTATCGATCATCGGAAAGGTGAACAGGCAGGAACGCCGCGGATCAGCGGGACCGTCGCATCGGGCGATAGTCCCGCTGTCCTCACTCCCCGTGGCTCGCTGTGAACGCCCTCATGGGATTCGGCGGATGGTCCAGCTTCAAGGCCTTGAGCATTGCTACGGTGATCGCCGTGGGAAACCGACGCCGACGCGTGTGGACGACCGCAGCCGTCGGGACGGCAGCGGTGCTCGTCGCTGCCCTCCTCACCGGAGCAGCGTTGCTGAACCAGTCGTCCTCTTCGCCGATGCCCACGGGCACAGGCAAGGTACTCAGCTTCAAACTCCCCTATCTGGAACACGGCGTCGACAATCCGAACGCCCAGGAGGTCGCCCAGCACGTGGGGGGCGACGCGCCGCTGCTCGTCTTCCTGCCCGCGACGGGCGAGGTCCCCAACGACTATCGGGAGTACCTCAGCACTGCCGCGGCGGTGGGATACAACGTGCTCGGGCTGGACTACTGGAACACCGGCAAGTCCGTGACGCGAACCTGCCGCGGGCACGCGCACTGCTACACGATGCTGCAGCAGAACCGCTACGACGGAACCTCGCCGTCGCGGTACAGCCGCATCGACGCCGCGAACTCGATCCTCCGTCGATTCCGTGCCGCCATCGACTATCTGGACACCCAGGATCCCGGCGGCTACTGGGCCCGCTTCCTCGTGAACGGCCATCCCGCGTGGAATGACGTGGTGCTGGCCGGACACTCGCAAGGCGGTGGCGAATCCGCGTTCATCTCTCACTTCCACGAGGTGCGCGGCGTGCTCATGTACTCGTCGCCCGTCGAGACGTACGGCGACGTGTCCGCCTCCTGGATGCGGTCGAAGGGTGAGACCCCCGTCTCCCGCATGTACGGGTTCGACGACGTGCACGACATGTATTTCGATCGAATCACCGACTCCTGGACGAAGCTCGGCATGGGCACTCCGTCGATCTCGGAGGCGCGTCCGGTGCCGACCGGCAGCCACGTGCTGCTGAGCTCTCTCGACATCGGCACGCCGCTCGAGTCGCACGGACACACCGTGAACGACTTCGGCCCGCGCACGACCAACGGAACCATGCGGTACGCGCCGACCTGGCGCTGGATGCTGCAGCAGGTCATGCACCGCTGACCGCGGCGCTCCGAGCGGTGTCGCCCAAGCGATGCCGACCCGAGCGAAGTCCCGCGAGCGCACCCTCAGGCAACTCCGCGACCCGATGGCGTCCGGCAGAACCGCGCTCTGCTCACCTGGCCCGTGGATGCGCCGTCGTATACATGTCGCGGAGCGTGTCCGCGGTGACGAGTGTGTAGATCTGGGTCGTGGCGACGGAGGAGTGCCCGAGCAGCTCCTGCACCACCCGCACATCCGCTCCCCCCTCCAGGAGGTGCGTGGCGAACGAGTGCCTGAGCGTGTGCGGTGAGACCGATGCCGTCAGCTGAGCTCGCTCCGCCGCCGCCCTGATGATCAGCCAGGCGCTCTGCCTGCTCAGCCGGGCACCGCGAGCGCCGAGGAAAAGTGCCGGAGTGGCCTTCCCACGCATCGAATACTGAGGGCGCACTCGTACCAGGTAGTCGTCGACCGCCTCTCGTGCATACCTGCCGAGCGGGACGATGCGCTGCTTGCTGCCCTTGCCGGTGAGCCGGATCACCTCGCGGTCGATCACGTCGTCAACGTTGAGGTCGACCGCCTCCGAGACGCGGGCGCCCGTCGCGTACAGCAGCTCGAGCAGCGCCTTGTCTCTGATCAGCGCCGGTTCGTCACCGTCGGTGGAGGCGAGGAGCGCCTCCACCTGCGTCACAGTGAGAGCCTTCGGCAGCCGAGACGGCAGCTTGGGCGGCCGAACGTCCCGCGCCGCATCCTCCGCCACTTCGCCCTCTTCGAGCAGAAATCTGTGCAGGCCGCGAACCGTGGAGAGCATGCGGGCGACGGATGCCGCACCGAGCGTCTGCGCAGCATCCGCCTCGCCCCGGGTGTTCAGGTATCGCGCGAAGTCGTCCACGTCGCGCGACCCGATGGATCCGAGGTCCGTCAAGCCCTTGTCGTCCAGCCACGCCAGGTACGCCTTCAAGTCGCGCCGGTACGCCGCAACCGTGTTGCGGGACAGGCCGCGTTCGATGCCGACGTGTCGCAGGTACTCCTCGACAGCGGCATCCGGCGTCATCGGGATGCGCGCCCATCCAGCGGCCGCGTGAGCCACGAGCCTCGCTGGAACGGAGCGTCCGCCGGCCCGAGGGATTCGTAACCCGTCGAGCGCGACGCGACAGCGGCGAGCACGCCCAGTGAGAGCGGCGCATTGCGCAGCCGACGCTCCAGCACACCGCGCACCACCTCGTCGAGCGGTACCCAGCGCACCTCGATGTCGGCCTCCTCCTCTTCGCGTGCGAACGTCTCGCCGGCGTGACGAACGCCCCTGGCCAGGTAGATCCGGATCACCTCGTTGTTGCCGCCAGGCGTGCTGGCGAACTCCGTCAGCACGTTCCACGTGTCGGCGACGGCATCGGCCTCCTCTGCGAGCTCGCGCTGCGCTGCCTTCAGCGGCGACTCTCCCTGGAGGTCGAGCAGACCGGCGGGCAGCTCCCAGTCACGAGTGCGGATCGGATGCCGGTACTGCTTGATGAGCAGCACCCTTTCCTCGTCGTCCATCGCGAGCACGGCGACGGCGCCCGTGTGGTCGACGTACTCGCGCACGATCGTCGAGTGGCCGATATCAACAGTGTCCCTGCGCACATCCCAGACGCGGCCGCGATAGACAACCTCGGAATCCACGACCGTCGCCGCGTAGGGCTCGTCCGCCAGCTCGTCGAGCGTTCGCCGGTCGTCCGACGCGCCGAGCTCAGGCATCCACTTCCTCTTTCACCTCGAAGAGGCGACTGGACTCCTGGCGGTCGAGGGCGGCGGCGATGAGGCCGCGAAACAACGGATGCGCGCGGTTCGGCCGCGAACGCAGCTCCGGGTGCGCCTGCGTGCCCACGTAGAACGGGTGGACATTCCGATCGAGCTCCACGTACTCCACGAGATGCCCGTCCGGTGAGGTGCCGGAGAACACGAGCCCCGCGTCCGCGATGCGCTCGCGGTAGTTGTTGTTCACCTCGTAGCGGTGGCGGTGCCGCTCTGACGCCTCGGCGGCGCCGTACAGCTCGGAGACGATCGATCCGTCCTGCAGCTTCGCGGGATACAGGCCGAGGCGCATCGTGCCGCCGAGGTCGCCGCCGGCGATGATCTCGACCTGCTCCGCCATCGTGGCGATGACCGGATACGTCGTGTCCGGATCGAACTCGCTCGAGGATGCCCCGTCCAGGCCCGCCTCGTGCCTCGCGTACTCGATCACCATGCACTGCAGACCGAGGCAGAGTCCCAGCGTCGGGATCCCGTTCTCGCGGGCGAACCGCAGCGCCCCGAGCTTGCCCTCGATCCCGCGGATGCCGAAGCCGCCGGGCACGCAGATGCCGTCCACATCCGCCAACTCATGCGCCGCACCTTCCGGATCCTGACATCCGTCGCTCGCGATCCACTTCAGGTTCACCTTCGCGCGGTTGGCGAAGCCTCCTGCGCGAAGCGCCTCGGTGACCGAGAGGTAGGCATCCGGAAGGTCGACGTACTTCCCCACCAGGCCGATGGTCACCTCGTGCTTCGGCTCGTGCACCACTCTGAGGAGCGAGTCCCAGCTCTGGCGATCCGGGTCATCGGCGACCAGGCCGAGCTGGGCGATGATGTAGTCGTCGAGCCCCTGCTCGTGCAGCATGTTCGGGATGTCGTAGATGCTCGGCACGTCGACGGCGTTGACGACGGCGCTCTCGTCCACGTCGCACATGAGCGCGATCTTCTTCTTGTTGCTCTCGGAGACCGGACGGTCGCTGCGCAGCACGAGTGCGTCCGGCTGGATGCCGATGGAGCGCAACGCCGCCACCGAGTGCTGCGTCGGCTTGGTCTTCTGCTCGCCCGATGCGTTCATGTAGGGAACGAGCGAGACGTGCACGAAGAAGCAGTTCTGGCGTCCGAGTTCGTGGCGCACCTGCCTGGCGGATTCGATGAACGGCTGCGACTCGATGTCGCCGACGGTGCCGCCGATCTCGGTGATGATCACGTCGGGCTGCGGGATGTCGGATGCCTGCAGCCGCATCCTGCGCTTGATCTCGTCGGTGATGTGCGGGATCACCTGAACCGTGTCGCCGAGGTACTCGCCGCGACGCTCCATGGCGATCACCTGCGAGTAGATCTGACCGGTCGTGACGTTGGCCGCCTGGCTCAAGTTGATGTCGAGGAAGCGCTCGTAGTGTCCGATGTCCAGATCGGTCTCGGCGCCGTCGTCGGTCACGAAGACCTCGCCGTGCTGGAACGGGTTCATCGTTCCGGGATCCACATTGAGATACGGATCGAGTTTCTGCATCACAACGCGCAAGCCGCGCGATGTGAGGAGGTTGCCCAGGCTGGCTGCCGTCAGCCCCTTGCCCAAAGAAGAAACGACACCACCTGTCACGAAGATGTGCTTGGTAGTGCCGTTCGGCCGGATTGTTGAACTCGAGGGACCCGCGTCAGATTTTTCCACCACGGGCTTTCATCCTATCACCGAGGTGATGCGCCTCCGGGGACGCAACACGACCCCGAGAACCTCTCTCCTCCGGCACGGCGCTCTCTTGACAGCGCGGACGCCCAGTGGTTAGTTAACCACATGCTTAACCATCTGGACGGAGTCTTCCACGCGCTGGCCGATCCGACTCGCCGCAGCATGGTGGAGCGTCTGGCCGACGGCGACGCATCGGTCAGCGAGCTGGCCCGACCGATGGCGATGTCGCTGCCGGCGGTCATCCAACACCTCCAGGTGCTGGAGGCCAGCGGCCTGGTTCGCAGCCGAAAGGTCGGCCGGGTGCGCACGTGCAGCCTCGACCGCTCGGCGTTCGACCGTGCAGAGGCGTGGTTCACGGACCGGCGAATCACCTGGAACGAGCGCCTCGATCGGCTCGGCGACTTCCTCGCCGACGACGAGCAGGCCAGCACAGCGAAGTGACAGCAGAACAGATCGAACAGACCGAACAGAAACAAGGACGTCCCATGACCGATCGATTCATCACCCACGACACGATGGTGCTCGAACGAACGTATCCGGTTCCCGTGGAGCGCGTATTCCACGCGTGGACGGATGTCAGTGCCAAGCGCGTCTGGTTCACCGGCGACACGACCCCCGGCGGCTCCGGCAGCGAGTATCGACTGGACTTCCGCGTCGGCGGACACGAGCTCTCGCGCGGCGGCATGCCGGGCGGCGACGTGGTCTTCACGTACGACGCCGAGTACCGGGACATCGTCGAGAACGAGCGCATCGTCTACTCGAGCTACATGCTGCGCGACGACACCCGCATCTCCGTGTCGCTCACCTCAGTGGAGTTCCGGGCGGACGGTGACAGCACGCGCCTGATCCTCACCGAGCACGGAATCTATCTCGACGACGAGGACAAGCCCGAGTACCGCAGCGAAGGGATGGGCGCCCAGCTGGACGCCCTCGGCAGGGTCCTGACCCAGCACGTCGCGGTAGACGAGCGCGTCTGAGCGCCCCAGTACGCCCGCCGGAGCACAACGTGCCGGCGGGCGTCGCTGTGGGGAGGGGCCGGCACAGGCGTGAGATCGCCGCGCGAGCGCAGTGGGATGCAGACGCGAACGGCTGGAGTGCCGACTCGAAGTCGAAGTCGAAGTCGAGGACGAAGACGAAGACGAAGACTAGGTCGAAGTCGATGACGAAGACGACGTCGAAGTCGCGGACTGACGGCCTCAGCGTTGCGGCGCGCTGGCTTCCGCCCGCTCGCGCGCGACCTCGATGAGCTCGCGCGCGTGCGCGAGACCGCTCTCGGAATCCGGCAGGCCGGACAGCAGTCGCGCCATCTCCGACACCCGGTCGTCACCGTCCAGCTTCTGCACGCTGGACGCCGTCACCGAACCGTCTCCGGCCTTCACGACAGTGAGGTGGTTGGTCGCGAACGCCGCGACCTGGGCGAGGTGCGTCACGACGATCACCTGAGCACTCTCGGCCAGGCGGGCCAACCGACGACCGATCTCGATCGCGGATGCCCCTCCGACGCCCGCATCGATCTCGTCGAACACGAAGGTCGGCACGGGATCGCTCCCGGCCAGCACCACCTCGATCGCGAGCATCACCCGCGACAGCTCGCCACCGGATGCACCCTTGCCGAGCGGCCTGGGATCCGCGCCCCCGTGCGGCCGCAGCAGGATCGACACCGCATCCCGTCCAGAAAGCGAATAGTCGTCGCGCTGCTGCACGTCGACGACGACGGCGGCGTCGGCCATCGCCAGCGCAGCGAGCTCCTCGGTCACCTCCGTCGCGAGCACGTCCGCCGCGGCTTTGCGCAGTGCGGAAACGGATGCCGCCAGCCGCTCCACCTCACGCGCATCATCCTCGACGAGCGTCGTCAACTGCTCGATGCGCTCCTCGTCGCCTTCCAGCTCCGCGAGTCGCTCACCACCCGTTGCCGCTCGCTCGATGACTTCGTCCAGCGTCGGGCCGTACTTGCGCACCAGTCCGGACAGCTCGGCCCGTCGCTCCTGGATCACCTCGAGGTCGTGGGCGCCGTCGGAGTCCAGTGCCGCGAGGTAGGTGGACAGTTGCGCCGCCGCATCGTCCACCTGAAACCCGAGCTCCGAGAGCGAATCCGCCAGCTCCTGCAGCGCACTATCGTGCGCACCCGCCCGTTCGAGCTCCCGCCTGGCGGTCTCGAGAAGTCCGCGCACGTCCGGGCCCTCTGAGTCCTCCGCCGACAACGACTCGCGCGCGGCAGACGCCCCGAGCCGTAGCGACTCGAGGTTCGTCAGACGTTCGGCCTGTTCGCCGAGGGTTTCGTCCTCACCCGGCTCGGGGGCGATGGCTTCGATCTCGCTGAGCGCCGCCCTCAGGTCATCGGCTTCGCGCGCGCGTCGATCGCGCTCGTCCACGAGTTCGGCGAGCTCTTCCCGATTGGCGTTCCACCGCCGGTACGCCGCTCGATAAGCGTCAAGCGCTTCCGAGAGTCGTTGGCCGGCGAACCGGTCGAGGGCATCCCGCTGAGCGGAGGCGGACTTCAACCGGATCTGATCCGACTGCCCGTGCACCACCACGAGCTGCTCCGCAAGTTCGGTGAGCACGCTCACCGGCGCGCCGCGGCCGCCGACGATGGCGCGGCTACGACCCTCCGCCGCCACCGAGCGACTGAGCACGAGCTCTCCCGCGGATGCATCACCCACGTCATCGAGGTCTCCCCCGGCATCCCGCACCCGTTCGGCGACGTCTCCGCCGGCCGGCACGCGCCAACGCCCCTCGACCCAGAGCTGCGGACTGCCGGCGCGGACCACGGCGCTGTCGGCGCGTTGCCCGAGCAGCAGGCCGAGAGCGGTGACGACCATGGTCTTGCCTGCACCGGTCTCACCCGTGAGCGCGGTGAACCCCGGACCGAGCGGCAGGGTCGCCCGCTCGATGACCCCGAGGTCGCGGATCGAGATCTCCTCAATCACGGGCGTTCGGCCCCCGCCATCCCGTGACCGGCAGGTCGAACTTGCGCACGAGCCGATCGGTGAACGGCGCCGTGTGCAAGCGGGCCAGAGTGACCGGTGTCGGCGATCGCCACACCATCACGCGGGACCCCGTCGGCAGGTCGAACGCGCGCCGCCCGTCGCACCAGAGCACGGCGGGGGTGTCTGTGCGCCGCAGCAGCTCGACGGCGAGCACGGAGTCCGCCGCGACCACGAGCGGCCGGGCGAACAGCGCATGCGCGCTCAGCGGCACGAGGAGAAGCGCGTCGAGCGTCGGCCACACGACGGGCCCGCCTGCGGAGAACGAGTAGGCGGTGGATCCGGTCGGCGTGGACATGACGACGCCGTCGCATCCGAAGCTCGACAGCGGACGGCCGTCGACCTCGATGACGACCTCGATCATGCGCTCCCTGCTCGCCTTCTCGATGCTCGCCTCGTTCAGCGCCCAGCTCTCGTAGACGACCTCGGTTCCGGACTTCACCTTCACGCCGAGCGTCATCCGCTGCTCGACCGTGTAGTCGCGTTCCAGCGCACGAGTGACGGCCAGTTCGAGGTCATCGCGCTCGCTCTCAGCGAGGAAGCCGACGTGTCCGAGGTTCACGCCCAGCAGAGGCACGTCGCATCCGCGAACGGTCTCGGCTGCACGAAGGATGGTGCCGTCGCCGCCCAGCACGATGACCAGCTCGAGCTGCTCGGGGGCGACATCGTCGCCGAGCACCGCGAGCGACGCCAGGTCGGGTGCGGCATCCACGAGATCGGCGCGCTCCTCGGCGCCCAGCACAGGCACGACATCCGCCGCGATCAGTTGTCGGCACACCTGGATGCCGGCGAGCACCGAATCACCGCGCCCGGTGTGTGAAACAACGAGGAAGTACCGACCGGGTGCGCCCACGCGCCTCACTCTCCCACCATCTCGCCGATGTCGTTCAACCATTCTGTCGGATGCCGCCGCGCCCGTGTGCTCAGTCGGATCAGGTACTCGTGATTCCCGTGGCTTCCGGCGATGGGGGACGGAAGGATGCCGGCTGTCGGCAGCCCGAGGTCCCACGCGGCCCACGCCACCGACGTCACCGCATCCTCGCGCAGCGCCCTGTTCCGCACGATGCCCTCGCGGATCCCGGCCCGCCCGACCTCGAACTGCGGCTTGATCAACAGCACGTACTCGGCGTCGCGCCCGACAGTCTCGACCAGCGGCGGCAGCACCAGCGTGAGGGAGATGAACGAGAGATCGCCGACCACGAGGCCGATCTCGCGGCCTTCGGCGAGCCCGCCAAGTGCCCCGGCGTCCAGATAACGCACATTGACGCCTTCGGCGACGGTCACACGGTCGTCCGTCGCGATGAGCGGTGCGAGCTGACCGTGACCGACATCGAGGGCGATAACGTGCTCCGCGCCTCGTTCGAGCAGCACCTGCGTGAACCCACCGGTCGAGGCGCCGACGTCGAGCGCCGCCAGCCCCCGCGGGTCGACGCCGAATCCGTCGAGCGCCGCGATGAGCTTGTGGGCCGCACGACTGACGTAGTGATCCACGTCTGCGACGGTGATATCGCTCGTCTCCTGCACGTGGGCGGATGCCTTCACGACCGGTCGACCGTCCACGCTCACGCGGCCGTCGGCGATGAGACGCGCCGCGTGCGTGCGTGAGCGCGCGAGTCCGCGGGCCGCCACCGCAGCATCCAGACGCTGTTCCGCCACCAGGTCAGTCGTCCAACCGCTCAGTCGTCCAGCTCGGGATGGTCAGCGCCTTCCAGCGCATCGACGAGCTCGCCGTGGATGCGCCCGTACGCGTCGGCGCGATCCTGCAACGGCCGCTCCTCGATCAGCTGCAGCCGCGATACGAGACCGCCGTCTGCCACGTCTGAATCCGTTGTCGGATCGCTGATGGCTCCCGCGGCTCCGTCCTCACTCGTCGAGGCGCCCGCCTCCCGCGACAGGTCGTTCGCCTTCCGGGCAAGCTCGCCATCGTCGTCGACACCGTCCCCGACACCACTCATAGGGATGCCACTGTCTGCGTCCGGGACGGAACCGCTCTCGTCAAGCATCCGTACACGGTACCGCCGACCCCCGACGATCGTCCGCGGCACTCCGGTACTCCGGTCTCACGCGTAGAGCTCTTCCGGAACCTCGAGCGCGTAGATCGGACGTCCGCATCCCCAGATCAGCGTGCTGGCGGCGCGCAGGAGGTCGATCTCACTGTCGCCGCGTGCGACGATCCGCACCGTGCTGCCTTCCAACCGAACGGATGCCCGCCGCACCTCGACCGCATCCCCCGACTTCGACACTTTCGCGACCGGATACGGCTCGTGCAGTTCACGCAGATCCGAGAGCACGAACGTCGGCCGTTCGTCCTTGCCTGCCGCGAGGACCTGCTTGGCCTTGTCGATCCCGGTCAGCACCAGCACGGACGGGATGCCGGCCCGGTTCGCGCCGGCGATGTCCGTGTCGAGCCGGTCGCCGATCATGAGCGGCGACTTCGCCTCGAAGCGTTCGATGGCCAGGTCGTAGATCGCACGCTCCGGTTTGCCAGCCACCAAGGGAAGCCTGCCGACAGCGGTGTGCACCGCCGACACCAGCGTTCCGTTGCCGGGCGCGACACCGCGCGCCTGCGGGATGGTCCAGTCCGTGTTCGTCGCCACCCAATGAACGCTGTCGTCAGCGAGCGCGAAGGATGCCTCCGCCAGCTGCAGCCATCCCACCTCGGGCGCGAATCCCTGCACGACGGCCGCAGGCCCGTCCTCCGCGGATCGCGTCACCTCGAAGCCGGCCTTGTCCAGCTCCGCAACCAGCCCGTCGCCACCCACCACCAGGACAGTCGACCCCGCAGGGATGAGATCGGCCAGCATTCGCGTGGCCGCCTGCGGCGAGGTGATCACATCGTGGGCCTCGACGTCGAACCCGAGCTTGGTCAGGTGGTCAGCCACGGCGCGATCTGTCCTGGCTGCGTTGTTCGTCAGGCACGCGACGCGGATGCCGTCGGCCTGTGCAGTGTTCAGCGACTCGACGGCATGAGGGATCGCGTCGGCGCCGGCATACAGCACGCCGTCGAGATCCGCGAGGATGACGTCGATGCCGTCGAGCGGCGTCACCGCCCGCTCCCGACGGAACAGGCCGCGGCGATGCTCACTCGTCATCGGCGGATGCGTCCGATGCGGCGTTCCCGGCGCCGTCGTTCCTGCCGGTGGCGTCGGCCTCGGCGGAGCCCGTCTCGGGCACGGCGCCCTCGACATCCGTCGCGTCCGTGTCCACTCCGTCGAGGTCGTCCGAAACGTCGGCCTCGCCGAGGCTGACGCCGTCCGTGCCTGCGGATTCATCGGACAACACGATCCCGGATGCTTCGTCGCCCTGAACGTCGACGGGCTCCGCGAGCTCGACGACCTCCACCTCCTCGAGCTCGACGTCGTCCGCCTCATCGAACTCGATGAGTTCCTCGTCAACCTCGATCACGTCTTCCTCGTTCTGACCGAGGGCGTCTCGCGCGCGCTCCGCGAGTCCGAACCACTCCGCTGCTTCAGGGGCGCGGCCAAGGTCCTCGAGGACCGTCGCGTAGGCGTCGAACAGATCGGGGCTGTAGGAGAACGCGCGGGTTCGATCGAGCTGCGGGATCTGCAGTTCACTCAGCGCGGCATCCGTCTGCCCGAGATCCAATCGTGCACCGGACATCGCGATCGCCAAGGCGACCTGGGCGTCCGCCGACAGCTCGGAGCGATCGACCGACCTCCCCAGCTCGAGCGCACGGTCGGGACGCCCGACCCCGCGCTCACTGTCCACCATGAGCGCGAGCTGGTCATTCTTGCCCGAGATGCGCCGATAGGTGCGCAGTTCACGCAATGCCAGCGCGTAGTCGCCGGTCTGATAGGCCGTGATAGCGAGCGTCTCGCGGACGATCGCGATGCGGCCCGCCCGGCGCGCTGCCGCCAACGCGTGGCGATGCGCCAACGCGGGATCCTCGTCGATCAGCTGCGAAGCCATCGCGAGATGGCGCGCAACCTCATCCGCGTTCTCTTTCGTGAGCGTCTTCAGCTCCATGCGCGCCGCACGATCGAGATTCCGCGGTTCCACCGATTCGGGGATCTCCGGGTCGTCGTGCCGGGGTCGGACGCTCCGAGGAGCCATCCCTCGACGTTCCTCGTCCTCACCACGATGGTCGAACCCGCGAGCACGGCTGTCATCCCGACGGCCCGATGCGGAAGCTCCCGTCGGCCGGCCACCGCGCGCTCCCGACCAGTCGCGATCGTTCCGCCCGTTGTCGCGCTGACCTCCGCTGGTCCGACCGCGTTCGTCCGAACGGTCGCCGCGGCCACGGCTGTCCCGCGCACCATTGGGCCTATCGAAGCCATCTCGACCCTGACGGGACGAGTTCCAAGGCCGGTCACCTCGGCCCGCTCCGTCACGAGAGCCCTGTGCCGATCCGCGCTCTCGTGCATCTCGCGAACGATATTCGCCCTTCGGACCGCCGTCGCGCGTCGGTCGCACGTCACGACCACCGCGCTGATCGCCGTCATGCGCCGAGCGTCGATCGCCGTCACGACGTCCGGCTGAACGCCCATCCGAGGTCCACCGCTCCCGACCGCCGGAACGGGATGCGCCCGGCCTCCCGCCGTCGCCCCGATTCCTGTCGCCGGAGGAACGGATGCCGGCCCCGGCACCCCGCGTCGACCCAGCATCGGGTCGGCGTCCGCTACCGCCTTCGCGCCAGTCTCTGCCTTCGCGCCTTGCAGACGAGTCGCGTCCTCCAGCGCCAGATCCCGCACCAGCGCGTGTCGAGGAACTGCGGCCCCCGCGTCCATCACGCTCATCACGCCCTCCGCCGTCGGCACGCCAGCCTCGCGGGCCGCCGTCGCGACCGGTGTTCGAACGCCCGGAAGCGCCCTTGCCCGAACCGTACCCGCCGCGGTGGCCGTCAGCTCGATCGCCACCCGAACCAGCGCCGCCACTCGAGCCCGCTGCGTCACGTCGGCCGCCGCTTGCTGATCGGTCACTCCGAGAGGAACCGGCACCACGAGTACCGCCGCCGGACGAGCCCGATCGCCGGTCGCCGCCGTGCTGACCGCGACCGCTCCCGGACGACCTGCCTGGTCGATCCTTCCCAGCGCCCGCGTCCCGACGACGGGACTCCCCGCCGTTCTCCTGGCCTTCGCCGCGATCCTCTGCTGCCATGTCGCGAAACCTCTCTTCGGCACCCGGTCTAGCCGAGAACCCCATGCGTCCTGAACGCGCTTTGCCAATGCACTGTGCTGTTAAACGCCAAGTGGCCACCCATTGCTGGGTGGCCACTTGGTGATGTTAAGTCCGGCGGTGTCCTACTCTCCCACAAGGTCCCCCTTGCAGTACCATCGGCGCTGAGAGTCTTAGCTTCCGGGTTCGGAATGTGACCGGGCGTTTCCCTCTCGCTATGGCCGCCGAAACAC